>JAJFGI010000393.1 GCA_021776215.1 Kiloniellaceae bacterium | reverse complement strand
ACCGGGTGTCCAGGTCGATCATGACTGCAGGGAACGGGCATGCACCGCGGGTGCCGTCGGCGCGCTTGCCGAAGCGGGCGACCCAGACCGGGTCGCCGGTGCGGAAATGGGGCAGGGGGCTGTCCAGCCCGCGCAGCTCGCGCTCGGCGGCCAGGTCGACGATGTTGGATGTGTCGGCCATGGCTCAGCCCTCTGGCTTGAGCATGGTGACGATGCGGGGCTCGAGCAGGGCGGCCTGCGCAAATGCCCTGTCGCGGTACGCCTCGATCTGGATTGCTGAGAACCCGGCCTGCTGCAGGTCGAGGCGGTCGACGCAACCGCGGGCTGCCGCCGCCCTGACGATGGTGTCGGCCATGAGGTCGATGGCGACGCCGGGTTTCAGTTTGATGTGGACGACCCGGGCGTGCGGCCGGCGCGCCCTGGTCCGCTGCTTTTCCGCGTGGGTGTTCTCGATGGCGCGGGCGGCGTCCCAGAGGTGGCTGGGCACGTGCCCGTCATGGGCGAGAGACAGTTGTTCGGTGGGGCTGAGGGGCAGATCCAGACGCATGAGACAAACTCCGTTCGGGTTTCGAGCGGGACTATTCATGGCTTAAATAGCCATAACTGTAAAGTAGAAAAATGGCTAGTCAAGCCACAACGTCGCAATTTGTGGCTGAATCGGCCTAACTTGGTCGAGCAATTCAGAACTGATACGACGGAAAAAATCGTGTGATTCGTACTAATTGATCATAGGAGGATCAATGAATGACGACTTACGAATTGATGCTTATCTTCGGATTGAGCGCGTTTGGAATTGTGTTTGGGCTGTATGCGATCTGGATGGCAGGACGGTAGGTGGAGCCGGTCGTGCCACCAGCTGCAGGCTTTGCCGCCAGTTACTACTCAGGTTGAACTGACGTAATGACAATCGCCAAGATTTGCACGGTGTCGCCATCGTCGCCATTGGCGGACAACGGTTGCTGGTGCTCCGGATCGTCGGAGTCCGGCCACAGCCAGGGTCGGCCTTGTTGGTCGAGTTTCAGTTCCTTGACGGTCATCTCGAACTCGCCGTGGCTTTCGCGCTGGACGATATAGCGTTGGCCTTCCCTGGGTTCGATATCGGCGTCTAGAATGCCGACGCAGACTAGGACCGTGCCCTCGGGGTATTTCCGGTTCATCGAAGGCCCGTGCACCTCGAGGCCGAACTTCGGCAGTGGCTTCCATTGATCCGGAATGGGCACCCAGACGGGATATCGGCGGCTTTGTTCCCACTCCAGCGCTTCCGACCAACTGCCGGCTTGAACTTTTCCGCGAACGTAAATTGGTTCCGGTGGCGGCGCTTCCGCAATAATCGCAGTGGGCTGAACGCCGAGAGCCGTTGACAATCGATTGATCCAATCGGTTGTCAGCTTCGTTTTTCCCTTTTCGAGCTTGTTGATGGTTGAGGCATCTGTGTCAGCCTCTTCGGCCAACCGTGCCATCGACCATTGTTTTGCAAGGCGCAGATGTTCGATTCTGTTTGTCATTGCAATAGCTTGGCTTAAATAGCCACAAAAAAACATGGCTAAAAGACCCACGACATCTTTACATGTATGGCTAAATTAGCCATAAGACTCATATGATTCTTGAGGATTTCAGAACAAATGAAGGTCTCACCTATGAGGCCCTGGCTACGTTGATTGGGGTGTCTAGTGCGCGTCAGGCACAAAAGTATGCGGCTGGTGAGGCAATGCCGCGAGCGGAGATTGTTGAGAGAATCAGGTTGGTTACCAATGGCGCGGTCTCGCCTAACGATTTGCACGAAACCCGAATCGAATGGCTCAGGAGCAAGGGCAAGGTTTGTCATCCCGACACCCTGCCCGAATCACCTGCCGCCGTCACCGACGAAAGCCCCGCCTATTCATCCACGGACGAAAAGGAGGCCGCCCATGCGTGAGCGGCGGACAGATACGGGCAAGCCTGCAGCGGATGTCGTGAAGCTCGATGGAGTTGCGCTGGTTCACGCGGTGGAGCCGCCGCGCGGTCAACCGCTGCCGGCAAGGTTGATCAAAGTTCTCGGTCTTAGAAAAGGTGAGGTACTCAAAGATGTTGACTGAACGGATTTTCAGGTGGCTTGCCGAACGGCTCCGGCCCCATCTCAACCAGGTGCAGAAGGAGGTTGAACACGCTGCGAAGATGCGGCGGCTTCCCAAGCGGTTTCGCGACTACAACAAGCGGCACTTCAGGCAGACGGGGCCGATGACCTATGAACGCATCGCCCCGGAGGACTGACGTAATGTCTCAGAGACCTGAGTCCCGGGGTGAAGCGGCGACAGCCTTGGAAATGGCTTCGGCGATTGCTGTCAGCCGCTCCCAGACACGTGCCTCGAAATCACCCATCGTGGTCTCCGGTCCGTCACCGTGCGACGGCATGAGAAACTGCACGGAAAAGTCAGCACGGCTGTTTGGGTCTTCGGAATCGATGTTCCCGTCGACAGGGAGAATGAGGTGCATTTTCACGTCGATGGCGCGCCAGGTTGTGTCGATCTCCTCCTCGACCATCTTGTACAGATCGAAGTCAATCGTTGCGTTTTCAATTGTCGCGATTTCTTCGGTGACAGCATACTTCATCGTACAGATGTCTCCTGTGTTTGGTTTGGAAACTTCACAGGATGACGGCGCCGACGATTCGCCGCAAGGCGGATCGTCGGTTGTCTGTGACGGAGGCGCGCATGCCTAGAAAGCCTGCCGTGCCCCGTCCGGGCGGATCCCTGAAAGACGCCGTGCTGCGTCTGGTGCAGGCCTGCGGCGGCGAGGTCAGCGCGTCGGAAGTCTGCCGGGTGTCGCCGGCGCAGATCCACAAGTACACCGACCCGACCCACGCCGATGTTTCGATGCCGTCGGACGTGGTGCGCTCGCTCGAGGCGTTCTGCGGCGACCCGATCGTGACCCAGTGGCAGACTGCAGCCGCCGGCGGCGTGTTCATTCCGCTGGCGTGCCGCGATCCGGAAGCGCTGCCCGACCAGTTGGCCAGGTCGGTGCGCGAACACTCCGATCTGGTGGCGCGGACGGTCGAGTCCATGGCCGACAACACGATCACGGAACGCGAAGCCCAGGCGATCAAGCGCGAGGGGCTGGAGGCGATCACGGAGATGGCCGCCCTGATCGCGCTGGTGGAAACGATGGCGGCGGGGGAGGGGTGATGCAGGTGTCAGTCGTCATCGATCGGGACATCGGCACCACAAGCCGGGCACGTGGCGGACAAGGTCACGTTGCCGTGGTCGTCGTACGTGCCGTGATTATCCTCAATCTTTTGCCATTTCTCCTCCGCTTCGGACTGGTAGCCACGAACCATCAGCATCTCATCGTGGGCCAGCTTCAATTCCGTCCACAACTCATCAACAGTAAGGACCTTCGGTATGGCTGAAAATTCTCGTAACAATTCCAAATCTCCTCGTATCAGTTTGACGGACAGCGGCGTTTCCATCCGCACGTCCCAGACGGTCTGGATTCGGGCGGACGTCGATGGTCACGACTGTGTTCGTCTCTACGTCCGAAACAAACAAGACCACTACGAAACATATCGTCTCGATGTGAGCGGTTGCGAACACCTTGCCGCCGTTCTCAGCCGTTGTGCCGACGAGTTGCGGGGGCGGCTCGACGACGAGCAAACGCGACCTGCCGCTGTCGGCGAAACGTCCGCAGTGAACACCGATTCGGTTGAAGAGCCCAAATACCTGTGTGACCTCACGGACACTGTGAGGGAAATTACTGCGGCGACGAATGTCCTCGCGGCGGCTACGGAACGGCTCAACAGGGCCATCGAGGATTGACCTATGCCGCGTGAGGGACACACACCATGGTCTGACCGGGAAAACGCCTATCTGGTCAAGTGGTGGGGCGTGAAACCCGCATCGGAAATCGCCTACGATCTGGTCCGAAGCGGCGACCAGGTGCGCGCCAAGGCACGGTACATGAATCTCGGCCCTGGCGTGAAGGAACAAGGGGCGGTCTGGACGGCGGAACGCGATCGGGCGCTGCGGGCTGGCTATGCCAGGGGCTGGAGCGTCCGCGCATTGGCCCGCAAGCTGGGTTTTGCCACACGCACTATCGTGCGGCGGCTCAAGGCGCTGGACCTGCCGGTTGACGCGGTCACCCTGGAAGCCGGGCCGCGCCGCAAGTCAAGGGATCTGCCCAAGGGCGACGACAAGTTCGTGGCCCGGATGTTCGAGGCGGGTTACGGGGATTATTACAATCCCCGGGCGGTTGGGTCATGACCGGGCGTGCCCGCCTTGCCAACCGCCGCGGCTCGGACACGTTCGAGATCCGCCACGGCAATTTCAACTACACGGTGATGGTCTCGGCCGGTGCGGATGGAGGCCTGGGTGAGATCTTCATCGATTGCGACAAGTCGGGCACCGAACTGGCGGTGATGACACACGATGCGGCGATCGCCGTGTCGCTGGCCCTGCAGCACGGGTGCCCGGCGGACGTGCTGGCCCGGGCGTTCGAACGCAACGAGGCGGGCGTGGCCGCCGGGCTGCTCGGCATGGCGCTCGACCGGGCGATCGGAATCATCGGGGGTGATGCCTGATGCCGGACATGACCTTCCTGCGCGAGACCGGCGAGTACAAGGCCGACAGGTTGCTGGAGCTGGTGGTGCGGGTTGACGGGTCGGAGGTCGTGATCGGGATCGACCGCCGGAAAGCGCTGACGTTCAACCTGCAGATTGCGGCGGCGCTGGCCGGCGAAGACAGGCGGGGCGGGTCATGACGCGGACCTCGCCACAGACCCGGCTGTTCGGGGCGATCGCGGTTCTTGCCACCGGGGGCGTGCGCGGGGCGACACCGGAACGGGTGCAGGCGTTGCGCACGGCACTTGAGGCCATGCCGCCGCCGCCGTTGCTGGACGGGTCGGTCGACCTGGCCGACGTGGAAACCGTGATGCGGGTCGCGGCCGCGTGCGCCCTCAAGCGCGGCGTGACGCCGGCGACGATCGATCTGTTGCGGGCGGCCCGGGGGGTGGCGGCGGATTACTATCGGGGGCTGCGCGACGTGGCTGTCCAGCCTGGCGATGCGGAAGGCGATGCGCCGTGGTACCAGCGGGACTCGATGGCATGAGGGGACCGGGGCAGAACACGTCAAGCGCGGTGATGGCGCAGCGGGTCGAGCCCCATGACAGTCTCGACGACTTTCCCACACAGCCCTGGGCGGGGCGGGCGCTTTGCGAGCATGTACTGCCCGGCCTGACGCAAGGGTGCGACCTGCTGGAGCCGACCATCAACCGGGGCTATCTGGCGCACGGGCTTGCCGACTATTTCCAGCTGGTGAACGGGTCGGACATCTTCGACTACGGCATCGGCGCACCGGTGATCGACTTCCTGTTTCCCGGCGACATCGCCCGGCACGACTGGGTGGCGTTCAACCCGCCGTTCCGGCTGGCCGAACAGTTCATCGTGCGCGCCTTCGACGTGGCGACCAAAGGTGTGGCCGTGTTCGTGCGGGCGGGGTTCCTGGAAGGCGTGGGGCGATATGAGCGGCTTTACGCCATCGGCCCGCCGACGATCGTCGCCCACTTCGCCGAGCGGGTGCCGCTGGTCAAGGGCCGTGTCGATCCGGATGCTTCGACCGCCACGGCCTACGTCTGGCTGGTGTGGATCAAGGGCGAGGCGGCGCGGCCGCCGGTATGGATCCCGCCGTGCCGGAAGGCGCTGGAACGGGCGGGCGACTATGACGGGCCGCATCGGTTGAGGACGGCAGGGAGGGGTGTGTGATGGAAGCTCCGATTCCGGGCTTACGTTTGCGGTCCCGACACTATGAATGCAGAATCTGGGCTACCGGTCTGTCTGTTGTAGTTGTAATCGGATCGAGCGCTCGCATCATAAAGTGTCACATCAAGTTCGCTTATGTCGAGTTCCAGCAGACTTGGAGGGTTATCGGCCCAAGCCCAACATCTGTCTATGCGGCTTTGAAGGCGCCAAGGGGGCCACCATTTGCCAAATCTGCAGCCAGATATGTTGCATCTGAAAACTTTCTCAATTCGCATCTCTTTCTGACTACCTGCAAGAGAATTGAAATCTCTATTTGTAAAGTCGCAGTGGTAAAAACGACACTCGAGAATACAATCAGCACGTATGGTCTCAATCACATCATATCTCAAGTGTTCGAATGTGCATTTCACGAAAATGTGTTGAGAAATGTCAATATTAGAAGATATGCAATTTCTAAATTGAAAGTTTATGAAGTGACTATTAGTAATAAATCTGTCTGGAAATGTGACGTTATTACTAGTTCCGGATACAAATACTCTGTAAGAAATATGACGGGAATTAGTATCGTTGAATTTCGCCAATTCAAGAACTTGGTTCAGGGCAGCATTAACGTCGCGTTGTTCATTGTAGTTGCTCCAATCAATATCACCGATTTCGGCGGTTTCGGTGAAGAAATGGGCATTTCTATCGATAAAGACAAAGAGTTCATTAAATACAAGCTTTCCGTAGCCATCCGGTGCGTCTGTTGCGAGTTTCGCGAGGGTGGCAATGCCTACCATGCGTTCTTCGGCCGTTTCGGCAGCAAGCATTTGAACACCCTTCTGAAACCAATCGATGTTGTACCCAGACTCGGCAGTGACGGCCTGACGGTTGGCAATCTTGCTTTGCTCGTTTGCAGTGTTCGCTTGAATCTGTGCTGTCCAAGCACGCCAGGCACCCAAAATGAGAGCAACCGACGCCGCGACAAGCAAGCCATAGTTTCGGGCAATATTGGATTGGGTTTCATCCCAAATATTTGGATTGGGGATAAATCGATAGACAATGAAGCCGCCGACGATTGTCATCAAGATGATGCCAAGCCACGCCCCTGCAAAGATCGCCTCAGTTCGACTAACTTTTTTCATTTCAATTTCTGTAGACGACCAGGATTAACAAGTAAAGCAGGGCGGTTGCCATGAACAACCGGCCCAACGATCTCGTGTTCGGCGGATTTGTCTTTCTGATTGCAGTGACAGTCCTTCTGGCAAGCGCTGTTTTCTTTGTCGGGCCGTCGATCGAGGGGATGACGCAATGAGCGACTACATCAGCGCCGGGGCCCAAATGTCACCGTGCCGGAACTACCGGTTCCTGTTGTGGCGGCAGTGGAATGCGGACCGTCCGGACATTGTCTGGATCATGCTGAATCCGTCGACGGCGGATGAGAAGGCCGACGATCCGACCATATTGCGCATCGAGACGCGGTCGCGACAATGGGGGTTTGGCGGGATACGCGTCGTTAACCTGTTCACTTTGCGGGCGACCAGTCCGGCGGACCTGAAACGCCATCACACACCCAGCCGGCAAACGCGGCAATGGCTCGACGCGGCGATTGCGACGCACGACTGGATCATTGCGGCATGGGGCAATCACGGGTCGTTTCTCGACCGGCATCGCCTGGTCTACGAGATCGCGCTGGAACATGGGAAGCCGCTGCATGCGCTGAAGGTCAGCAAGGCGGGCCAACCTAGTCATCCGCTGTATCTGCCTTATGAGCTGGTGCCGTTTGTGCATTTCACGGCGGGACGGGAGGACCTGGTCGCGGGTGCGCCGTGGACCCTGCCATGGGAGGGTGGGGTTTGACCGAGCTGATCGTCGACAATTTTGCAGGCGGGGGCGGGGCGTCTCTCGGGATTGAGATGGCCGCCTGGCGGTCGCCGGATATCGCCATCAACCACGACCCGGAAGCGATCGCGATGCACGCGGCGAACCATCCCCATACCAAGCACTATTGTGAATCGGTGTGGGATGTCGATCCGCGCGACGTGTGTGGCGGCCGGCCGGTGGGGCTGGGGTGGTTCTCGCCGGACTGCAAGCACTTTTCCAAGGCCAAGGGCGGGCGGCCGGTGGACAAGGATATCCGGGGGCTGGCTTGGGTGGTGATCAAGTGGGCGCACCAGGTGCGGCCGCGCATCATTGCCCTGGAGAATGTCGAAGAATTCCAGACCTGGGGGCCGCTGGTCGACGGCAAGCCGTGTCCGGCGCGCAAGGCGGCGTTCTTTCACCGTTGGGTGGGCATGCTTGAAGGGTTCGGCTATCGGGTGGAATGGCGCGAGTTGCGCGCGT
Source organism: Kiloniellaceae bacterium (assembly GCA_021776215.1). Taxonomy (GTDB): domain Bacteria; phylum Pseudomonadota; class Alphaproteobacteria; order Kiloniellales; family J153; genus JAJFGI01. The sequence goes on along the minus strand of JAJFGI010000393.1, from coordinate 27,879 downwards.
GCGACTATGGCGCGCCGACAATCCGGAACAGGCTCTACCTGATTGCCCGGCGCGACGGGCAGCCGATCGTCTGGCCGACACCTACGCATGGTCCAGGACTGAAACCCTACGCCACGGCAGCGCAATGCATCGACTGGTCCGTGCCGGTGCATTCGATCTTCATGACGCCGGAGGACGTCAAGGCTCGGGGCTTGAGGATCAGGCGGCCACTGGCTGAAAACACGCTCAAGCGCATCGCGCGGGGGGTGTTCAAATATGTGGTCGACGCGGCCGATCCGTTCATCGTGACCTGCAATCACGGCGGTGACTGGTTCCGGGGCCATGGGGTGGACCGGCCCTTCAACACCATGACCGCGGCGCGGGACGCCCATGGCCTGGTGATGCCGCATTTCACGCACGTGCAGCACAGCAGTGCCAAGTTTGGCGCGATGCCGGCGGATGAACCGATGCGGACAGTTACGGCCCAGCCCAAGGGCGGCGGCATTGCTCTGACGGCACCTTACTTCGTTCCAAGATACGGAGAACGCGACGGACAATATCCCCGAGCTCGATCAGTGGAGCAACCCTTTCAGACGATCGTTCCGTCTGGAAATGCGGCAAGCCTCGTGTCTGCGTTCCTGGCGCAGCACAACACAGGCGTTACCGGCCATGATTTCCGCAAGCCGATGTCGACCATCACCGGGCGCGGCACACAACAGAACGTCGTCACGGCGCATCTGACCCGCCAATTCGGGCGCAGTGTGGGCAGCGGGTGTGGTGAGCCGATCGGGACGGTCACGGCCGGCGGGGGCGGCAAGTCGGCGCTGGTGACGTCTCACCTGGCGCACCTGCGCGGGTCGAATGTGGGCGGCGGCGGTGACCCGCTGCAGCCCATGAAAGCGGTGACGGCCGGTGGCAATCATATTGCCGAGGTTCGGGCGTTTCTCACGAAGTATTTCGGCAAATCGTTCGGGCAGGCGCTGGGTGAGCCTGCCCACACACTCTCGACTAAGGACCGGTTTGGGTTGGTGACCGTGGCCGGTCATGACTACCAGATCGCGGACATCGGTATGCGCATGCTGATCGCGCGTGAATTGTACCGGGCCCAGGGGTTCCCGGACAGCTACGTCATCGCTCCCGTTGTCGACGGCAAGCCGCTCTCGATTACGGCCCAGGTGCGCATGTGCGGCAATTCGGTTTGCCCGGATGTGGCGCGGGCGATCCTGGAGGCGAATTTTGTCAATCAGGCTGTGCGGGGTGCGGCGTGACCACCAACCGCTCCACCGAGGAACTGGCCACGCGCGATCTGCTGGTGCCGTGGGGCCGGCGGCGGTGGCACGGGGCCCGAGTGGTGCATGAACTGGTGGTCGGCGAGAAGCGGATAGATCTGGCGTTCATCGGCAAGGACCAGATCGCCGGCGTCGAGATCAAGGGGCCGAAGGACAAACTGGACCGGCTTGCCGGCCAGATCGCTACGTTCTCGCGCGTTCTGCCCGAGTTCTGGCTCGCGTATCATCCCAAGTGGTACGACCATATCGAGGCGATGCCTACCCGTGATTTGCCTTACGGGACCGGACGTGTCGCCGTCGATCCGAACGACGATTCGCACATGAGGCTCCATGTGGTGTGGGGCCAGACCGGTCAGGACCGGGCCAAAACGGTGCCGCTGCTGGAGTTGCTCTGGCGCGGTGAGCTGATGGCCGTCGCGGCTCGGACACGTGTGAACCTGTCGAAACGCGATCCGATCGGCAAGATCATTCCCGAGCTGGCCCGGCACCTGACCGGCAATCAAATCGTGCGTGAGGTCTGCCGGGAGCTGCGCAACCGGGATGCGTTCCCGGCATTTCCCGAGTCCGACCCGCCGATGGGAGACAAGGCATGACGGCCGCCGCACCCACACGCCCGGTCCTGCGCTACCACGGCGGCAAGTGGCTGCTGGCGCCGTGGATCATCGCGCATCTGCCGCCGCACAAGACCTATGTGGAGCCTTACGGCGGGGCGGCGTCCGTGCTGATCCGTAAAGCCCGGTCGAAGGCGGAGATCTATAACGACCTGTGCGACGACGTGGTCAACCTGTTCCGGGTGTTGCGGGGGACCCGTGCCGGCGAGTTGGTCGACCGGCTGCGCCTGACACCGTTCGCCAGGGCGGAGTTCGAGGCGGCCTACGAGACCGGCGGCGATCCGGTCGATCGGGCCGTGCGGCTGGTGTCGCGGTCGTTCATGGGCTTCGGGTCGGACGGGCACAACGTGGCGGTCAGGACCGGGTTCCGGGCCAATTCCAGCGGCAGCCACACAAACTGTGCGATCGACTGGATGAACCTGCCCGACGCGCTGGCATTGGCGGTCGAGCGGTTGCGCGGGGTGGTGATCGAACGCCGGCCGGCACTACAGGTAGTGGCAGCCGCCGACGGGCCTGACACCTTGTTCTATGTGGACCCGCCCTATGTGCCGGCGACGCGCTCGGCCAAGTCGCGGCGGGGCAAGATCAAGTATCACGCCTACACCCACGAGATGACCGACGGCGACCATGCGGATCTGCTCGAGGCGCTTTGCCGGCTCGAGGGCATGGTGGTGCTGTCGGGCTATCCGTCGGCGCTTTACGACGACGCGCTGAAGGGCTGGACCCGCCGGACCCGCACGGCGCTCGCCGACGGGGCCAGGGAGCGGACCGAGGTGCTGTGGATCAGTCCGGCGGCGTCCCGGGCACTGGCGCGGGCCGAAGCGGCGCGGGATGCGGCGCCGTCGCTGTTTGCTGGGGTGGCTGGATGACCGATGACCGCGACGACCGGATCGCCCAGGCGCGACGGGTGCGCGTGGTTGACGAGATCGCGGTGCGCGGTGTCAAACTGGTTCGCTCGGGCGGTGAACTGGTGGGGCCGTGCCCGGCCTGCGGCGGCGATGACCGGTTCTCGGTCAACCCGCGCAAGAACGTGTTCCACTGCCGCAAGTCGGGGGCCGGCGGCGATGCCATCGCCCTGGTGCAGTACCTCGATGCCTGCGACTTCCTGACAGCGGTTGAAACCCTTGCCGGCACGTCGGAACGGCTGCCGGCGTCGCCGCCACCGCCGGCAACCGATTCCGACGACAATTCATACCGGAAGGCTGAGATCGGGCGGGCACGCAAGATCTGGGACGCGGCCGGCGACCGGCACGTGGCGGACCGTTACCTGGCCTGGCGCAAGCTGGCGGCACCGCCCGGCGCCAAGATCCGGGGCCAGTCGGAACAACCGTTCTTTACCAGGATGGAGGACAAGCGCTTTCGCCGGATCTATACCGGGCCTGCCATGGTTGCGGCGATCACCGGCCCGGACGGGCGGTTTACCGGCGCCCACATCACATGGATCGACCCGCGCATCCTGATCGAGGGGTTCGACGATCCGGTTGACGGCAAGGCGGATATCGTCAACCCGGAGACCGGCGAATTCGAGCTGGCCAAGAAAGTCCGGGGCTCGTCGCGGGCCGGACACATTCCCCTGGGCGGGCCGGCGGCCCCTGAGCGGCTGGTGGTGGGCGAGGGCATCGAGACGACGCTTTCGGTCTGCGATGCCATGCTGGCCGATGAGGGTGAGGCGCTGTTCGAGACGTGCGCGTTCTGGGCCGGGGTGTCGATGCAGAACATCGGCGGCAAGTCGCAAGCCTCGATCCGGCATCCGACCGAGAAGCGCACCGACAGCCTGGGGCGGGTGCGGCCGCTGATGGTGCCGGGGCCCTATCCGCTGATGGAATCCCGCCGCCCGTCCCTGATGCCGCCGGACAGCGCCGTGGACATTCTCACCCTGGGTGATGGCGATTCGGACCGGTTCACGGCGTCGATGGTCCACGCCAGGGCGGCGGCGCGGTGGGCGCGGCCGGGACGCACGGTGCGCACGTCGTGGGCGCCCGAGGGTCTCGATTTCAATGACATGCTGAGGGGCCAGACCGGATGAGCGACGGGACTGACGATACCGGCAAACCGGGTGCGGCCCGCCAGGCGATCCTAGATCGTATACATGCTGCACAACGCCCGGAGGCGCCCAGGGTCGAGCCGGCGAAGGAAGCTGGCAAGGCTCCGCCCCGTGACGCCCCACCGGCCGGCGCGCGCGCTTCTTCCGATGCCCCTTCGGACATAACCTCCCAAATGGGAGGGGCCCGGCCCGAAAGCTCAGACAAGGAGCGCTCCGCGCCGGGCGATGATGGAAGTGGTGGCCGGGGCAACGGAGATGTCGGGGGTTCAGGTGAGATCGACTGGGATTTCGAGTGTTCCTTGCTGCCGTTGACCGATCTCGGCAACGCGCAGCGCTTCGTCTTGCGGCACGGCGACGAGTTCCTGTTCTGCGCCCAGTGGGGCTGGCTTGCCTGGGACGGGCGGCGGTGGACGCGCGACCGGGCCGAAGGGCTGCTGGCGCGCGCGATCCACGACACCGTCACGGCGATCGGCAATGAAGCTATCGCCTATGCCGATTCCGGTGAGGACTGCGAGGTGGACGTTAAGAAGGGCAAGGCGGTTTACCGTTCCGACCAGATCGCGGGATGGGGGCATGTGAGCCAGGGGTCGTCGCACGTGGGTTGCATCAAGCATTTGTCGCAACCGTACATAGAGGCGCAGGTCGCCGATTTCGACACCGATCCAATGGCGCTCAACGTGGAAAACGGGACGCTGCGGTTCCGGATCGACCCGGATGGCGGGGACACGGTGACCTTGACGCGGCACAACCGGGCCGACCGCATCACCAAGCTGGCACCCGTCGTCTACGACCCGGAGGCGCCGTGCCCGGTCTACGACGAGGCGCTGGCCTATGTGCAGCCCGCCGACCACATGCGCCGGCACCTGCACTGCTGGGGCGGGATCTCAAGCACCGGGGACGTGTCGATCCAGCGGCTGGCATTCTGGTACGGCAAGGGCCGGAACATGAAGTCGACCGTCCTGAACGCCTGGGCCCACGTGCTGGGCGATTATGCGGCGACGACGGCAATCGAATCGTTCCTCGACCAGGGCCGGACCAAGCGCGGCGGGGAGCCGACACCGGACCTGGCCAAGCTCGCCGGCATCCGCCTGCTGCGCACCACTGAGCCGGAACGCGGCGCCAAGCTGGCCGAGGCGCTGATCAAGACCGTGACAGGCGAGGAGGGTATCCCGGTGCGGGAGTTGAACATGCCGTTCTTCGACCTGACCATCCAGTTCACCCTGACCATATTCGGCAATACCAAGCCGCGCATCGACGGCACCGACGACGGGATCTGGCGCCGGGTGCTGCTGGTGCCGTGGGAGCGCCAGGTGCCAGAAGACATGATTGACCGGGCTCTGCCGGAGAAGCTCAAGAAGGAAGCCTCGGGCATCCTGAACCGGTTGCTCGACGGGATCCGCGACTATCTGGACAACGGCTTGGCGCTGCCCGACGAAGTCTCCGATGCGACCGCCGACTACCGGGTCGAATCCGATCCGCTGGGCCAGTTCATGGATGTGTGTGTCGACTATGCGGACGGCGCGCGGATCCAGTCGACGGATCTCTATCGGCTCTATGTGGCGTGGTGCATTGCCAATGGCGAGAAGCACTGGACGGCGCAGGGGTTCGGACGGGCCATGGGCGAGCGCGGCTACAAGCGGAAACGGTCGAACGTGGTGTTCTGGCTGGACCTGAAGCTGACCAAGCGGATCCACGATTTTGTCGAGAACGGGAACGGCGACATCAAGTCCTGGCGTCCCATACCGGCCGAGGATCAGGAGAAGCCAAAGGATCCGGACGACGACGTGCCCCTGTGACGGGTGGTTAATTGGGTGGATATCCACCCGCCTGGGAACAATGGTCCCAACGAATTTGCCTTTAATATCAAAGGCGATGGGAGGATTGCATGGTTTGGGAGGTTTTTGTGCATTGGTTCTCATATGCATGCGCGCGGGCATGCGGGACATTATGCAAATTTATCTCCCAAACCTCCCAAAGAGTCCCAACGGGACTGATTTTATTGGTGTTTTTCTCTATGGGACGTTTTCCAGAACGGGAACTGTTGTGTGATTTGCGTGGATCAATCGAGGAATGGAGAACATGAACGTCATGGTTGAGATCGACGGCATTTCAACACGCGAAGACAAGATCGTCAGGATGGATATCGAGCGCCTGGTTGAGTGGTCGTTCGCCGACCAGAAGGTCGACGGCGCCATGGCGACCGCGTTGTCGTCGTTCCTGCCAGGCATATCACCCACGGGTGCGCTGGCCCGGTATCTGGAGATCGGTGACCGGATCGACGGGACCGGTCGTGGCGCCCAGGCGTGTTCGGCGCGGGCCGACGAGGACGCGCTGTTGATCTATGTGGCGACCATCGGCCTGGCGCCGGAAGTGTTCTCGCTTGTGGCCATGCACGCCCGCAACGGCAACCGGCCGGAATGGCACCCGGAAGGGCCGGGACGGATGGTGAAACGAATCAATAAACGCGGTGAGATCGCAAAAATTTGGGCCGACCCTCGCAACTGCCGGGGCTGGATCGGGTGTCAGCTGATGTTCGAAGGTACCGATCCCGTGCTCGTCGACTTCGCCCGGCATCAATACGGGATGTGGTGGCGCGGGCTCAAGGCATTGGCGGAAACGCTTGCCGGACGGCTCGCCAGGTTCGACGTTGTCGGGCCGCTCGTTCCGGAATACCCGTGGCTGCGGTCCGGCCGTGTCCTGCCGTCAATGGAGATTGTGGCTTGACATCTGCGGTAAAAATTTGACACAGTGTCGGCGAACAGAGCTACGCCCCGATGGATATCCCGTCGGGGCGTTTTGCGTTGTGCCGGCGGGGCGAGCCCGTGGCGCGGCGTTCCTCCCCTGAACTTGCAACGGCCCCGTATTCCCATGCGGGGCCGTTGCCTTTTGAAAGGCTGCCATGCCGGAAATGCCGGGAACCTTCAGGGCGTCCGTCCGGCCGACGCGCTCGGAGCTGCGCGCCGCTACCGACCGCAGACGCGGCTCGGCGCGCCAGCGCGGCTACACCACGGGGTGGGACAAGGCGGCCAGGGGGTTTCTGAACAGTCATCCGCTGTGTATCGGATGCATCGCCGTCGACCGGGTCACGGCCGCGGAGCTGGTCGACCACATCGTGCCGCACAAGGGCGATCAGGTCCTGATGTGGGACAGGTCGAACTGGCAGGCGTCGTGCGCCTGGCACCACAACGTGGTCAAGCAGCTGCTCGAGCGACAATACGCCGACGGCACGATCACGGCGGCCGACCTGAAGCTCGACAGCCCCGCCGCCCGGCACCTGACCCGGGAAAGGGGAGGGGGGGTCTGAATCTTCACAACCCGCCAGAGCGGGACCGCCCCCTCAGGACAAAAAAGGCGGGCGGGGTTATCCAACGATTTTTTTTTAGAGGTTGAACCATGGGACGCAGAGGGCCGAAGCCTGAGCCGGCGGCGATCAAGATTGCGAAGGGCAATCCGTCGCGCCGGCCGGTGGGCGAGGATCCCGCACCGATGTTCGGCGCGGCGAAAGTGACGCCGCCGGCCTGGCTGAAGAAAGGCGGGCTCGCCGTGTGGAAGCGCCTGGCGCCGCGGGTGACAGCGCTCAAGCTGCTGACCCAGACCGATGCGGAGACCTTCGCCCGCTACTGCCGGAACTTCGCGCGCTGGCTCGAGGCCAATGCGGCGATCGACAAGGACGGCATGAGCTACGCCACGGACACCGGGTACGAGCGGATCCGTGTCGCCATGATGGTGTCGATCCGGCTGGAGCCGCTGCTCGAGCGCGCCGAGGACCGTTTCGGTCTCAACCCGGCCGAGCGCCAGCGCATCTTTGCGGCCAGGTCCGCGATGCCGGCGGGCGATCTTTTCGGCGGCCAGGCACAGCCGGCCCGTCCTTCCGGGACAGGGCAGCCGGATCCGGCGCGTAGGCCCGGCGCAGGGGAGCCGGTCGGCTTCCTGAACTGAGCCGATCATGGCGAGACGCCGACCTGGCGGTGTAGGGCTCGACGCGACATACCACGATGGGGCGTGGCGCGAAGGGGAGTTCTGGTTCGACGAGGGTGCCGCCGACAGAGCGGTTGCCTTTTTCAATACCTACCTGTGTTTCACCAAGGGCGAGTGGGCCGGACGGCCGTTCGTGCTGGAGGACTGGCAGGCCGACGAGATCGTCCGGCCGCTGTTCGGCTGGAAGCGCGGCGACGGCACCAGGCGCTACCGGCGCTGCTACGTGTGGGTGCCGCGCAAGAACGGCAAGACCGAGCTGGCCGCCGGGATCGGCCTGCTCGTGCTGATCGGCGACGGCGAGGAGGGCGGCGAGGTCTACGCCATCGCCAGCCACAAGGACCAGGCGAAGATTGTGTTTAACCAGGCGACCGCCATGGTGGGTAAGTCGACGAACCTCAGCGAGGACCTGGAGACATTCAAGACGTCAATCTACTGCCCGCAGCTTAATGCGGGATTCAAGCCGCTGTCTGGCAAGGCGGAAGGTAAGCACGGGCTCAACCCGTCGGGCATGATCGGCGACGAGGTCCACGAGTGGACCAGTGGAGAGTTGTACCAGTACGTGCATGACGGCATGTCGTCCAGGCGCCAGCCGCTGGAGTTCATCATCTCGACGGCCGGGAAGAAGGGCACATATGCCGAGGAGGTTTGGGACGAGTGCCAGAAGATCCTCGACGGGACGCTCGACGACCCGGAGACCCTGGTGGTGATCTATGCCGCCGACCCGGACGACGACTGGACCCTGGAGAAGACCTGGCGCAAGGCCAACCCGAACCTGGGGGTTTCGAAGAAACTGGACGCGATGAAGGCGGAAGCCCGCCGGGCCCGGCAGTTGCCGCGCCTGGTGAATCACTTCCTGAATTACCAGCTCAACGTCTGGACGGAGCAGGCGGTGAAGTGGCTGCCGATCGACGCGCTCGACGACAACGGCCGGGCGTTCGGCTGGGACCACTGCGCCGGCCCCGTGGTGTGGAGCGCGCTCGAGGAGCGGCTGCGCCACAAGCGGTGCTTCGGCGGCCTCGACCTGTCGTCGACCACGGACCTGTCGGCGTTGGTGTGGTGGTTCCCGGTCCAGGACGGCCTCGACGTGCCGGTAGTGCTCGCAAGGTTCTTCAAGCCGGAGGCGCTGATCGTGACCCACGCGCGTAACGACAAGCTGCCCTATGACCGCTGGGTTCGCGAAGGCGCACTCGCCGCAACGCCCGGCAACGTGATCGACTACGCGTTCATCCAGGAGCAGATCTACCGCGACGCGGAAAGGTTCCGGATCGCCCATTTGGGCAGCCGCAACCTGGAAGCGGGGCAGGGCGGGCTGGCGATCGACCGCTGGAACGCGACGGAGACGGCCGTGAAGCTCCAGCAGGAAGGCCTGCCGGTGGTGCTGTTCGGCCAGGGCTTTGCGTCCATGAACGCGCCGGCCAAGGATCTCGAGCGGCTGGTGATCGACAACGGATTTCATCACGGCGGCCATCCTGTGCTGCGCCAGCACGCCAGGGTCGTGGCCGTTGAGACCTCGCCTGCCGGCGACATCAAGCCGTCGAAGGCGAAATCGACGGAACGGATCGACGGCATCGCCGCGCTGTGCATGGCGCTGGGGATATCGCTCGGCGACAAGGGCGGTGCTGGCGAGTCCTTCTGGGAGACAATGGGAATGAAAGCTCTGGCCGGATGAAACTCTTTGGATGGTTGCGCCGAGGGGTAAAGGACAGCCCGATCAGCTCGTCGCTTGACCTGTTCCGCGAGATCTATGGCGGCCGGCCATCCATGAGCGGTGAGACGGTCAACTGGCAGACGGCGCTGGACGTCTCGACTGTCCTGGCCTGTGTCCGGGTGTTGGCGGACGGTGTGTGTCAGGTTCCGTTCCGGATCTATGAGGAGGCGAACGGCAAGCGGACGGTCTTGGGTGACCATCCGGTAAATCGCGTGCTCTCGTCGCAGCCGAACACATGGCAGACCAGTTACGAGTTCCTGGAAACGATCGTTTTTCACTTCTCGCTACTCGGCAATGCCTATGTGTTTGTCAACCGGGTTGGTATGGCCCGAGAGATCCGCGAGCTGGTGATCATCGAACCGAACCGGGTCCAGGTGAAGCAGCGCGACGATCTCAGCCTGGAATACAAGGTCCGGGCCTATAACGGCGAGGAGCAGATCTTCGGGCAGGATGCGATCTGGCACTTGCGGGGCCCGTCGTGGAATTCCTGGATGGGGATGGAATCGATCCGACTGGCGCGCGATGCGGTCGGGCTGTCGATCAGCCTGGAACGCGGCCAGTCTGAGTTCCAGAAGAACGGTGCGCGGACATCCGGCCTTCTGTCTGTTGACGAGACGCTTTCGGAGGAAAAGTTCAAGTTTCTGGCGGCCTGGCTCGACAAGCACATGCCGGGCGGAGAGCGGGCGTCGAAGCCGATCATCGCCGACCAGGGGATGGAGTATTCACAGTTCACCATGTCGAGCGCCGATCAGCAGTTGATCGAGACCCGACGCCACCAGATCGAGGAAATCTGCCGGGGCTTCCGGGTGATGCCGATCATGGTCGGCCATCCCGACAAGACCGCGACCTATGCCAGTGCAGAGCAGATGTTCCTGGCGCATGTCGTCCACACGCTGATGCCGCTCTACCGAAGGATCGAGGTGAGCGCCGACGTCAACCTGTTGAGCCCTGCCGACCGTGAGGCCGGCCTGTATTCCAAGTTCAATCCTAACGCGCTTATGCGCGGGGCGGCGAAGGACCGTGGCGAGTTCTATGCCAAGGCGCTGGGGTCTGGCGGTTCCAAGGGCTGGATGACACAGAACGACGTCCGCGCACTCGAGGAGCTTGACCGTTCCGACGACCCGCTCGCCGACGAGCTCGCCCAGCCGATGGGCGGACAAGAACCGGCGGACGATCCAGAGAAGGAAGACGCATGAAGACCGAAACCCACTTCACGCCGCTTGAACTGAAATTCGACGATGGCGGAACGGGTGCCATGGCGTTCGAAGGCTACGGCGCGCGTTTCGGAAATGTTGACGATTACGGCGACGTGATCGCCCGCGGCGCATTCAAGACGACGCTGGGCGAATCCCGCAAGTCAGGCCGCTGGCCGGCGATGCTTTTGCAGCATGGCGGCGGCATGTTCGCCGGCGGCGACGACAATATGCCGGTCGGCATCTGGACGGCCATGAAGGAAGACGACAAGGGCTTGTGGGTTGAAGGCAGGCTTGCCGACACCCAACGCGGACGCGATGCCTACACGCTGATGAAGATGGACCCGCGCCCGGCTATTGATGGTCTGTCGATCGGCTACAAGGCGGTCGAGTGGGCGATGAGGTCGAAGCCGGAAGACCCGCGCCGGACCCTCAAGCGCGTCGACCTGTTCGAGGTCTCCCTGGTGACCTTCCCGGCCAACCGGCAGGCCCGTGTCGCTGCGGTCAAGGCCGACGATATCAACACGATTCGAGAATTCGAGGACTTCCTGCGGGATGCAGGCGGTTTCTCGCGCTCCGCCGCCAAGGCAATTGCTCACGGCGGCTTCAAGGCTTCGGACCCTCGGGATGAGGACGGCGCCGACATCGCGGAGGCAATTCTCCGCAATATCGCAACACTCAAACCGAAAGGAACCTGACAAATGGAAATGTCAGAAGTCAAGACACTGCTGGAACAGCAGGGTGAGGCGTTCGAGGAATTCAAGGGCCTCATCGAAACCGAATTGAAGTCGAAGATGGACCGTGAAGATCCGGTCGTCGCCGAAAAGCTGACAAAGATCGAGGCGACCCTGGACAGCGCCGCCGAGGCCAAGGCCAAGTTCGAAGCGGCGCTCAAGGCCGAGCGCGAGGAGCGCGAAGCCCTGGAACTGCGGATCAACCGCGAAGGCATCAAGGGTTCACCGGACGCGGCCAAACGGGAACTGGAAATCAAGGATTTCAATAACATCCTGTCTTCCAATGCCAAGTCGCGCAGCAAGGCGTTCACCCCGCTCGACGGTGAAGGTTATGACGCATATCGCAAAGCGCAGGATCACTATCTGCGCGAGGGCAAGGAAAACCTTGATCCCGATGAGGTCAAAACCATGTCGGTGGGATCGGACCCGGATGGCGGCTATTTCGTCACACCGGACACTGGCGGTCGCATCGTCAGGAAGATCTTCGAGAGTTCGCCCATGCGGCAGGTCGCATCGCAGCAGACGATTTCGACCGACAAGCTCGAAGGGATCGAGGATCTGAACGAAGCCGGTGCCGGTTATGCCGGTGAGACCGCGCAAGGATCGGATACCACCACGCCGCAAGTCGGAAAGTGGGAGATCCCGGTCTACTGGATCGATACCGAGCCGAAGGCAACCCAGCAGCTTCTGGACGACAGTGCCGTCAATATCGAGGCATGGCTGGCCGACAAGGTGGCGAACAAGTTCTCTCGCTTCGAAGAGGCTGAGTTCGTGGCCGGCGCAACCGGCAAGATCCGGGGCCTGACCAGCTACGACACCGCAGCCGACAGTGGCGACGGCGTGACCTGGGGCAGCATCGGCTACGTGGCGACCGGCACGTCGGGCGCATTCGCGTCCTCGAATCCGGCCGACAAGATCCACGACCTGATGGGGCTGCTCAAGAATGCCTACCTGCCGAACGCCCGGTTCATGACCCGTCGCACGGTCATTACCGCCATCCGGAAGTTCAAGGACGGCATGGGCAACTATCTGTGGCAGCCGTCCTTTGTCCTGGGCGTGCCCGAGACGATCATGGGCCATCCGGTGGCGCGTGCCGAGGATATGCCGGCACTTGCCTCCAACTCCCTGTCGCTGGCCTTCGGTGACTTCATGGAGGCGTACCAGATCGTCGACCGTCAGGGCATCCGCTTGCTGCGCGATCCCTACACGTCAAAACCGTACGTCAAGTTGTACACCACGAAACGGACGGGCGGCGGCGTCGTGAATTACGAAGCCGTGAAGTTCCTGAAGTTCGGAACCTCCTGATCACCTGATCAAGCATAGCGGCGGCTCCGGCCGCCGCCGGTCAATTCCATCATTCTCGAAAGGATACCCCGATGCACGGGCTCACAGACAATCTTGAATTCCGGTACGTCGGCGCTGCCGTCGCCGCCGGTTCCTCGATCGACAACAACTCCAGCCGTATCGACATGGCTGGTTATGAATCGGTCGCCTTCTACACGACCATCACGGACTCGGTCGACACCGGTGTTGCGACCATGACCGTCCAACAGTCGGATGCCGATTCCGACACGGCGATGGCGGCTGTCACCGGCACGGCCGCAACGGCCACGTCGGCAGCGAATGACGACCTGAACGGACTCGGCCTGATCGCTGAACTCCGCCGCCCGACGAAACGCTATGTGCAGGCCACCCGCACGTCGGCTACGGCAAACATCGCGTTTGGTGAAGTGATTGCCGTGCTCAAGCCGCGCCGCAAGCCTGCGAGCCAGGGCGCCACGATCAGCGACACGGCGTTCCTGTCGAACTGATCCATCTGACCCGACAGGACGGGGCGGGCTTCCTGTCCGCCCCTGGCATCTCCTCAAATCAAAAGGATTACCAAAGATGGTTGCTGAAATCCGACAGGGCGATCGTGCCCTGGTCCTCGACGGTACGGCGGTAACCGCCACCGCCGCCGAGATCAATAAGCTGGCCAGTTCCGGCGCCGTGGTCGCGAGCGGCACACAGGAGGCCGCGATCTCCGACCCGTCAGGCGGCGCGACAACGGATGCCGAGGCTCGCGCAGCGATTAACGACATCATCGACGCCCTCGAGGCGTTCGGCATCACCGCGGCCAGCTGATGATCATGTCCGCCGGCAACGGCGGGCATGCCGCTTGATCGCAACATTGAACTGGATACAACATGAATGTCGAACGCATAACTGTCGATGTGCAGACTGACAGCAGTGGTGACGCGACCGTCTACAGTGCGGCGGTCAACGGCCTGCTGTCGTCGATCTCCTACGTCAAGGATGATTTCGCGGACGGGGTGGACTTCGTGATCACGGAGGAGGATACCGGGCGCAACCTGTGGGCTGAGAACAACGTGAACGCTGCCGCCATTGTCGCACCGCGCCAACCGACACACTCAACCGCCGGCGTTGCCGCGCTCTATGCCGCGGGCGGCGTTGCGGTCAATGACATGATCGCGGTTTCAGGCCGCATCAAGATCGTCATAGCGTCCGGCGGCGACACAAAAGCCGGCCAATTCGTCATCACGACGTTCTGACATGCTCGCACCCGTCCGCACCGAAGCCCCTGCCGTCGACCCGGTATCCTGGGAGGATGCCGACAGTCACCTTCGACTTGATGGCGACACGTCAGAGCAGACCTTGGTCGAGGCGTATATCGCCGCGGCCACGGCTCAACTCGACGGTTGGACGGGGATTCTCGGCCGGGCACTGATCACGCAGACATGGCGGCAGGATTTTGACGGTTTTGCGCACTGTATGCGCTTGCCGCTGGCGCCGGTCCAGTCAATTTCAGAGATTACCTATTACGACAGCGACAATGCCTCGCAAACACTGGCAACGTCCGTCTACCAGTTGTTCACAGACATGCGTAGCCCGCTGATCGGGCTCAAGCCGGACCAGACCTGGCCCGGAACTTACACCCGCCCCGACGCCGTGTCCGTGACCTTTGTCGCCGGTTACGGCGATGCGGCCGACGTGCCGAGGCCGATCCGGCAGGCGATCCTGCTGACCATCGGGACCTGGTTTGAAAACCGCGAATCGGTGGTGGTCGGCGTTTCCGCTACGGACCTACCGGGCAATTCTGCTGCTCGAAATCTCGTTGCCCCCTATCGCCGTATCGGCGTTTGACCCCGAAAGGACTTAGAAAACCATGGCAGACATCTCCATTACCGCCTCAGCCGTTCTCGCCGCCGCCTCGGCGGTCACCGAAACCGGTGTTGCCGGCGCGACCATCACCGCAGGGCAGATGGTCTACCGCGACACCGCAGACCGCAAGTACAAGCTGGCCGATGCCAACGGGGCGTCGGCCCTGATCCGGACCCCGCGCGGCATCGCGCTCAACGGCGGCTCTGACGGCCAGCCGCTGACCATCGCGCGTGAGGGCGACATAACCATGAACGCGGTGCTGACCGAGGGGGTGGCCATGTATCTGAGCGATACGGCGGGCGGGATCTGCCCGGTGGCCGACGTGGGCTCTGGCGAGTACGCCACCGTGCTCGGCATTGCCAAAAGTTCAACGGTGTTCGCGCTCAGCATAAACGCATCGGGCGTGGCGCTCTGATCCGATGAGGGCGGGCAGGCTGCGCGACCGGGTGGCTTTCGAGGCCGAGCAACCGACACCAGACGGTGCCGGCGGTTCGGTTATGTCGTGGGTCGCGCAGTTCACGAGGTCAGGCGAACTGATGGAAGAAAAAGGCCGCGAGCGGGTCGAGGGTGGCCGCGTGACCGACCCGATGACCGCGACCCTGTCGATCCGGCACTCGGCCCAGGCGGCAGCGATAACCGCATCATGGCGCTGTGTGATCAAAGGTGTCGTCTGGAACATCCGGTCGGTATCCAACCCTGACCGGAGAAACCGCCGCCTGGAGATGGTGATCGAGCGGGGTGTGGCTACCTGATGGCCCGCGCCGTATCGGTTGGAATTGAGCGCAAGGGCAAGCTGGCGGCGAAGCTGCGCCGCCTGGTGCCGGCGGTGGACGACGCGATCGACGCGGCGGCGGAAAAGTCGGCTCGTGAAATCGTCGCACACGCCAGGTCCTTTGCGCCGGTCCGCAGCTCCGGTGGCCTCAAGCGGCGCTCCGGCGGCAAGGATACGTCGCCCGGCAATCTGCGCGACGCGATCTATGCCCAGAAGGTGCCGGGCACGGTTTCACCGGTGTGGAAGGTGGCGGTGGACGTGGGCGATGGGCCCACGGGAAAAAACGCCTTTTACGGTTTCTTTGTCGAAATGGGCGCAGTCGGGCAGCCACGGCAGCCGTTCTTCTTTCCCGCCTACCGGCTGGTCAAGAAACGCCACCGCGGGCGGGTCACGCGGGCGATCAACAAGGAAATCAAGAAACTGGCGGTGAGGGCATGAGCGACGGATCGGCGGAACTGCAGGTTGCACTCTATACCGCGCTGACAGCCGCTGACCCGGCGATCTGCGAAGGCCGGATATACGACGACGTGCCGCGCGACCGCACCGACCCCAGCCTCTATCCGTTTGTGGAGATCGGCGACAGTCAAGCGCTGGCCGACGACGTTAGCTGTTCGAACGGGAAAGACGAGTTCGTGACCCTGCACGTGTGGTCGCGAGACCGGTCGAAGAAGGCGGTCAAGGATATCGCCGGGCAGATCTTTGACGAACTGCACGCGGCCTCGCTCACGGTCACGGGCCGGGCATCGGCCCATGCGTTCGTGACCAATACAAGGGTTTTCAACGATCCGGACGGGATCACCCGCCACGGGGTGGTGACCGTCCGGATTC
Source organism: Kiloniellaceae bacterium (assembly GCA_021776215.1). GTDB lineage: Bacteria > Pseudomonadota > Alphaproteobacteria > Kiloniellales > J153 > JAJFGI01. Next base: position 11,581 of record JAJFGI010000393.1, on the reverse strand, counting down.
TTCACCACGCCTAAAGGAGAAATCACATGGCGCAGCAAACGGGGCGGACGCTCCTGATCAAACGAGGTGACGGCGGCACACCGACCGAGATTTTTGCGACGGTCTGCGGGGTGACCACACGGTCAATCTCGATCAACAACAACGAAGTCGACAACACCGTGCCGGACTGCTCGACGCCCGGCAACAAGGTGCTGGCCGAAACCGGCTACGGCATCCAGACCCTGGAGATTTCTGGCGAGGGCAAGTTCGAGGACGACTCTGGGCACCTCAATGTCTCCAACGACGCGCGCAACCAGGCGACCGGCAACTACCAGATCGTCGTTCCTGGATGGGGCACCTTCGAGGGTGCTGCATTTATCGGCTCCTACGAGTTGTCGGGCGAGACCGAGGGCAACATGGACTTCTCGATCACCCTGCGCCTGAACGCCGTCACCTTCGCGGCTGAATAATGGCGGCCAACAAGGCAAAAGGTGAGATCGCCGTGACGATCGGCGGCGTGGACCTGGTGCTGGCCGTAACACCGGACGGCCTGGCGCGGTTCGATGCCACAATGGCGGCCGGGACGTTCCATGAGATCTACCGCCTTCTTTCCGGCGGCGGGCCTGTTGCCGTGCGCGAAGCACTCAAATGCTTCGTTGTCGATGGTGACGGGGAAAATGCCTGGAACAACCTGAAGCCGCACGAATTCATGGTTTTCGGCAATGCCATGCTGGAAGCACTCACCGCCCATATGCCCAAGGACGACCCGGGAAACGTGGGCGGCGAGGGGGAGAATCCCGAACCCTCGCCGAAGACCTGAGAGAACTGAAGCGCCGCGCCTGCGGCGTGGTCGGCTGGCCTGCATCCGAGTTCTGGACCGCCACGCTGACCGATATCACCGACGCGATCGACGGCTTTATCGCGGCCAACTGTCCGCCCCGGACAGAGCCGCCGACCAAGGCCCAGATCGCCGACCTGAAGAAACGCTACCCCGACGGCGGTTCGATCCGCCACCGGGCGCAATGATGGGAAACCCATGGCCACAGACGTAGAGCGCCTGACCGTTCTGATGGAGGCGAACACAAAACAGTTCAATAACGCCATGAAGAAGGTTCAGCGCGACGTCGACAAGTCGTTCAGGCGTGGTTCTTCGGGAGTCCGCAAATTCGACCTGTCGCTCAGCCGGGCGGCATCCTCGGCCCGCACGCTCGCCTCGGCGTTCGGCGTGGGCTTCGTGGCCGGAGGGCTGGCAACCCTTCCCCAAACGCTCAAGCAAATCACGGCGGAAGCCTCCAGAGTGATAGACGTGGCCAACAAGGTGAACCTCACGACGGACGCGCTGCAGGAAATGCGGTTCGCTGCCGAGCAGACCGGGGTTGCATCCAACCAACTCGATATGGGCATGCAGCGGTTCTCAAGGCGGCTGGCAGAAGCTGCCTCGGGCACCGGTGTCCTCAAGGATGTTTTGGCGGCCAACAACATTGCACTGCGTGACAGTCAGGGTCGGATCCGTCCAACCATCGATCTGCTCGGTGACTACGCCAACCTGATCAAAGGAGCGGCATCTGAACAGGACAAACTGCGGCTGGCCTTCCTTGCTTTCGATTCCGAAGGCGCTGCCATGGTCAACACGCTGCGCGATGGACGGGACGGTCTCGAGCTCCTGCGTCAGAAGGCACGCGACGCCTCGGCGGTGATGGACGAAAAGTTGCTCGTGTCCGGCAAGAAGGTTGATGACCAGTTCAACACGCTGACGGCGACGATCGGGACGAGGTTCAAATCCGCGATCCTCACCGGCATCGGGGCGTTGGATGACTTGGCAGACAAATTCGAGTCTGTCGAAAAAACGGCGGCTAACTTCGGCAACTCGTCGATTTTCGAGAAACTGGCCGACCTTGTGGGCGCCGATCGGGACGCGGCCTTGCCGGGCATGATCTCACGCAATGAAGCTGAGCGCCTGCGGCTGGGTGCTTCTTCGCCTGGTGCCGGGCCGGACCGGCGCGGCCGGCGACCGGCTGCGATTGTTACCAAAATCCCTGGCACTCCGGAAACCGACAAGGAGGCCGACAAGGCTGTCGAGCGCATCGGGCGGGTAACGACGGCACTGGAGCAGCAGCTTGTCGCCGTGCAACTCAATACACGCGGACAGGAGGTCTACAACCAGCTCACCGCCGCGGGCACCGATCTCAACAGCGAGGCCGGCCAGAAGATCGCCCGGCTGGCGACCATGATCCAGGATCACGAGGACGCGACCCGTCAGGCGGCCCTGGCGACACAGTATTTCGGGCAGATCGGGGAATCGGCCCTGGACCGGCTCATTGTGGGTGGCGAGAAGCTGACCGACGTGCTGGGAGACGTGGTCAAGGAACTGGGGATTGCGGCTGCCAAGGCCGCGCTGTTCGGCGGCAGTAATCCGTTCGGCGCGCTGCTGGGTGGTGGCACCGGCGGTGCGGGAAGCTTGCTGGGGTCACTGTTCGGCGGCGGTGGTGGCGACCTGCTGGGCGGGCTGTTCGGCGGTTTCCGCGCCGATGGCGGGCCCGTGGATGCCGGCAAGGCCTATATCGTTGGCGAACGCGGCCCGGAACTGTTCCGCCCCAGCCAGTCGGGTCAGGTCGTGCCCAATGGCGGCGGACCTGGGTCGACGGCAGTTGTGCGGATCGAGGGGCTTGACCCGCGCAAGCTCTATACGGGGGCGGCCATCGAGCAGGTTTTGGACGGCCTGAAGGCGCTTAAGCGCAAGGGATGGAGCGGCGAGTTCGCATGACCGGAGCCTTCCCGATTGTCATAAGCCGTGTCGCACGCACGGATATCGACGCCAACAACCCGGTGATCGGGCGCGACAACCTGGTGACATCATCCAATGTAACGGCATCGTCGACTGCGGCGGGGTTTCCGGCGTCCAACATGGGCAATCCTGTCACGTCTCTCAAATGGAAGGGTGCCTCGGCGGCGGCCGCAACCGTTACCGTCACGCTCGAGGGCAACGCGCCCAACGACTACGTGGCGATCGTGGGGCACAACTTCGGGTCGGCGGGGATCACCGTCACCGCCGAGGTCACCATTGACGGGTCGACCTGGACGGCGGTGTCGCCGACCATGCTCTACGGCGACGACGGGCCCAAGCTGTTGCGTCTTGCTTCCGCCGACCGCACCGGCATCCGCCTGTCGCTCGGGCAGGGTAGTGCCGCGCCGGAACTGGCGGTGATCTACACCGGTGTGGCGACGGTCGTGCCTGCCCGCCATTGGGTTGGCCAGCAGCCGATGCCGCTTGCCGATGAACTCAATATCGCGGCGGGCGAATCGATCAACGGCCAATTCCTGGGCTCTATCGAGGTTGGGGGGCGCTGGCAGACACGGGTGCCGCTTCGGCTGATGAGCGAAAGTTTCGTGCGTGCGCATATCCGGCCGCTCTATGCCAGCCCGCGAAAGCCGTTCTTCTTTGCCTGGCGTCCCGGCGACTACCCCGAAGAAGTGGCCTTTGCTCAGGTCCAGGGCAATCCCAAGCCGGTCAACGAGCTGGTGAACTGTCTGATGGCGGTTGACCTTGATCTGACGGGAATCGCCACATGACCGCCAACAGTATCTTGACAAAATCAGGGCCAGCCATGAATCGACGACACCTGCTCGCGCTTGTCGGCGTTGGCCCGTTTATCGCCGCCCTGCCTTCAGTGGCCGACCCGGCGCTCCGCATGGAGCACGTCTTCAACACGCCCGGCACGTTTGATGTCACATCCGGCCCGGATGATGTGGAATATTTGGTGGTCGCGAGCGGTGATGGCCGCATCGGCGGCGCGGCCGGCGGTGGTTGCGGCGGTGGTCGCGGCGGCTGCGGGGGGCGTTGATTCATGACGTCGGCTGTGGCCCGGATCGTTCAGTATTGCGAGCTGGAGCTCGATGACGCCTGCTCGCTGACCTACGGCACCAGTCCCTGCACGGCGACCCTGACGGGCGAGACGCCCACGGGGGCGTTCAAGTGCTTCAACACCGACAAGACGTGCCAGGACATCGCCAATTTGGCCGCGGTCAACAAGACCCTGCGGTTCGCGGTGCCGGCACCCTGGCTCGACCCGGCGATCGAGGCGGTTCACTCGATCCGGTCGATCGAGATCGAACCTGGCGAGGTGTCGCTGGGCGGCGACCTGGGCTTGCGGACCACGGCGCGGATCGAGTTCGACGACCATCCCTGGCCGGATCCGGGCGACGACTACGACAAATACCCGGAAAGCCGGAACTATGACCCGATTGCTCAAGGGACCTACTGGGGCAAGTTCCGGGCGCGCCACCCTTATGTGCGCGACCGCACGGTGAATCTCTACCACGGCGAGGCGGGTGAGGCGCTGGGCGCCATGGAAAAGCGGGTGTTTGTGGGCGAATCGATCGACGGTCCACTGCCCGCCGGCACGTTCGTGCTGATCGCGGAGGATCCACTGAAGCTGGCCGACGGCGATCGTGCCCTGGCGCCGGCCCTGTCGCCTGGCTTTATCCAGTCGGCGATCAACGACACCGACACGTCGGTCACCGTGTCGCCGTCCGGGGCGGGATCGTCCTATCCCAGCTCCGATTTCTACGTGGCGCTGGGGGCCGGCGAGATCGTGCATGTGTCGTCACGCTCGTCGGACGTGCTGACCATCGACGCGCGGGCGGCCTTCAACACCGAGGCCACGTCCCACGCCTCGGGCGACCGGGTCCAGCTCTGCCTGTATTATTCGGCGGAAGATCCGGCCGACATCATTGAAGATCTGCTGACAACCTATGCATCGGTGCCGTCCGCCTATGTCCCGATCAGCGACTGGCAGACCGAGACCGCGACCTATTACAACCGCGTCCTGACCCGCCTGATTGCCGAGCCGACGCCGGTCAACGACCTGGTGTCGAGTGTCATCGAGACCGCGGGGCTGGCGCTGTGGTGGTCGGACGTGGACCAGGAAATAGGCCTGCAGGTGCTGCGCTCGGTCTCCACCGGTGCCGACCTGTTCGACGAGTCCAACATTCTCACGGACACCTTGGAAGTGCGCGACCAGCCGGAAAAGCGCGTCAGCCGGGTGCAGGTGTTCTTCAACCAGCAAAATCCGCTTAAACCCGTCGACGACCCGGACAACTATACATCCGTCGAAGAGGTCAGCGATACGGACGCGGAAGCCAATTACGGGTCACAGGCGATCCGGCAGGTCTACAGCCCGTGGATCCCGAGTGCGGGGCGCAGCTCGGCCACACGGCTGGGCGACCTTCTGTTGTCGCGGTATGTCGACCCGCCACGCCGCATCGCCTTCGAGGTGCTGCGGCCCCAGGCCGACAATCTGAGCCTGGCCGGCGGCTACCGGCTGGCCGGCTGGCCGTTTCAGGACGCGCAAGGAGCCTCGTCGCCTGCCTCGATCCAGGTCACGCGCCTGCGGCCGGGGGCGGCGGGCATCCGGGTCGAGGCGGAAGAAGTGCTGTTTACAGCGGGCCCTGACCTGGAGCAGGGCGTGCTGACCTTCGACATCAGCCAGAACGACATCGACCTGTTCAACGAGTTCCAGTCGGTCTACGGCAACCCGAACCACGGGGATACGGTGACGGCAACAGTGACGACCGGCGTGGTGATTGGTGCCACGTCGACGGCGGCACCCGCGTTCTCGGTGGAAGGATTCACGACGCTTTCCGCGACCGGCGACACGACATCATCGTCTGCCGTAATCACAAATCTGTCGGAAGACACCGGCGACCTGGCCGCGGGTATGGTGGTGGCCGGGACCGGTATCCCGGATGGCGCCAAGATTCTGAGTGTCGATTCATCGTCACAGATCACACTCGACCAGAACGCGACTGCGACCGGCACGGGTGTGTCGCTGACGATTTACACCACGCTGATCACCCTGACGGTCAATGGCCGTATCCAGGGCCCTGGCGGCGAGGGCGGCCAGGGCGGAAACAATTCGTTTGCCATCCCGCCCACGGCCGGTTCGCCCGGCGGTGTTGCGCTCTTTGTCGATTACCCGGTGACGCTCGTGTCTACGGACGGCGAGGTCTGGGGCGGCGGTGGCGGTGGTGGCGGCGGCGACCGGGGCCCGAGTACGTCAGGTCACGGCGGCGGCGGCGGTGCGGGCACGGTGGCCGGTGACGGCGGCCCTGCAGGCGGTTCAGGCGCCACGGACGGCGATCCCGGGACGGCTACCGCAGGCGGCCATGCAGGCGATCCGTTCTTCCCGGAAGGGGCCGGCGACGGCGGCGACCCCGGCGATGCGGGTGCTACCGGTACCGACTTTCCGGGGTTTTTCTCACCCGGCGCTGGCGGGGCGGCGGGTGCCGCGATCGACGGCGACAGCTGGGTGACTGATTCCGGCGCGGCCGGGGATATCCAAGGATCGAGGATCAACTGATGGCGAAAAAGGCGATACTGAACATCCAGGTGACGGATGACGCGGGCAATGTGGTGCCGTCCGCCTCGGTGGAGATCACCCGCGAACTTGGCGGCGCGACCGAGCCTGTCTTTTCCGACCGGGCAGGCACGGCCAGCCTGACACAGCCGCTTACCACCGATACGGATGGGTTCGTAGCGGTCCACGTGGCCGGCGGGGCGTTCAAGGTCCGGGCTTATACCGGCGACACCGGTTCGCCCACGTTCGAGAAGATCTGGCGCTATGTGGGCGCTGGTCTCGGCGGTGAGACCGATATTGTCAGCCTGACGCCCCAGGCGGCGTGGTCGAACGCCACGACCTTCTCGACCGGCGACCTGGTGACCCACGTGGACGGCGGGGACACCTATATCTTCGCCAGTCTCCAGGACTCGAACCTGAACAACGAACCGGACGCCGCGACACCCGGTGACACCGTTTACTGGATGTTGGTGCCGGGCGGTGCGTCGGGCGCTGACGGCGTGCAGGGCGTCCTGCAGGCCTATTCCACCACCACGTCCGACGCGGACCCGGGCGCGGGCACGTTCCGGCTGGACAACGCCACCATCGCCAGTGCGACAGAAGGGTATTTCGATAATCTAGAGCAGGGCGGCGGCGACGTGTCTGCCTGGATCGACGCATGGGACGATTCGAGTTCGACGGTCAAGGGAACCCTCATCCTGCGCTCGACAGTGGTGGCGGCCACCTTCGCGATTTTCACGGTTTCAGGCTCGATCACCGACGGCACCGGCTACCGCAAGGCGACGCTGACACATGTGGCAAGCAACGGCACGTTCAGCGACGGGGTCGTTTTTGCTGTCCAATTCGTGCCGACGGGCGACAAGGGCGACACGGGCAACACAGGCTCCACCGGTGCGGCGGGCGCGGACGGCACCGACCCGGGTATCCTGCAGGCCTATTCGACAACGACCGCGGACGCTGACCCTGGCGCCGGCGCGTTTCGCCTGAACAACGCCACGATCGCAAGCGTCACGCAGGGGTATTTCGACAATCTCGACAATGCCGGCGGCGACGTGTCGGCCTGCCTCGATACCTGGGACGATTCCACCAACACGGCCCACAAGGGCTCGCTGGTGCTGCGCGACACCACTGACGCCAGTGTCTGGGCGGTGTTCACGGTCACAGGCTCGGTGACGGACGGTACCGGCTACCGCAAGGTCACGCTGACCCACGTGGCGTCAAACGGGACGTTCACAGACACACGTGTGTTTTCTCTGCAGTTCTCCAGGACCGGCAACAAGGGTGCCGACGGGGCCGGGTCGGGCGACATGACGGCGGCGACCTATGATCCGCAGACGATCGTGGGCGATACCTTCGATACCGACAATCACACGGACGGCACGACAAACAAGGTGTTCAGCGCGACCGAGCAAACCAAACTGTCGGGTATCGAGACGGCGGCGGACGTGACCGACGCGACGAACGTGGCCGCCGCCGGGGCGGCGATGCTCGGCACAGCGCAAAACTGGTCGGCGGCTCAGAATTTCGCAGATAACACGCTCCAGCGCGCGAATCTCCTGGACTACGGCGAGATAACGAATGCCATCGGTTCCATCGGAGGCGGGACGCAGGATATCGATCTTACGTTGGGCAACGTCGTCACGGGCACTGTCGACACCAGCACCACCACGTTCACGTTTTCGAACCCGACCGCATCAGACGAGGGGTGTTCTTTCACGCTCATTCTGACCAACGGTGGTTCGCAGACGGTCAACTGGCCGGCGTCGGTCGATTGGGCAGGCGGCACGCCACCGACGCTCACAAGTGCCGGGGTTGACGTTCTCACATTCATCACAGTGGACGGCGGAACAACCTGGTACGGCTTCCCAGCAGGATTGGATATGCAGTAATGGCACTCACAGGACGATATTTTCTGATCGAGAAGGGCAAGATCGTCGAAGGACCGCGCGTTTTGCCAAAGGCGTGGCGTAACGTTTCCGGGCTGGACAAGGCCACGTCTGACGAACTGGTTGCGTTCGGCTGGCTGCCGGAAGACCGTACCGGCTATGAGCCCTTTGACAGCGCAACACAGAAGCGCTCAGGCCCGGTTCTGAAGGTTGAGAAAAAGCGCGTGACGTCGGTCTATACGGTCACCGACAAGACAACCAAGGAACTGAATGACGAAGCGGACGCTGTTGCTGGGGTCAATATTGACACCCCTCAGTTGAAGGCGCTCCTGTTCGGAATCGCAAAGGCTCAGGAAGACAAGGGTGGGGTTATCACTTCATCGAACGCCGACCTGAAAGCTGTTCGTGACGCGGCGGTATCCTATTACAAGGCAAATCGCTAATGCCTATGGCGCACAGGGCAATGGCGGGGGCGGCGGCGGCAGGTGGTGATTGCGATTGTACGCCAGCTTACGCCACCGGTGACCGCACCAGCTCGATCACGGTTACAACAACGGCGTCACTGACGGGTTCCGTCACGAACCTTGTAGACGGCGCATTTGGCAATGACACTACTGATTCAATGTTCTGGGGTGCAGCGGATGCGGTTGCTGGTCTTTACATAAGATTCCAATTCGCGTCGTCTACGCTGATAACCGAAGCCAAGTGGTATCAGGACGGGGCTTTCGCTCATGGCACTTGGAAATGGCAGGGGAGTGACGACGCGAGCTCGTGGACGGACATTGGTTCGTCTTTCACGCTTGGAAATGCTACGCCATCCCAGACTCAGACCGCGTTGAACGGCAACACGACAGGCTATATCTATTATCAACTCTTGGGTGTCTCAGGCAACGCCAGCACGTCACCGTACAATCAGGAAATCGAGTTCGAGCAATGCACTTGTTAGGGCAGTTCGTCCTGTCGCCAGAGGCTGGCTGTAAAGTGGGGGTCCATACCGGCGCTGATGATTATCCGGTTGCCTTCACCACCGTCTATGCGGGCTGAGTAGAGGTGGGGCGACTGTTCGATCTCTTCGGGTGTCAAAGTCTCTTTCGCCATGGCTTCCAGTTGTTCAATGACCTTTTCCTCTGTTGTGTCCTCGTAGGGTATTTGTTGCTCAGCGGTTTGGTCCGTTCCGTTGTAACTGCGGATTAGCCAGGTCTGATTTTTGAAGCCTTCAACGATATCGTTCATTCCTGCCTCACGAATTGAATTGTTCCAAGTGCTTCGCTGTCGGCGGTCAGGGCGGACTGGAACATGGAGTTTTTGATTGTTTCCGTGTGTTCGATTGAGAGCGCGTTCGCATCGCCTGGAATGTGACAGACATCGAGGCCGCAGAATATCCATTTCGCTTTGCCAGCGGTATCAATCAAGAGGCGTTTGTTCAGGGCGACAATCCGCTCAAGGAATGTGCCGGTGCTGGGCGTGGGCTGGCTGATTGTCTTGCCTGAAATTGAATGCCCTTCGATAACGGAGGCTTCGTCAAAGGGAACTGAACTTTCAACCGGACGCGTCTTGTCCTCAACGACAGCAATAATGCGTTCGTCGCTGCCCTTGTTCGTGTAGGCCATGAAGCCGCATAGATCACCGGACTTGCGGAGTGTCATGAGTTGGGCGTTGCTCACCCATGACGCGGTGATGCCGTGTGAGGCCATCTTGTGCATCTGGACCGAAACCTTGCCGTTTGCGCCGGCCAGTTCAATCAGGCGCTCAACGATATCGGACCCGGACACGTAGTCGCGGTCACCCTTAAAGGGAATGAATAGAGTTTTGCCGTCCTGGATGTGCATGGACGTGCCTTACCACAATGCGGCTGGAGAGCCAACAAACGGCGCGCGGTCCAGGGGATACACATGACAGAAAAACAAGAAAATACGACTGTCAAGCTAGAGAACGCAACCGTCAAGATTGTTACGGTCTTGGGCTTCATGGGTGTTGTTGTATACGCCGCCTGGGAGGCGTCCGCTTTCAAGACAACCGTCGCCACGGAGTTCACCGGGATCAAAACCACGCTGGAGCGGTTCAACAAGACCCTCGACAAGCTGGACGACAAGATTGTCGGTAAATCTCCGGAAGGCTTCCACCGCCGGGACGCGCACGAGTTGTGCCTTGCCATGGAACTGACCAACAAATCCTGGAAGTGTCCGAATCCGTATGACCTGCCGGGCTACCAGCGGTTCTCAAGCGGGTCCGCCAAACCGGCCAAGCGTCGTTAAGTCCCCAACACTCTGAAAGGACATCCTCATGAACCGGCTGATCATGGCCGGGGCACTCGTGCTGGCATTGGTCGGCGCGACCCCGGCGCATGCCGAAGAGCGCAAGTGCTATCCGCTGGCAACGCTCAAGCTGTCGTTTCGCGTGGTGTTTCCCAACGCGAAGCAAATCGTCATGGATGGTGCCCAGGCCAGCATCTATCTCGATGCCTACAACGGTTACGGGAAAAAGACCGATTACAAGGGCGACGTCCTGCTGGTGAACGTGCTGCCGGACGGCACGGCGCTGGTCGTGCCGCTGGAGAACGACATGGGATGCAAGCGCGTCGTTGTCGGTCCAAAACTTCACAAAATCATCATGGCCAAGATAGCGCGCGGCGCGGCCTGAACTCGAAAGGAGACTTTTCCATGCGTACAGGCAACGAAGGTATTGCCCTGATCAAGAGCTTTGAAGGGTGTGAGCTGCAGGCCTATCAGGACGCGGTCGGCGTTTGGACGATCGGCTATGGGCACACGTCCGCAGCTGGTGAACCGCACGTGGTCGCGGGCTTGACGATCGACCAGGCGGAAGCTGAAGAAATGCTGCGGCGGGATCTGGTGAAGTATGAGAGCGCCGTCGAGCAATCCATCACCGTTCCGCTGAACCCGAACCAGTTCGATGCACTGGTGTCGTTCTGTTACAACGTCGGGCCGGGCAATTTGGCCAAGTCGACGTTGCGGCGCAAGCTGAACGCCGGTGACTTCGATTGTGTTCCCAGGCAGCTCCTGCGCTGGAACAAGGCGGGCAAGCGGGTCCTGCGTGGGCTGACGCGCCGTCGATCGGCGGAAGGCGCGTTGTGGTCGACTCCGCCCGCAGGAATGATCGACTTCGAACCGATCACTGCTCCGATCGAGGAACACACCGAAAAGCACACGGCCAAGTCGACAACCGGCTGGACGGCGACTGGTGTTGGCGCAGTGGCCACGATCAGCGTGGCGTCGGAACAGATCCAGAAGGCGGCGGACAGCGTCTCCGGGATCGGTCAATCCGTGCGCAGCGTCTCCGGAGTGCTGTCAGACTTCTGGCCGTTGATGCTGCTCGCGGTCGCAGGCGGCGTGTTTTACATCT
>JAJFGI010000392.1 GCA_021776215.1 Kiloniellaceae bacterium | reverse complement strand
GGGGGACATCCCGGCACAGATCACGCTGCCGATCGCCTGCGGTGCGATCGCCGCGTCCGATGGGTGACGAGTTCCAGCGGCTCCATGCCCGCACCGCAGGCGCGACCGGGGTGATGACGCTCGCCGTCCGGGATGGGCCGCTCCCGGTGCGGCCAGGGCGATCGCATTGAATACTCCAAGCGGGTAACGACGAGGAAGGATACGGCCGCGCGAACAGCGACAATTGAGGTAAGCGATGACCCGACCAATGCAGATACTGATGAAAGAACACGGTCGCATCCGCAGCATGCTCTCCTGTTTCGAAGCACAGCTCGACCGCTTCGGGCGGGCGGAGCGCCCGGACTATGAAATCCTCGAAGGCAGCATCGCCTATTGCCAGGAGTATCTCGACCGCTGGCATCATCCCCGTGAGAACGCGCTGCTCGATCTGCTGCAAACCCGCGCTCCGGTGGAAGCGCGGGCTTGCGCGGGCCTGGAAGACCAGCATCTCGGCCTGGCCCGCACGACGGGGGAACTGGTGAAAATATTCGAAGCCGTGGAGCGCGACGCGGAGTATCCGCGCGCGCATCTCGTCGAGATGGGCCAGACACTCGTCAGTGACTACCATCGACACCTCAATTGGGAGGAGGCGAATTTCTTCCCTGCCGTGATGGACCATCTTCGGTCCGAGGATTGGCGGACGATCACGCCACGCTTTGCGGATGTCACCGACCCACTGTCCGGCAACCCTGTCGATCACCGCTACCGGGCGCTCTTTAGAGCGATCGCCGACTCGTAATCGCGGTAGAACGGATCGCCACGAAGCCTGCATTACCAACCAAGACGAGAGAGAAAAAAAACAACATGGCGCTACATCATGCAAAATCGCGCGAGATCGTCGATCTCCAGCCGTTGGGCCCGAAGCTGAAGGATGCGAAATCGGCCGCCATCATCAAGTCTGACCATTTCGAAGCCATCCGCCTGATCGTCCGCGCAGGCGCAGAAATTCCGCCGCACGAGGTTTCGGGTAACATCACCCTGCACTGCCTGGAGGGTCGCATCGAGCTCGGCTTGGATGACTCGGCGATCGAGTTGAAAGCCAACGAGTGGGTCTATCTCGACGGCGGGGAACCGCATTCGGTCAAAGGTATCGAGGAGTCCTCCTTGCTGCTCACAATTTTTTTCGACGTACCATCAGAGCGGCCATGACCGGTTGGTCGCTCATGCCGCGAGGGGGTTTGCCTTCCCTCATAGAATCGAGAACTAGCAGATGATTTCCCTAGATCAGCCAATCTTATTCGGATTGGTCGCCGTCCTCGTTTTTGTTCTGGGCATCGTCAGCGCTCTCGATGCGATCATGAAAGCGCGGACATCCCAGGGCGCCATCGCCTGGGCGGTTATTCTGGTAACCCTGCCTTACTTAGCGCTGCCGCTATACTGGTTCTTCGGACAGAGAAGATTCCACGGCTATGTTCGTGCACGAAAGTCTGGCGATCGTGAAGTTCACCATTTGGCCGAGAATTTGGCCCGGTACGTACCCAACCTCAATGGCACCCTGCCGAACGATCGGGCCGCCATACAGGCAGTGGAGAAGTTGGCGAATTGTCCCTTCACCGGACACAACGAGGCGGCGCTTCTTATTGATGGAAAGGCTACCTTTGAGGCGATTTTTGACGGAATCGAGGGCGCGCAGGATTACATCCTCGTTCAGTTCTACATTGTTCGTGCGGACAACATAGGTCTGGCGCTGCAGGAGCGCTTGATTCGCAAAGCAAAGGCAGGCGTTCGAGTTTACTTTCTTTATGACAAGATCGGCAGTCGCCGGCTTTCGGGATCGTATCTAACGGCGCTGCGCGACGCGGGAGTCGAGGTATCGAGCTTCAAAGCCACCAAGAGCCGCAGAAGCCGATCCCAGATAAATTTCCGCAACCACCGCAAGATTGTGGTCGTGGACGGTCGGGCCGCCTTTGTGGGTGGTCACAACGTTGGCGATGAAAATCTCGGAGGGCACCCTAGGTTTGGGCCCTGGCGAGATACACATGTCCGGATCGAGGGACCCGCGGTTCAGGGCGTTCAGCTCTCCTTTCTTGAGGACTGGTACTGGGCTACTCACACTGTGCCACACCTCCACTTTGTACCAAAGCCAGCTCCCGATGGAGATAAGAAGGTACTCGTGCTGCCGTCTGGACCTGCGGACGATTTCGAAACCTACAATCTATTTGTAGTCCAGGCGATACTGGCTGCTACACAGAGGCTTTGGATCGTGAGCCCCTATTTCGTTCCCGACACAGATGTCATGGCCGCTCTGAAGCTGGCGGGGTTGCGCGGCCTCGATGTCCGGATCATGCTGCCAAACAAGTCGGACAATCTACTCGTCGATCTCGCAACCTATTCCTATTTTAGGCCGCTCAATCGCGCCGGTATCAAGATCTACCGTTTCCGGGAGGGGTTCCTGCATCAGAAAGTAATACTTATCGACGACGATGTCGCCACCGTTGGCACAGCGAACATGGACAATCGGTCTTTTCGGCTTAATTTCGAGATCACTATCATAGTCCTCGACCGCCTCTTCGCTCGAGAAGTGGAAGGGATGCTGGAGGCAGACTTTTCCCGCTCCGAGCAATTCGATATGGCCGAACTGGACCGGCGTCCATTCCACTTCAAGCTAGCAATACAGACAGCGCGTCTCCTTGCTCCGGTGCTTTAGGTTTCGAGCTGGCAGACTAGTCGTTCAGCATTTTTCGCAGTAGGTCGGGTTCGTTTTCCCGACTACTCTATCGGCCTAGGCATATACCTGATAGCCCACACCGATGGCTGCTTGACCTGCGTCATCCCTTACGATCCTGCGTCAGCGCCGCTATGGGCGAACACTCACCGATTGCCTCCTGCTTTGGTTTGCTACTCTCGATTTGCGAGCCAGTGTTGTACTTCAACCGGCTGGTCAATCCGTTGCAGGCCGGTGTTTCTTGCGCTTCCGATCCCGGTCCTTAAGGGCCTCGAACCCAATGATGACATCTAGTAATTCGGTGGTGATTTCGCTCTGCCGGGCCAACCGGGTTTCGGATTTCAGAACTTCCAGCCGTTCATCTACGGATTGTTCGGCCTGTTGCATACGGGCGAGGCGGGCGGCGTTTTCGGTGACCAAGGCCTCGGCTGCGGCGCGGAACATGCTCGCAAACAGATAGCTGCGGATCAGCCCGGCAAGCAGGTCGTCCGGCGGCAAGTTGAAAACCGGAAGGCTGCGAGATGTCCAGGCGCGATGGTCGAGGTCTTCGATCAACTCCGCGTCGAGAGGCAAAAGCTGCTGCGCGATCGGGGTCTGCAGGCCATGCGCGGCGCGCTCGGTGAAGACGAGCGTGACCGCAACGTCAGCCGTTGCGCTGTCGCGGCGAATGTCGTCGAGACGCGTAACCATATCGCCCGCAATCCGCCCGAGCCCGTCGGTTGTGGCGGGCGGCAAAAGCGTGCTTTCGATCTGCACTCCCAGAGCCGTCAATGCGTCTTCCATCTGCGCGCCCACGCAAAGCACACGGACGACGCTGTCCGTAGGAGCACGTCGTTGCAATTGTCTCAACACCTCGTCGGCCAAGATCTCGTTGTAGTTGCCGCAAAGTCCGTGGTCCGAGCCGAAGGCGACGATGACCTGCACCGCCGCCTCCTGAGAAGTCGGGGCAAGCGGTCCGTTGCAATGCAGGAAGGCCTGGAACCCGTCCAAGACGGTGTCACGATAGGCGCCGATGGACCGCGCCGCCTGTTCGTAGGGCAACGCATTAATGGCCGACAGCGTTTTCATCGTGTGCACGATGCCGCGGATGCTTTTGAGGGTGTCAGTCCTGCGGGTCAGGATTTCAAGCGTCTGAGCCATGACTGTCCGCTTCGCCGGCGATTGCCTCTCTTGAGGTTTCGACGATCCACGCACGATCCTCGTCGCTCAGGGGCTCGTTCGCTGCGATGCGCGCCTCGATCTCTCGTGCGTCGCTCCGCACCGCGCGTCTGATCGCCGTCATGGCTGCGACCGCATCCGTCTCCGCCAACCCGTCGAAAAGACCCTCCATTGCAGACAGCAGGACCGCCAGCTGCTCGACAGCCGACATCGGATCACGTTCGGGCTGGCGAAGGGCCGCGCGCACCGAAGCACCGCGGGTCAGCCTCGACTTGGTGGTCTCGTCAAGCCGTGTGCCGAAGCGGGCGAACTCCTCCAGCTCCTCGAATTGCGACAGCGTCACGCGCAGGTTTCCGGCGACGTCGCGGAACGCGCGGTTTTGCGCCTTACCGCCGACGCGCGAAACCGACACGCCCAGATCGACGGCTGGAAACTGATTCTTCCGCACCAGGCGCGGCGAGAGATAGATCTGTCCGTCCGTAATCGAGATCAGGTTTGTGGGGATATAGGCCGACAAGTTCTCGGCCTGGGTCTCGACCACCGGCAGCGCTGTGATTGACCCGCCGCCCGCCTGTGCGGTGAACTGCCCCGCCCGTTCCAACAACCGGGCATGGACATAGAAGATATCGCCCGGAAAGGCCTCGCGACCCGGCGGGCGACGCAATAGCAGCGACAGCTCCCGGTAGGATCGCGCGTGGTGGGTCAGATCATCCATCACGATGAGCACATCGCGTGCTTTCGCGGCAAGACTTTCGGCGATCGACATGGCCGCATAGGGCGCGATGTAGGAAAGGCCAGGGGCGTCCTCGTCTCCCACGGAGATGATGACGGTGTTCTCCGTCATCCCGCCTTCCCCGATGGCACCAATGACCCTGGCCACCGCATCGCCGCGCTGACCGATGGCGCAATAGATGCAGAGCACGCCAGTTCCGGTCTGGTTTAGGATCGTATCGATCGCGATTGAGGTCTTGCCGGTTTGCCGGTCGCCGATGATCAGTTCGCGCTGGCCAAGTCCGACCGGAACCGCCGCATCAATTGCCTTGAGGCCCGTGGCCAAGGGCCGCGAAACAGCGGAGCGATGCAAGATCGCGGGCGCCTCGACCTCTATCGGACGTTCTGTCGCCGCGTCAATGGCCCCCTTGCCGTCGCGCGGACGGCCCAGGGCATCGACGACCCGGCCCAAGAGCGCCGGTCCGACCGGCACGCTGACCACTTTGTTGGTGCGCCGCACGTCCTCGCCTACCGTCACACGCTCGGACGGGCCAAGAAGAACGACACCCAACCGGCCCGGCTCCAGATCGAAAACGACCCCGCGCACTCCGGAGGCAAATTCCAGCAGTTCATCCGAAAGCGCACGGGCTAGTCCAGTTACGATCGCGATCCCGTCACCGACCTCCGCGACCTTGCCGATCTCGCTCAGCCTAGGCATGGGAGCCGGGCTGTCCAGCAGCGCCTGGAGCATCTCATGTGTGCTAGTTCGGTCTGTCTTGTCCTTAGCGCTCATCGGTTCGCACTTTTGGTAATCCGGCCGGTGGCAATCCCCTCTTCCAGCAGCGCATTAAGCCCATCGATGTACGTGTCCACTGTCCAAGCCACCTGCGCGCCGCCTAGGCGCAGGATCAGGCCAGGGGCCTGTGCGGCATCGGTCTCAAAGCGCAGCGTGACCTTCGGGAGCAGCTTCCGCAGATCCGCTTTCAACCGAGCACGTGCGTCCTGGGGCAGCGGATCGCGGGTGGTCGCAACCGCCGCCGTACTGTCGCCGGCCGCCTTGCGCAGGTCCTCGGAAATCGCGGTGAGCCGCTTTGAGACATGGGCAACTATACGCTCTTCCAGCGTTTCGTCGGCCAAGTCCCCCAGTGCCTTGCGGGTCAGCGACAATAACGCCCCTGCCCCTGCCCGATGCAAGTCGGCGGTATATTGGCTGGCTTCCTCTTCGCGTTGTTCATTCCAGTTCTTCCGTTCGCGCTCCAATTTTTCGCGGGCCTCCGCCAACAGTGCGTCGCGCTCTTCCTCGGCCTTCTGACGGACGCTATCGATCATCGCGGACTCGCCGGAGCGAAGCGCCGAAAGCCGATCCTGATAGGCGGCCTCTGCCGCTTCGGCCTTTTGCCGGACGCGTGCCGCCTCGGACATCCGGTCAGCGATCTCCGCCTCGCGAGCGTCGATACCGTCCAGAATTGGACGGTAGAGAAAGCGTTTCAGCAACCAAACCAGAACCAAAAAGTTGGCGATCTGGGCCGCGACCGTGATCCAATCAATCGACATTGCTCAGCCGGCCGCCCCTTGTGCCGCAACCAGAAACGCATTCCAGAACGGATTGCCGAAGATCAGGATCATTGCGACGACGAAACAGTAGATCGCTGTCGATTCGATCATTGCCAGACTGACGAACAGTGTCCGCGATAGGGTCGGAGCCGCATCAGGCTGTTGGGCGATGGCACTGAGCGCTGACGCCGCGGCACGCCCTTCGCCGAGCGCTGGGCCAATCGCGCCAAATGCCACGGTCAAGCCGGCGGTAAAGATTGAAACGACGGCGATGAGGGCGAGATCTGTCATTGGCCTTCCTTTGCGTTCTCGAGTGTTTTCGGCTCGGCTGTGGCGGAGGAGATGTAGACCGTCGCCAGAATGGCGAAGATGTAGGCCTGTATCAGCCCGGTCAGAAGCCCCAGCATGTCCATCACGACAGGAAAGAAGAATGGTGCCACGCCCAGAAGGATTGCGGCGATTACTGCCCCGCTCATGATATTGCCGTAAAGCCGGATGGCGAGCGATAGGCCGCGAGAAAACTCGCTAATGATGTTGAAGGGCAGCATGATCACCGATGGTTCAAGATAGGTTTTCAGGTACCCGCCCAGCCCCCGGCTTGTTATGCCAAAGAGCGGCACCGCCACCAAAACCGACAGCGCCAACCCCGCGGTGGTCGAAAGAGAGGCAGTGGGCGGACGGAATCCCGGCACCACCATCAGGAGGTTTGATGTGACGATGAACAAAAAGAGCGTTCCCACGAAGTAAAGCAGCTGATGCCCCGGTCGGCGGGCAATCTCTGTTATCTGGCTTTCGATGCCCTGTACGATCACCTCCAGCATCGTGCGCCAGCGGTTGGGCGGCACATCCGGGCGCAGGTTGTGGGTAATCACCATGGACATGCCTGACAGCAGCGCCATGATAATCCAGGTATTGAAGATGGTGGCATTGACGGCAATGCCCCAGGCCTCAAACACAATAGTGTTGTCCGGTGTCAGATCCATCAGGTGTCTCCCCGAGCAGGTTGGGGGCGGGCAAGGGTGATGGCAAAATAGCGTACGAGCAGAAACGACACGGCATAGGCGAAAAAGGCCCAGCCGCCCGCCTGCGCGACGAACCAGCCGACTGCCAGCAACAGCGCGGTCCGCAGACCAGCACTGAGCAGCAGAATCGCCGTTGGCCGCGTCGCGCGCAACGCGATCCGCATGCCGAATGCGAGGCCCGCGAAGAATAGCGCGCTGACCCCCGCACCGACCGCCAGACCGAGCATGAGTGCGCCCCAATCAATCTCCGTCATTCGCCGCCCCCTTCCTTGCCGACCCACGCCCAGGCAATCAGACTGCCCAGCGCAACACCGCCGAGGATCAGCGCGATGGTCCAGGAGAAATCTTGTGGCGCGACCCGGTCAAGCCAGAGTCCCAGAAAGGCACCTCCAACGGTGGGTACCGCAATCGACCAGCCAATCATGCCGAAGGTGCCGATGCCCCGTAGCGGGCTGGGCCCTGGATTGTCGCGCGCGGCCTTCATGCGCTCGGCGCGGCGCCCGATATCTTCGGCCGATCTATCCTCTTTACCTGTCATAGCTGGGGCTTCCGCAAACTGGCGAAGCGGCGCACCATGTCGGCCTCCAGTCGCGACAAGGCGGAACGCGCCACGCGCTCGTCTTCTTCCATCTCGATGAACGTCTCGCGCACGGTGTCGCGGAGCGTGCCGAGGTCGTCACCTTCGACGCCGCGCCGGACCGCGACATCAACCGCATGGCTCTTCTTGACAAGCAACCCTTCGTCGATACCAAAGACCCGCTCGCGCCCTTCCGGCGTCGTCAGCATAAGCACCGACGGCACCAGCGCGGTGACGAAATCGATATGGTTAGGAAGGATCCCGAATCCGCCGTTCTTAGCCACGGCGGTCAACCTTGTTGCGCGACCCTCAAAAAGGGTGCGCGTGGGAAGACGCAGTGTCACATGCATGTCATTAGCCATGCTCATGTCTGCGTCTCCAAGTCCGCCAGACCACCAATCATGTAATAGGCGCTTTCAGGCAAGTCGAACTCGCTCTGGTCGAGGATCGTTTCACATCCGTCGAGCGTCGTTTCTGTCGGTACCAGCTTGCCCGCGGTGCCAACGGACGCCGCCACAGTGGAAAATGGCTGGGTTAGAAACCGTTCCAGACGTCTTGCCCGGGCGACGGTGGCGCGATCGTTCGCGGAAAGTTCCTCAATCCCAAGCATTGCAATGATGTCGCGCAGCTCTTCATACTCCGCAAGCGTGCGGCGCACGGCACGGGCGATGTCGTAGTGGCGCTGCCCAACCACCGCGGGTGTCAGCATGACGGACGCCGAATCCAATGGGTCGACGGCCGGATAGAGCCCCTCGCTCGCCCGTTTGCGCGACAAGACGACAGAGGCCGAAAGATGCGAAAAGATATGCACGGCGGCCGGATCGGTGAAATCGTCCGCCGGCACGTAGACCGCCTGAATCGACGTGACCGACCCATTGCGGGTCGAGGCGATGCGCTCCTGCAGGGCGGCCAATTCAGTGGCAAGCGTGGGCTGATAACCTACCCGAGAAGGCATCCGGCCCAATAGCCCAGACACCTCCGAGCCCGCCTGAACGAAGCGAAAGATATTGTCGATCAGCAGCAGCACGTCTTGCCGCTTTTCGTCCCGAAAATACTCGGCCATGGTCAAGGCGGAATTGCCCACTAGAAACCGCACGCCGGGGGCCTCGTTCATCTGACCGAAGAGCATCACGGTCTTGTCGCGCACACCCGCCTCGCCCATTTCGCGGTAAAGTTCCTCGGCCTCGCGCGACCGCTCGCCAATACCGCAGAACAAGCTGACGCCATGATGGTGCTGCACGGTGTTGTTGATCAGTTCGGTAAGCAAGACCGTCTTGCCCACACCGGCTCCACCGAACAGCCCGGTCTTACCGCCCCGCTCGATCGGTGACAAAAGATCGATGGCCTTGATCCCGGTTTCCAAAACCTCGGCCCGCAATATGCGGTCCTCCAATGCGGGCGGGTCACGGTGGATCGAGTGATAGGCCGTCGCCGTCGGAGCCGGCAAGCCATCGATTGGGGCACCGAACATGTTCAGCATCCGGCCAAGCACACCGTCGCCGACCGGCACCTTTATCGCGTCGCCAGTGGTGCGTACCGGCATGCCCAGTCCGAGGCCGCGCACCGGGCCGAGCGCCAGGCTGCGCACCACGCCCTCGCCCACCAGCAACGCCACCTCGAGCGCGACATCGTCGACGTAAAGCAGGTCATGAATACGCGGCACCGGTTCCGAAAAGGCCACGTCCACGATGCCGCCGCGAATGGCGACGATCATACCGTCGGATGTGGAAGCTTGTGTCGTGGATGCGTCTGGTCGCAAGGGTTTGTCCTACCTTGATTCCGATACGCGGGTGCCTGCCCGGCCATCCAGAATGGCGACGGCATCGTCCAGTCGGCCGATTCCCGCAAAACCGCCCGTCGCCGCGAATTCGCAGGCCGCCGTCACCTTCGGCCCCATGGAGCCGGCTGGGAAATCCAGCGCGCGGGCTTCGGCAGGAGTCAAGTTGGAAATTCGCGCGGCATCTTCGGTACCGAAGTCACGATAGACCGCGTCGACATCGGTCAATAGCAGTAACGCATCGGCGTTGAGCTGTCGTGCGAGAAGAGTACTCGCGGCATCCTTGTCGATCACCGCCTCGACGCCGATCGTGCTGCCGTCTTCGAGGCGCAGGACCGGGATGCCACCGCCGCCGGTGCAAATCACGATTACGTCCTGATCCAGCAGCAATTTCAGAACCCGCATGTCGGGAATTTCCACGGGTCTGGGCGATGGGACGACGCGACGCCATTTCTTGCCGTCCTGGGCGATCGTCCAGCGGGCCGCCTTTGCCAGCGCCTCGGCCTGGTCCTTTTCATAGACAGGGCCAATAAACTTGGTCGGTTTGCCGAACGCCGGGTCGTGCCGATCAACCAGCACCTGCGTGAGCAGTGTCGCGACGGGACGGTCATGACCTAGCGCGTTCTCAAGCTCTTGCTCAATGATGTAGCCGATCATTCCTCCGGTCTCCGCACCCAGAACATCGAGCGGAAAGACCGATTCAGGCTTGTAGGCGGCCCCCTGCAGAGCCAGTAAGCCGACTTGCGGGCCATTGCCATGGGTAATGACCAGCCGATGGCCCGCGCGCACAATCTCCGCCAGCGATGCGGCAGCCAACCGTACGTTGGCTCGCTGTGTCTTGGCGGTCAGCGGCTCGCCCCGTTTGAGAAGAGCATTGCCGCCTAAAGCTGTGACGACCAGCATCTCAACCTCCCAGTGTGGCGACCAGGACCGCCTTGATCGTGTGCATCCGGTTTTCCGCCTGATCGAATACAATCGAGGCGGAGCTTTCGAACACCTCTTCCGTCACTTCCATGGCATCGATACCGAAATCCCGCGCGATCTCGGCCCCCACGGAAGTGTCGGTATTGTGGAAGGCTGGAAGGCAGTGCATGAAACGCGTCCGCGGATTGCCTGTCTTTTCCATCACCTCGGCATTAACCTGATAAGGCATCAGCAGCTCGATCCGTTCGGCCCATTTCTCCTTCGGCTCCCCCATCGAGACCCAGACATCGGTATAGATGAAATCGGCCCCCTTCACGGCCTCGTTCACATCGGCAGTCAGGGTCAAGCGCGCACCGGTTTCGGCTGCGATCATCTCGGCCTCTTTGCGGATTTCACGGTCGGGCCAGAGGCTTTCCGGGGCACAAAGCCGCACGTCCATCCCCATCTTGGCCCCGCCAATCAGCAAGCTGAAGCCCATATTGTTGCCGGCATCTCCCAAGAAGGCATAGGACACTTCGCGCAGCGGCTTCTCCGCATGCTCCCGCATGGTCAGAAAATCCGCCAGGATCTGTGTCGGATGGAACTCGTCCGTCAGCCCGTTGTAGACCGGCACACCGGCGTTATCGGCAAGTTCTTGCACGATCTTCTGGCCAAAACCACGATACTCGATCGCGTCATAGACGCGCCCGAGGACGCGCGCGGTGTCCTTCACCGTCTCCTTGTGACCCAGATGGGTGCCCGACGGGCCAAGGTAGGTCACCGTCGCGCCCTGATCATGCGCGGCCACTTCAAATCCGACGCGGGTCCGCGTGCTGTCCTTCTCGAAGATCAGAGCGATTTCCTTGCCTCTCAGTCGCTCAACTTCCGTGCCGGCGTATTTCGCGGCCTTTAGATCGGCCGACAGTTTCAGCAGGAACGCGATCTCCTGCGGTGTGAAGTCGCGCAGTGTCAGGAAATTGCGATTTTTCAGGTTGAAAGCCATGGGTTTCGTCCTTTCAAACTTCAAGCTGGATCGCGAATGGTGGGACAGCTCATGCAGCGGCTGCCGCCACGTCCGCGGCCCAGCTCCGCTCCCGGCACTTCCAGTACCTCGATCCCGGCAGCACGCAGATCGGCATTGGTGTCGTCGTTGCGGTCGTAACCGACCACCAGACCGGGGCGCAGTGCCAGAACGTTATTACCGTCGTTCCACTGTTCACGCGCCTGCTCGAAAGGGTTGCCTCCGCCCGTCGGGATGACGCGAAGCGATTTCAGCCCCATCGCATCGGCCACCACATCGAATATCGGGCGCGGATCACGGCGGATATCAAGCAACGCCTTGCCTTTGCCGGGGCGCAGGTCGTAGCAAGTCATCTCGTCCGCGACCTCCTTGAAGCTGGTCACGACATCGCCGCCGCAGAAGGTGAAAACAGTGTCCAGATGCATGGCTGCGCGGGATTTCGGCATCTGACATGCAATGACGCGGTTGGCGCGGTTTTGTTTGAAGAGCGTCTCGGTTAACAAACCCACCGCCTGGGGCGAGGTGCGCTCGCCCATGCCAACCAACACCAGCCCGTCGCCCACCGGCATGACGTCGCCGCCCTCAAGCGTGGCCAACCGGTGGTCGGCCTCCGGGTCGCCCCAAATCACCTCGACCTTGCCCGCAAACTTTGAATGGTAGTGATAGATTGCGGTGGTCAGCATCGTTTCGGGGCGTCGCGCTTGCCAGTACATCGGATTGAGCGTGACACCACCGTAGATCCAGGCGCTGTTGTCGCGGGTGAAGAGGAAATTCGGCAGCGGTGGCAGAACAAAGCCATGACGGCCTAGATAGCTGCCGAACATGCCCGTCGGCTCAAACGGCAGGTCGGCGACCGTCAGCCCGCCAATCAGATATATAGCCAGTTGCTCACCTGGCAACTCTTCCATCCAACCGCGCAGCTCGTCCAGCATCCCAACGCCGATGTCCCTTGCTGAAATCTCGTGGTCGAGCACCCATTTCCGCGCCTTAGGAATGTCCAGCGTCTCGGCCAGGAGCGCGCCGGTTTCCAGCACCTCGATCCCCTCGCCACGCATTGCGTCGGCAAAGACATCATGGTCCTTCTGCGCCTGCTTGACCCAGAAGACATCATCGAAAAGCAGTTCCTCGCAGTTCTCGGGCGTCAGGCGGCGGTGCGCCAACCCGGGGCGGCAAATGATGACTTGCCGTAGCTGGCCGGTTTCCGAATGCACGCCAAGAGTCTCTTTGGCCATGTCTCGTCTCCTCTTTTCAGAAATTCAGAACAAAGCCGCGATGCTGACCGCGACAGAGATGAAAACGGTCAAAATCAACAGCAATGGCCAAATGAAAACGATCCAGCGGTCATAGGACACACGGCCGATTGTCAGCCCGCCGATCACCACCGCAAAAGTTGGGTTGATCAGGTTGACCAGCCCGTTGGCGGACTGATAGGCGGTCACAACCAGCTCGCGACCCACACCGGCAAAATCGGCAAGCGGCGCGAGAATCGGCATCGACAGGACCGCAAGACCAGACGAGGACGGTACGAAGAAGCTCATCCCGACCTCGATCCAGAACATAAGGTTAATAAATGCAAGGTCGCTCAATCCGCCCAGCGACTGCTCGGCGCTGTGCAGGATCGTATCCGCGATCAGGCCCTGTTCCATGATCACGACGATGCCGCGGGCAAGCCCAACAACAAGCGCCACGCCCAGCAGGTCGCGCGCCCCGTCCACGAAGCTCCCGGTCAGCTTCTTTTCACCCATGCGGGAAATGATCCCGATAAGAAGAGCAGAACCAAAGAACAGTGCCCCCATGCGCGCCATCCACCAACCTTGAGATGATACACCCCAGATCATCACCGCGAAGGTCAGCGCGAATAGCACAAGGACGATCTTTTGAGTGG
Source organism: Kiloniellaceae bacterium (assembly GCA_021776215.1). Lineage (GTDB taxonomy): Bacteria > Pseudomonadota > Alphaproteobacteria > Kiloniellales > J153 > JAJFGI01. Next base: position 17,838 of record JAJFGI010000392.1, on the reverse strand, counting down.
TATTGAGCGTGATATTTTCGCCCTCTTCCTCTCTGTTTTCCAGGAACAGCGTGCGATGTGCGGCGGCTTGCCGCGCCACGACGGAGCGGGACGGATCTGCCTTTACCCGTTGGGCGTAGCGCATGACGTAGACCGCGCAGATCGCCAGACCGCCCAGGAGAAGAACAAGCCGAAGCGTGATGCCGTCGGTAAAGGGAATGCCGGCCGCGTTGGAAGCGATGACGGTTGCGAACGGGTTTATGGTCGACCCCAGAACGCCGATGCCTGCCCCGATCAGGATGATCGCAACGCCGGTTACCGCGTCATACCCTGCGGCAATCATCACCGGGATCAGGATGGCGTAGAAAGCCAACGTTTCCTCGGCCATGCCATAAGTAGTGCCGCCAATGGCAAACAACGTCATCATGACCGGAATCATCCAGATCTCGCGCCCTTCGAGCTTGTGCATGGCGTTCCGGATTCCGGTGTCGATGGCACCGGTCGCGTTCACGACACCCAGAAATCCGCCCAGAAACAGCACGAACAAGGCAACGTCGATCGCATTGGCCGCGTAGCTGTCAGGGTCGTAGAACCCGGCAATGGGTGCCAAAAAGACTTCGACAAATCCCTGTGGATTTGATTCGACTGTCTTGTATGTTCCGGCCACGGCAATCTCGCGCCCGGCGCTCTCACTCATGGCACGGTCATAGGTTCCCGCCGGGATTATCCAAGTCAACGCGGCAACCAGAATGATGAGAAGAAACAGGATGGTGTAAGCGGTCGGGAACCGCGACGCTAGATCCTGTTCGGGATCTGTTCCTGTATCAGTATCGTCAGACATGTAAAGTCTCCATTTTCAACCAGGACGCATATTTCGTTCCGTGCGAGGAGAACGAAAACTTGGGTGGAAACCGGGCGCTCGGGTCAGTTTCCGCACACATAAGCACCTGCTCGTCTGTCAGTCCATCCGGCACCGCCGCCAGATTTGTCATGGCGTCTGGCACTAACAGATACTCGGCCTGCGCACCGTCGATAGTATTGCCGAAGCGCCAGCCACCCATCGGCTTAAGACCATGCACGCTGGTCTGTCCGTCCTGTGCATGAAGGCCGTCGAGACAAGCATTGGAATAGCCGCTGGGGCAAATAGCGCCCGCGATCACGCGTTGGCCCACCACATATCCTCGGACATTTGCGCCTAGCTGCTCGATTACGCCCACGGGCGCTTGGCCACGGTATACTCGTCCTTGAGGATGTGAACATCGGTCCCGAAGATGGTCGTAGTCGTGACTCGGATCAGCGCATCGTTCGACCCGATGTCGGGTAAGGGCCTTTTTTTTCGTGTACAATTCGCCCCGGCTCGACGAAATCAGCCGATTTCATCAATTCGGGCATAACTACTGCTCACTTTCTTGACCTTCGTATAAACAAATCCAATCGTACCCATTTCTAGCAGAACGACATTGACGCAGATCAACGCGGTTCAAACCGCATTGAGTGATACTCAAAAAAGTCAATTCCTATCGTTCGGCTATTGCCAGTGCTGAGCCAACCATTCATGACAACTCATGAGGTCTCTGACCTTCTTAAGGTGAGCGAGGCGACCGTCCGCAGTTGGATACATGGGGGCGGGCTTCGAGCCGTTCGGTTGGGCCGCGAATTTCGCGTTTCTGTCAAAGATCTGGAGATGTTCGTGAATGCCCGCGCAACTCAGCCTTCCCACCGCAATGAGAAATCGAGTTGACGATTTGCGGCGTTGAGCGAATTCGCGCCATGGAAACAACGAGTTGGATGAGAACGCTTTCAATTGCACGCGGGACTCAGATGAGGTGCAGGATGAAAGGGCAAGGGCCGGCATCCATATTTGGTAATGCCGGTTGAAAAGAAAGGTTTTGAAATGACTGGAGCAAGCGCAGGACTTCATGAAGATGCCGGCAAACTGAAGCCCGAGACCATCGATCGGCATCGCGCAATTGTCTCGCTATGGAAGAACTGGAGGCGGTCGATTGGTATGACCAACGGATCGACGCCGCGGAAGACGACGAGTTGCGCGCCATCCTTGTGCATAACCGAGATGAAGAGAAGGAGCATGCAAGCTTGATCCTCGAGTGGTTGCGGCGCAGGGACGCAACTTTTGATCATGAGCTAGAGACCTATCTCTTCACCGAAGGCAGATCACGGAACGTGAGAAAGGCGCGGAAGAGAACGATTCCGAGACCCTGGGAAATGATAAATTGCTCGGGATCGGAAGTCTCAAAGAGGGGACCGGGTAATGAACGATCTTCGACGTGAACAAGCTCCGATTACCTCAAAGGCATGGGAAGCAATCGACGAAGAGGCCAGAACCACACTTAAGGTCACCTTGGCAGGGCGTAAGATTTTGGATTTTGAAGGCCCCTTAGGGTGGCATAGCTCGGCGGTCGGACTCGGGCGAACGGAAGCGCTCTTAAATCAGCCAAATGCTGGCGTTTCAGCTTCCTTGCGAAAGGTAAAGCCGGTGGTCGAGTTTCGCGCGCATTTGAGGCCGTGAACGGCCGTGTTGGAAGAGGCAATCAACGCTTTCTAGCGCTTCTATGTTCGTATAAACCCGTTGCGAGGCGCGAAACCCGCGCTCCGCTCATTCGGAAGCTCGCTCGAGGCCTATAACCAGGTCAATCTTGCTGATGTCAGGCACAATAACCGAGGCAAGCCGCGCCAGCGACGACCAAAACAATCAAAAAATGCTCTTCCTGTCTGCGTCATAGCCCCTTCTTCTGCCCTAGGTTCCTAGTTCTATCAGTGACCATGCACTTCTCCGCTCTTTGGTGCTTGTGCACTGGCAATTTCGGGGTGACCTGCCTTATCTGGATCGACCCTGGGATCCAGCCCCTCGGCCACAGGCGTCGTATCGGGGACAGCAACAAATTTTTTCTGCGCCTCGTTCGGAATCGGCAGTCTAGCGAAGACCCGGATCAGACCGAAGATCGCCAGACCCGTTGCAACAGTAGCGATGTGAACGAACAGACCGCGCGGGCCAAACATCGAAATTGCCTCGGAGGCGATGATCGGACCGAAAAAGGCACCCAGGCCAAATAGATTTTGACGACGAAGGTCCGCCTCATGACGACCACTTGTCCTCGTGAACTGTACGGCACTTACCGCGCTTTATGTCTCGCGGCCGAATCATCGGGAGACGCTCATATCGGTCCGTTAGATGGCAAGAAGGCGATCGGTTTCGAGCGTACCGTGCAATGTCTTGAGAGTATACCGCGCCATTATTCGTTCCTCGTCGGTCGGGATCATCCATGCCGAGGCCGGGCTCGGATCCTTGGTGATTTGCGAGGCGCCCGCCTTGTTCGCGACGGGATCCAGTTCCAGGCCGAGCCACCGGCTGGCCTCGCATATTCTCGCGCGTATCTCGGGCGCGTTCTCGCCGATACCAGCAGTAAAGACCAGGGCATCGATCCCGCCGAGCACCGCGGCGAGAGCGCCGATCTCGCATGCCGCGCGGTAGACAAACAGATCCACCGCCTCGCGCGCTCGCTCGTCGTCGCTGTCGAGTAGGTCGCGCATGTCACTGGAAAGTTGCGATACCCCAAGTAAGCCTGACCCTGTGTAAAGCAATTTAGCGACCTCTTCGACGCTCATGCCCTTGTCCTGCATGAGGTGAAGAACGACACCAGGATCGAGCGCGCCCGGCCGCTTGCCCATGACAAGGCCATCGAGTGCGGTGAAACCCATCGATGTTGCCACGCTCTTGCCCTCGCGCATGGCGCAAAGGCTCGCCCCGTGTCCAAGGTGCGCGACGATGACGCGGCCGTGGGCGTCGTTCCCCGCATGGCTCGGCAGAACCGAGGCAATGTATTCATAGGAGAGCCCGTGAAAGCCGTACCGAATGATGCCTTCATCGGTCAAGGCCCGTGGGATGGCAAAGAGCTGGGCAATCCGCGGCTGCGTGCGGTGGAATGCGGTATCGAAGCAGGCAACCTGCGGCAGGTCCGGCCGGGCCACCGCAACAGCTCGTACCCCGGCCAGGTTTTCCGGTTGATGGCGTGGCGCAAGAGGCACCAAGGTCTCAAGCTTTCTGCAGATGTCATTGTCGATCACGACCGGTTGTGCATAGTCGCGGCCGCCGTGGACGATGCGGTGCCCGGCCGCAATGATCGTTCCGCCTTCCAGTGCGGCTTCCAGCCACGGGATAAGGCGCTCGATCAGTGCCGCATGGCCGTCGTCCGCGCTTATCGCGCCAAAACTCTCGGCGGATGGACCCGCCTTTACGCTAAACTGCGGGGTCTGGCCCACTCTCTCGAATGAGCCTCGAAGTGGTGGCGGACTTTCAGGGTCTCTCACATCATAGGCCGCGAATTTGACCGACGACGATCCGACATTGAGTACCAGGATCACATCTGTCATCGGACAATTCCCGACCGCCGCCGGACAAAGAGTTGGACAAGTGCGGCCGAGGCAAGCCGGCTAAGCATGTCGTCGGCACGGCTCGTCAGCATGATGGGCACGCGTGCGCCGAGCACGACCCCTGCTGCGTCCGCTCCGGCAAGGTAGATGAGTTGTTTGGCCATCATGTTGCCGGACTCGAGGTCAGGCGCAACGAGGATGTCGGCATCCCCAGCCACGGGTGAGACGATGCCCTTCATTTCGGCGGCGTTCTTCGAGATCGCGTTGTCGAAGGCAAGTGGTCCGTCGATGAGGCCGCCGGTGATCTGGCCACGGTCGGCCATTTTGCAGAGTGCCGCCGCCTCGACCGTCGACGTGATCTTCGGAGAAACGGTCTCGACGGCGGACAGCAGCGCGACCTTGGGCGCGGGCAGGCCGAGCGCGTGGGCGAGGTCGATCGCGTTCTGCACTATATCCCGCTTGTCGTCGAGATCCGGATAGATGTTGATCGCCGCATCTGTGATGAACAGCGGCTTGGGATAGTGGGGCACGTCAAGGCCATACACGTGACTCATGCGCCGCTCGGTTCTCAGGCCGCTTGCTCGGTCGATAATGGCGCCCATCAATTCGTCGGTGTGGAGTTTGCCCTTCATCAACGCCTCGACTTTCGCCTCCCGCGCCAAGGCGACCGCCATCTGCGCGGCGGCATGACTGTGGGGCGCATCGACGATCTCGGCTTCACCGAGGTCCCGGCCGGCCTCGACCGCGGCCGCTTCGATCTTGGCCCGCGGACCGACAAGAACGGGGATGATGAGACCCTGGCTTGCCGCCTCGAGGGCCCCCGAAAGCGACAGCGCATCGCAGGGATGAACGACAGCCGTCCGGACCGGGGCGAGGTCCCGCGTGACTTCGATGAGCGCCTTGTACCGCGCGCCCCGCTCATGGAGGTGGACCTCCGGCAAGGCGGCGCGCGGGCGACGCACTTTCTCGGTTGGCGCGATCACCTCGGCTTCGCCTTTGATTACCGTCTCTCCCGCCTGGTTAACGCATTCGCAGTCGAGAATGAGCCGTTTCCCCTCCGGCTTTTTCTCACGCACTCTCACGCGGACCGTCACCGTTTCGCCTAGGCCGACGGGCTTGCGAAAGCTCAAGGACTGGTTGAGATAGATGGTGCCGGGCCCTGGCAACTCGGTACCGAGCACCGCGGAGATGAGGGCCCCGCCCCACATGCCGTGCGCGATGACCTTATGGAACATGTCGGACTTCGCGAACTCCTCGTCGACGTGGGCGGGGTTCACGTCCCCCGACATCACCGCGAACAGTTCGATGTCCTCGCGCTTGAGTGTGCGGACCAACTCGGCCGATTGGCCGACTTCGATCTCGTCGAAGGTCTTATTCTCGATATACTGCATCGTATTCATCGTACGCTCATGCCATGATGTGGTAGCGGGTATCGACAGAGGCGACGTTACCGGTGCCCGACCGGGCGTAATCGGAGACGAGGCATGTCGCGAGTGCACCGACCTCTTTGACGCCGACGAGACCCCGCATAGGTTTCCGCGAGCAGGCTTCCTCTATCAGCACGTCGAAATGGGCGATACCTGAGGCTACCCGCGTCGCGATCGGTCCCGGCGACAGCGCGTTGACTCGGATTCCCCTTGGCCCCAGTTCAGCCGCCATGTAGCGCATAGCCGCTTCGAGGGTGGCCTTGACCGGACCCATGACGTTGTAGTGGTCGACCACTTTCTCCGCGCCGTAATAGCTGACCGTGAGAAGGCATCCGCCGTCAGCCATGAGCGGCTCGGCGAGCCGGGCCATGCGGATGAAAGAATGAACCTAGACATCCATGGCCCGCGTGAAGCCATCCCGCGAGCAATCCACGACCCGGCCGTGGAGATCCTCCTTTGGACAATAGGCGATCGATTGAGCGTTCGTTGGCGATCCCGACAACGAGACCCTTCTTTCCCTTGAGCAGCTCCGGAAGCAATTCCATGGCGCTACTCCTGATGAACGTAAGTGCCGGGCGCGTCGCAGAGTGGAATAATGCCCTTGACCGTGGCGCCCATGTCCGGCGGGGCAACCTGCTCCGCCGAATGCCCGGCCAGCCAACCCTGCCATTCCGGCCACCAAGAACCGTCCTTGTACGGCGTCTGGGCGTGCCAGGTATCCGGATCGACGTAAACCTCCCCAGCACGATTGGTGGCGACCTGGTACTTCCTGCGTGGATGGCCGGGCTCGCTGACGATCCCGGCGTTGTGGCCGCCGCTGGTCAGCAGAAAGGTAACGTCGGTCGCGGGGTGGGTTGTAACCTTGTAGGCCGACCGCCAAGGCGCAACGTGGTCGCGGACCGTGCCCACGGCGAAGATCGGCGCGCGGATGTCGGCCAGATTGACCGGCCGGCCGTCGACCGAATAGCGGCCCCCGGCCAGGTCGTTGTTCAAAAATAGGCCGCGCAGATACTCCGAGTGCATCTTGTAGGGCATCCGCGTCGCGTCCGCGTTCCAGGCCATGAGATCGATCATCGGGCGGCGCTGGCCCAGCAAATAGTTGTTAAGTCGGTGGGACCAGATGAGATCGTTGGACCGCAGGAGCTGGAAGGCACCGGCCATCTGCTTGGTGTCGAGGTAGCCCTGCTCCCACATCATGTCTTCGAGGAAGCGGATCTGGCTTTCATCGATGAACAGCATCAATTCGCCCGCTTCCGTGAAGTCGACCTGCGCGGCCAGTAGTGTCAGAGATTTCAAGCGGTCGTCGCCGTCGCGCGCCATCGCCGCCGCGGCGATCGATAGGAGCGTGCCACCAAGGCAATAGCCGACGCCGTGGATCTTTCGATCGGGCACGATCTTGGAGACCGCGTCGAGGGCCTGCATGACACCCAGACGACGGTAGTCATCCATGCCCAGGTCGCGGTCGTCGGCATCGGGGTTCTTCCAGGAGACCATGAAGACCGTGTGGCCGCGCTCGACCAGGTATTTCACCAGCGAGTTTTCCGGCGAAAGGTCGAGAATGTAGTATTTCATGATCCAGGCGGGCACGATCAGGACCGGCTCGGGGTGCACGGTTTCCGTCGCCGGCGAGTACTGGATCAGCTCGATCAGCCGGTTGCGGTAAACGACCTTGCCCGGCGTTATCGCCACTGCCTCGCCGGGGCGGAAATTTTCGGCCCCGACCGGCGGTTTTCCGGCGATCTCCCGCTCCCAGTCCTCGATGAAATTAAGAGCGCCTCGATGCAGGTTGGCGCCGCCTTGGCTGGCGGTTGCGGCCAGAATCTCCGGGTTGGTGTGGATAAAATTGGACGGCGAGATCACGTCGAGGAACTGACGGGCCGCGAAGGAAACGACTTTCTCATGGTGCTTCGACACGCCCGGCACGCCGGTGGTTGCGTTATGCCACCACTGCTGATTGAGCAGGAACGACTGGTACATCAGATTGAACGGCCAGGATTGCCATTCCGGGGCCACGAAGCGCTTGTCCTGCGCCAAGGGTTCGATACAGGGCTCTGCCTCGGAATCGGCCGCGCAATGCCATGAGTGAAGCCAAAGCCGGACCGCCTTGCGCACTGCTTTCTGGACCAGCCGGGCTTGCTTGCCCGGGGAGATTGCCAGGTGTCTCGCCCAATCTCCGTATGCCGCCAAAAGCGAGGCCGGAGAAAGCCCCGACATCACCCGCGCAATTGCGGCATGAACCTGTCGGTCGATGGCCTCGTCGCTGACGCCGCCCCAGAGTGGGCGCGGAGGATCGGCGGAATCGACAATGCTCTGCAAAACAGGGCGGGGCTTCGAATTGCTTTGCCGGCCCGCCTTGCTCGTAGCGGCTTCCCGGCCGTCTGCGGCTATTTTTGATTGCGGCGGCACAACACTCAGCGTCGCGTTTCTTCTGGCCATCACCAATCTCCTCTCCACCACGTCACGGCAACGCGGGGCCGGTTTGATCGTAGCGCCAGCCTGCTCGCCATTACGCGCCGGCGTGTCGGGATCGTCCCGCTCGATGCAGAACCCCAGCCGGACCGCGGCCGCAACTATCTACGTGTGTAACCCCACTCTGATATGCCTCTGCGCGTCGCGCGCGGGCGTGCTGTTCAAATAAGCAACCCCGCAGGCTCGGGGAGCCTGTTGTTGCAATGCACAATGAAATGTAGGCTGAAAACTTTGCATTACAACGTAATTTGTCGCAATGCAGCATGATGTGAAACGCATGCCGGAAAGGGAACTATCAGCCCTACGCAAACCGATTCAACCATGGCCGCCCCGACGGCGTCGCCGCGAACCGCGCGGCGCCGGGGCCGCGCAGCAACGGGGCGTGGTGGGGCGACGCCGGCTGGGCCCTACGCGGGGCTAAATCGGATAGCGTAAGATCGCGGCCAGGTTTTTGTGCGCGGGAATGTCGTCCTTCCGAACGGCCAGGACGCGGGCCCCCGAACGCAATGCCCTTCCAGCGATCTCATCAACCACGCCATACTTGGTGGCATCGCCCTCGACATCGAACGTCACGGCGCCGGTTTCTTCATCGACATGCCCCTCGATAGCAGAATCGATATCGACCAGCAGACTTTCGATGCCGCCGAATGTTGCTGCCCGCGCGGCGTCGGAAATATCGGTTGTCGCTCGGTTCTGACCTGCCCTCTGATCAAAAAGACGGCGGAAATCCGCAATCTGACTATCGTAGTGGGCGTCGAGTACAGGTCTGGCCGCGCTTGCCAGTTCCGCATCGCTCAGACGGTCGGGACTTCCCTCGATGCTTTGGGGCAGAACGGGAACGGCGCTCAGCGAACGGAACAGGGCATCGACCGGCAGGGTCGCGGCCAGCACCACCGGGATGTCCGAGTGCAGGAGGATGGGCCGCAACGCCGCGTCGACCTTGCGGATATACTGTCCAAGGCGAACCTTCTGTCCTTGCAAGCCCTCGAGGCGGCGGCCGGTCCCGCTGTCGTTGATTGTCGCCTTGCCGACGGCACTGGCGGCATCCTTTGGCATGTTCGGCACCCGGACCTCGGTGGCGGGCAGGTCCGCGAAAACCTCGACCAATCTGACGGCGTTTTCCGAAATCGCCAGAACATGGGCGGCATGCGGAAAGGCGATCGCGCGCAGCAGTGGCTTGAGATGGAAGCGGTCGGAAACTTTGACCATGCCGGTCAACTTGTTGGCCAGACGATAGGTCCGCATCAGATCGGGCGTCGCCAGGATCGCCAGACTGTGCGCCTGATGTTCCCAGAACGCGTTATCTTCCAGCAGGCTTTCGAAATGCTCCTGCAATGGCCATATGCGTCGCTTTTCAAGGCCTGCCGATTCAAGCTGGTCGATGGCCGTCTTGACCAGATTGCCGAGAGCGATCCGGCTTTCCTCGATCTCTTGCGTCAGCGGAGTGGTTTTCAGGTAGATCGAGATACAGGCATCCGACCGAACCAGATTCAGCTTTCCGACTTCCCTGGATGTCGGTATGTCGACGTAAAGCATTCAAAAACCTCGTAAAAGAAGTGTGACTACGGTCTCCCTGCAATATCGGGATGGACTGACTGATCTGAGCCCTGTTATTTCATCCAGGCGCAGGTAGAGTCCATTCCTCATTTGAGCCTGTCGAGCCGGTGGCACAGAGCAGCCCTCTACTCATCGGCGCGGGTGTCGAGTCCGCCACTATGACAGCGACGCTGATAATTGGCTCACGGCTTCAGCGATCGACGAAGCGCCTCTATGCCGCTTTCGATGACGGATGTTTCTCGCGCCCGGCACCACCTTTTTCGTCTTTCCGATGCGGATCAACAGCCTCGTTCGATCCAGCGAAGACTGAACCGCAAATGCCCATCCAGAGCGTTGTTGCTTCCTGAACGTCGGACGCAAATTGCGTCGCCCGCTGGAGAACCCACTCGTTACAGACGGCGGCGCCTTCCGCAGGATTGTCGCACTTCACAAGTCGCGCGGAGAGATCGGCTCCTGTGCTATTGGCTTCTTGAACCGCTTCCAGCCAGAGCCGGTTGATCGCTTCAACCTGCTCGAACACACGGCGGTGGGCCGAAATCATTGTTTCCAGCGGGGCAGTCATCATCGCCGGAACCTCAAGCTGATTAGACGCGCCCGGATAATCGACTTGTGAGGAAGTTATCTTCTTCATGGTGCTCTCCTGTTTTGTTGGGTGAGTAGCTAAACAACTATACCGATGACCAGTTCGCGCGCTGATTCAAGTCAGGTAGGCATTCGTGAGGAACCGTGTCGTGTCCGGTGGCGGTCAATAACGGGTTCTACATTGGCGATTTGATTGATCGGTACAGATGGAGTCCAATTCACACGGCGGCGACCGGCGCTAGCGTCCGATCCAAATGCAGAGGGGCTAGCCTTCGCCCAAATTCTATACGGGCTTTGGTGTGTCGCTCGTCCGAACGCTTTCCTCAATCCGCAGCCCGACACCTGCATCGATACTTTTCTAGTATTCGAATGCGCGCTCGAGAACCGGAGAACGCACGCCCCCAAGCAAGGCGCCCGCCACCGTATCAACCAACTGCGCCCGCTGATCATCGTTGAACACGTCGCGCACCAAAATGCCGGGCTGGGTGAAATCATCATCTTCGGAACGAAGCGTGTAGGCGCTCCGGACCATCTCCCCGTCGGCTTCCCATCCCTCGGCGGCCGGTCCGATGTCGTCCGCCCAGCTCCGGTCACCACTATTGGGCGCGTAGACCGGTGCATTGCCGCTATGGTCGTAGGCCATCTGCCCGTCGAACATATAGGTGTTGACGGGCACTAGCCGTTGTCGACGTGCCAATTGAAGAGCTTGTCCTCGCCCTCTGGCAGCGGGGTTTCGATTCGGTAGGCAAGCGCCCGGTTCGGTCCCTGCGAAACGGTGTCCGCCTTAAGTCTCGGAAATCCCGCCGTAACGGCCTGCATCGCATCTTTGTCACCGCAAAAACCAATCACGCGCATTGCATGATTCCACTCCAGCGCCCATGACCAGCAAGTAGCCGAAGGGTGTTTCCTGAGCGCAATCTTGTAGAACCTGTCGGCGTTGAATGCGAGCACGCGCGGCTCCCACTCCACGACCGCATCGGCAAAGGCGCGGTGCACCGGATTGCCCCAGTCCGAGCGATTGGTTTCAAGAACAGGATAGAAGCCGCCGCGCCAAAAATGGCCACGTTTGGTCTCTTTGTTAAAGGTGATCCAATAGAAAAAGCCCATGACCTGGTACCGCGCCAAATCGAAGACTCGCTGTTGCTCGGCCTGCGGTGGCCCAGTGAATTTGAATGTCATACTCACACCTGTCCCAAAACTCCCATTGATGGTCATTTCTTCACGGCTGTTTTTGACGAGCCTCTTAGTGCGGCGACTATACGAATTCTCGGCCTTGCGCTGGCCATGAGCTGCGGCCGCTTGATCCTCGTGGCCATAGCGCCCAAACACATCCGGCTGCATCGTGATCGCTGAAATATCGTCCTCAAGGTCGGACTTGGTGCCGTTACATGTGCGGCAAGCATTGACGATCAAATTCCAGTATCCCTGCAGCTTGCCTGTAGGCACAAAACGCCTGCCGATCACATGCTCTCTTGTGGTCGTTTCCGAGGTCATTTCCTGCCCGCAGTAAACACACGTTACATTATGCAGCCGGATCACCCTGTTATCCGGCAACGCACTGAGGGCCAGTGCTATGCTTCTTCCAGACTTGTCCTGCATGCGCTTAAGTACACTATCCATGTGCGCGGTTGTCCGACGCTGTTGCCTTCATCGTGGCATAAATTCTAATCAGGAGTGCGAGCGAACAATTCGTAGGCCAGTTCTCGAATCTCGTCGTCGCAGGCATTGTCCTCATCGACAAACTCAATAACCTTATCGACTTGCTCGCGAGATTTTCTCGGGAGGCGCTCGACCTCTTCGAGTTGCTCCGCTGCCAAATATTTGTGCAGATGATCGTATGGATTCGGCGGCGTTTTCCAGTTTTTCAGCCAGTTCCCTAACAGCATTTTCCACCAAATGCGCACCGCGTTGTCGCTGTTCGCTTTCAGACAACGCTCGAAATCTCGCAGCTCTTCCGGCGGCTGCCTTTCAAGCGATCCCTTGAACCAGTCGTGAAACGCGCAGGCGCGCTCAAAATACTCTTGGAAGGTGGCGCGAACGTCGATCTTTGCGGGAGCATTGTCGAGGTAGTCCCTGCCGGGCTTGTTGATTTTGTATTTCCCACTTTCGCTTTTGATGGACTCGACGATGGCTCGAAGCTCGTCCCGGTCAAGATGAAAGGTGATCTCGTCGGTTGCCCCGCCGAAGCGATGGGTGACGTGATAGCCCGGCTCAACTACATCGATGTGATGGGTGATCGTCCGCAGCGCGATCACAAAATCGTGCAGACCGTCCTGCCCAAAATGCTCGGCTTGCTTGGACTTAAATTCGGGAACGCATGCGACTTCCTGGAGCCTGTAGGACGCATGGCCTTTGAGCGAATGTGCGGCATTGCGCGCCGCAAAGAGCTCTTTGTGAATGTGCAACTCACCTTCATCTAACTTGTGCTTATTGGGTTTGGTGAAAAGGTTCTCGTCCCGCATTTGATCCGCCAGCGCATCGATAGCCTCGAACAGGTCGCGCACGGACCGCTCGAAAACCGCAAGAGCCGTTTTATAGGATTTCCACCGCTGCCAAATCTTAAAACCGGGATGATCTTTGAGAATGTCGCGTGCGTCTTCTGGTCTCAAAAGAGCCAGATCCTTAACGATGGCCTGTGGAATCGGCAGTCTCGCGGCTATGAGCGCCTCCCGCACCGCCTCGTGCTGCCGGATGCGCTGGTCCTTCATGTGCTGGGTAACAACTCGCAATAGCTCGAAATTTTGGTTCATGGCGAATCACAGGACACAGAGTCCGCACAGTCGGGTGAGACAACATGGTCATTGTGTCCCCAGGTTTGAGTCCGCGTCTATCGGGAATATCGCCAGTGGCTAGAACGCTTACCGTGCCGGGGTCAGGAATTGAACCTGCGACCTTCAGGTCATTAGCCTGAATTAGCTAACTTGGCCTACAAACTTGGCTGGCGCGCTCCAGTTACTAAGGGCGGAACCAGCTGCCCCCCCCGCCGTGTTTGCCAAAATTTGGCAACCAACGAACCGCAATCGAAGTAGTTGGGTGGCGATAGTTGCTCATCCCCCCTCTAACTACGCCTCATGTCACTCTCTAAAAAAAACCCACAACCTAGGCGCCATTCCCACTAGGCCAAGTCGATTTCCGGTTTTTGTCAGATCGTGTTCCAAATGCAGCGCAAAGGGTAAAAGGGGGGGGCTGGGGGGCGCGGAAGCGTGATCGACAGCCGCCAATGCCCAGCTTGAAGGGCACACTGGGTCGGTGCAGGCGAGAACTCTTTGAACCGGAATGGGGTGGTACCTATGTGGTACCTGGACATAAAAAGGGCTCGACCGGTTCCAGCCAAGCCATTGATTTAGTTGGTAGCGGGAGAGGGACTCGAACCCCCGACACGCGGATTATGATTCCGCTGCTCTAACCAGCTGAGCTACCCCGCCACAGGGCGCATGTTACCGTATACATGATATATGCGCGCGCCGGGCATGCCTATAGGGCCGGCCCTGGGGCCTGTCAAGCCGAGGCCGTTCGACCGATGGCATCGGTTTGCGGGGCCGGCATATGCCGGGCCTCCTGGCGCAGGGCGGTTTCGCGGATCCAGCCACCACCCAGCACCCGTGTGCCGTCGTAGAAGACCGCCGCCTGGCCTGGGGCGATACCTTTCTGGGGCGTATCCAGCAGCACCTCGGCGCCGCCGGCCGGGCGCGGCCGGAGCAGGGCCGGCGCCGCTACCTGGCTGGAGCGAAGCTTGACCGTCACCAGCCGCCCCCGCTCCCGATCCGGCCCGTCTGCCGGGCTCGGCACCGACACCAGCCAATTCACATCGCTCAGCACGACCCGGTCGCGGGCCAGGGCCGCGCGGGGGCCCACCAGCACGCGCCGTGCCGCCGCGTCCAGGCCGACCACGTACAGGGGCTCGGCGCCGCCGCCCACACCCAGGCCCCGGCGTTGGCCGACCGTATAGCCGATGATGCCGTCGTGACGGCCCAGAACGTGGCCGTCCACGTGCACGATGTCGCCCGGCTCGGCGGCGCCGGGGCGCAGGCGTTCGACCACCCGCGCATAGGCGCCGTTGGGGACGAAGCAGATGTCCTGGCTGTCCGCCTTATCGGCGATGGTGAGGCCCAGACGGTGGGCCATGGCGCGGGTGTCCGCCTTCGCCTGGCCGCCCAGGGGAAAGCGCAGATAGGCCAACTGCTCGGCCGTGGTGGCGAACAGGAAATAGCTTTGGTCGCGCCCGCCATCGCTCGCCGCATGCAACTCCGGCCCGTCCGGCCCGTCGACCCGGCGGGCATAGTGGCCGGTGGCCAAGGCATCGGCGCCCAAGTCGCGGGCGGTCTCCAGCAGATCGCGGAACTTGACCCGCTGATTGCAGCGCACGCAGGGGATCGGCGTCTCGCCGCGGGCGTAGGATTCGGCGAAATCGTCCATCACCGCGGCGCGAAAGCGCGCTTCGTAGTCGAGTACGTAGTGGGGGATGCCCAGGCGGTCGGCGATGCGCCGGGCATCGTGAATGTCCTGACCGGCACAGCAGGCGCCCTTGCGGCCCACCGCCGACCCGTGGTCGTAAAGCTGCAGGGTCACGCCGACCACGTCGTACCCCTGGCCGACCAGTACGGCGGCCACCACGGCGCTGTCCACGCCGCCGGACATGGCCGCGACGACCCGCGTTGCTGCCGGTGCCTTGTCGATCCCCAGACTGTTCATGGCGCCGACTATAGTCCCCGCCGCCCCCGGCGCAAGCGCCGAGGCAACGGCTAGACCAGGGCCTTGGCCACGGCCTTTTCATCCCAGGCCAGGCCGATGCCGGGGCGGTCGGGGATGAGCGCGTTGCCGTCCTTGATGGCCAACGGCTGCTGCAGGATCGGGTTCGCCCAGTCCACATATTCGAGCCAATGGGCGGTGGGCGTAATCGCCAACAGGTGGGCGCTGACCTCGGGGAACAGGTGGCTGGAGACAGGGATCCCGCGTGCCTCGGCCAGGGCCGCGGCACGCAGCCAGCCGGTGATGCCGCCGATCTTCATCACGTCGATCATGAAATAGTCGCAGGCCCCGGCCTCCAGCGCCCTGGCCATGTCATGGGGTCCCCAGCAGTTCTCGCCCAACTGGATCGGCGTGCCCGCCTTCTCCCGAATGGCGGCGTGGCCGGCGTAGTCATCGAAACGGGTCGGCTCCTCGACCCAATAAAGGCCCTCCGCGTCCAAGCGGCGCAGGCGCTGCTGCGCCTCGGCGACCGACAGCGACTGGTTGTAGTCGGACATCACCGGCGTCCCCTCGCCCACTGCCTGGCGCACCGCGCGAACGACCGCCACATCGGTCGCCACATCGGGATAACCGAGGCGGACTTTAACGGCGCGGAAGCCTTCCGCCAGCAACGCGCTTGCTTCCGCACCGGCTTTCTTGGCACCGATGATGCCCAGACCCTTGCTGTTGTAAGCCGGAATCGGCCGCGGCGCGCCGCCAAGCAGCCGGACAAGAGGCTGCTCCGCCGCCTGACCCATGGCATCCCATGCCGCCATGTCGATGCCGGCGAGCGCCATGCTGGCAAAACCCTGATAGCCGAGCAGCCGGAGGGTGCGCTGCAGCTTGTCTTCGATGGCCAACGGCGCCAATGCGTCACCCTTGAGGGTCTCCCCGAGGTTCTCCACAAGTTGCGCGATCGGCGTCAGGGCGAAGGGGGCGTAGCAGAAGATGTAGGACCGGCCGGCCGGCCCCTCCTCCGTCGCCAAGTCGACCAGAACCAGCGGTGCCGACGTGACAGCGCCGCCGCTGGTCTGTAGCGGCAGTGCCATGGGCACGTTGACCGGCCGCGCCCGCACTGAACGGATAGTGAGCTTGTCTTTGCTCATGAATACTTTTCTCCAAGCCACTGCTGGAATTTTTCAGCCTAGGCGATTCCCTAATTCCGTCAAATAGCTCACGCGGATTTGTCCTTGGTCGGGCCGGCGAGCGCGGTAGACTTGCCCCATCCTGAAATCAAACTTCGTGGAGGTAGACTCGTGACTCGCATTCTCAGCGCACTGATCCTAGGCGTATTCATGCTCGCGGCCCAATCGGGCCTGTCTTTTGGCGGCGGCTGGGACAATCTGCCGGGCTGGTCGGTCCACAAGACGGCGCACAGTTACGCCGATTTGATCGAGCGGCTGGATGCCGCGGTCAAGGCCAACAAGATGGGCCTGGTCACCCGCGCGAGCGCCACCAAGGGCGCCGCCTCGATGGGCACGACCATCCCCGGCAACACGGTCGTCGGCGTCTATCGCCCTGATTTCGCCATCCGCATGTTGGAGGCCAGCGTACCCGCCGGTATCGAAGCGCCGATCCGCTTCTACATCACGGAAAACACGGACGGCACGGCGACACTCAGCTACAAGACGCCATCGGCGGTTTTCGCCCCCTACACGGACGGCGGCGACAAGCTGGCGGAAATGGCGGCGGAGCTGGACGGCATTTTCGCCAAGATCGCCGGCGAGGCCACGGCGCCCTAGCCACCCTTCAGCAGAGATACCAGGCGCGCGATCGGCTGCGGTGACCGACCCAGGCCGAGCGACACCGAAAAATGCCCCTGTGGCCGGACGAAAAGATTGGCGGCGGGAATACCCCAGCGGCGCGCTAGATCCCGGCCGCCGGCGTAGGGCAGCAGATCATCGGCTTGGCCAAGCACCATGACGATGCACTCCGCCGCCAACGCGGGCGCGCCGCGCGGCTCTTGCAGCGGTGCCCAGCGCACGAGCGCGCCGTGGTCCCACCCCGCCACCTGCATGCGCGCCGGCAAGCCGATGGTCCGCAACAGGCTGCCGTTATCGGCCATGTCGACCAGATCTCCCGTCGTGGTGACGAGAAATAGGGCATCGGGACGGGCACTGGCCGGCCATTGCCGTGCCGCCGTTGCCGCCAGTTGCGCGGTCAAGGCGCCCAGGCTGACGCCGCCGATGGCCACCGCACCGCCCTGCTGCCGCGCCCACTCGATCAAGACTGCGATCTCGGCGACCCAAGCCTCGAACAGCTCGATCAGCCCAAGGGGACCACGCCCCAGGACCGGCTCGCCGCCGTACCAGCGGTCCAGGCGGCGGCGGCCGTGCCAGGGTCCCTCCGGGTGGATGACCCGGACCCCTTGCCGGGCGAGCCCGCTGGTCAGGTCCACCGTGCCCCACCAAAACTCCGGCTCCATGGCAATGCCGTGCAGGAAAATCAGGGTCGGCACCCGACCCTTGCCGGACCCCGCCGGCTCGACGACGCGTGCCCACGCCGTATCGCCGAGCACCGGCGATTCGTAACGCAGCCAGGATATTCTGCCATGCGCCGCTGGCATGCGGTGCGACTGAGCCACGGGCTTGGGTGGCGGTGCCGGAAAGGCCGTGGCGGGATCGGCCAAGCGCGATTGCTGCCGGGCCGGCATGTCATCCGGGCCCACTATGTTCCACCGGACCGGCGGCACGGCATGGGTGATGTG
>JAJFGI010000391.1 GCA_021776215.1 Kiloniellaceae bacterium | reverse complement strand
CGCGGGCCCGGGCCGCGGCGCGGCTCAGCGGTGCCGTGGTTTTGCTCAAAGGCGCGGATACGGTCATCGCCGCGCCCGACGGCTTGGCGGTAGTCAACAGTAATGCCCCCGCCGATTTGGCGACCGCCGGGTCCGGCGATGTCCTGGCGGGCCTCATCGTCGGGCTGCTGGCGCAAGGACTGGAGTCCTTGCCGGCCGCCGCCGCCGCGGCCTGGCTGCACGGGACCGCGGGGCAGGCGGCCGGCCGCGGCCTGATCGCCGAGGACCTGCCCGAGGCGCTGCCCATGGTGTTCCGGCGTTTGGCTCGAACCGGGCCCCAATGATCGGCAATAGGGCGCGGATTTCATAAACCTTTTGGCAATATATACAATTCTCAATGTTAACCGGGATTTAAGCCATATGGTCGCATTATGGCAGCAGAATTGGCGATGGCTCGGACGGGTGCCGGGCCTTGTGAAAGGTATTCGTCATGCTTGCGCAGCAGCTAGGCCAATGGTTCAAAACCGGGTCCCGTCCACAGGAGGTTACGGTCGGGTCGGTGTTCCGCAATATTCGCAAGGGCAACATTATCGAGACCGCCAAGGTACTTGATATCGTACCGGATCCCATGGGCGTCCCGCATGTCCATTATTCGGTCTCGATCCAAAGTTCGCACCGTAAGTGTTTCGAGGAACAGCGAACTCTTGGACTTACCAGCTTCTCCGAGCGGTTCAGCAAGCCGCAATTGGCGTAGCGACAACTACCGGGGCGCCGGCGGCCCCCGATCCCTTGCCTGCGAGGCCCCTTGCTGGGCCGTTTACGTCGCGGTATGACCGACGGGCGTGAACTGTCGCGCGGCGGGGGGATCTCGGCGGCCAAATGACTCAGGGGCCAACCAAGGCGATAGCGAAGGCCCCGACACCGGCGGGTGACCCGGCGGCCCGGCGCCTAGCCTTTCTGCGCGAGCTTGAGAAGAAGGTCCTGTGGCTCTCGACCTGGACCATCCACAATGCCAATCATCTGCGTGAGCCCCGCGACGGCCTGAAGGTCGGTGGCCACCAGGCCTCCAGTGCTTCGCTGGTCACCCTGATGACGGCGCTCTATTTCGACGTGCTGCGCCCGCAGGACCGGGTGGCGGTGAAGCCGCATGCCAGCCCGGCCTTTCACGCCATCCAATATCTGTTGGGCCGGCAATCGCGCGCCAATCTGGAGCGCTTCCGGGCGTTCGGCGGCGCCCAGTCCTATCCCTCGCGCACCAAGGACACGGACGACGTGGATTTCTCCACCGGTTCCGTCGGCCTGGGCGTGGCCATGACCACCTTTGCCAGCCTGGCGCAGGACTACGTGCGCCTGAAGGGTCTGGCCCCGACCGAGGTCCCGGAGGGGCGCATGATCGCCCTGGTCGGCGACGCCGAGCTGGACGAGGGCAATGTCTACGAGGCCATGTTCGAGGGCTGGAAGCGGGACGTGCGCAACGTCTGGTGGGTCATCGACTATAACCGCCAGAGCCTGGATGCGGTCATCACCGACCGCCTGTTCGGCCGCATCGACCAGATGTTCGCCAATCTCGGCTGGCGGGTGATCACCCTGAAGTACGGCAAGCGCCTGCAAGCGGCCTTCGCCGAGCCGGGCGGGGCACATCTGCGCACCTGGATCGACGACTGCCCCAACTCGCTGTATTCCGCCCTGGTCTATCAGGGCGGGGCTGCGTGGCGGCGGCAATTGACCGCGGATATCGGCAGGGCCGACGGGGTCGAGGCCTTGCTGGCAGCCTATGACGATGACTCATTGGCGGCCTTGATGACCAATCTGGCGGGCCACGACATGGAGAGCGTGCTGGAGGCCTTCCATAGCGTTCAGGACGACCGGCCGACGTGTTTCATCGCCTACACCATCAAGGGGCTGGGCTTGCCGTTCGCCGGCCACAAGGACAACCATGCCGGCCTGATGAACCCGGCGCAAATGGCCGAGTTCCAGCGCCGCAACGGCATCGCCGAGGGGACGGAGTGGGATCCCTTCGCCGGCCTCGATATCGCCGAGGCAGAGCTGCGCAATTTCCTCGTCGGGGTGCCGTTCGCGGCCCGCGATCCGCACTCGGCGGAGGCGCCACGCCTCGCCCTGCCGGCCGAGTTTCCCCGGCCGCGGGCGGAGGTCATGGCGACCCAGGAAGGGTTTGGCCGCATCATGGCCGACCTGGCCCGCCTGGACGGGCCACTGAGCGCGCGGATCGTCACCACCTCACCCGATGTCACCGTGTCGACCAATCTGGGTGGCTGGGTCAACCGGCGGGGCATCTTTGATCGCCACCCCCGCGAGGATGTCTTCCGGGCGCAGAAGGTGGTCTCGGCGCAACGCTGGGCCATGTCGCCGGAGGGGCAGCATATCGAGCTCGGCATCGCCGAGAACAACCTGTTCATCCTGCTCGCCGCCCTGGGCCTGTCGCATTCCCTGTTCGGCGCGCGGCTGTTGCCGGTGGGCACGCTGTACGACCCCTTTATTCAGCGCGGCCTCGATGCCCTGAACTACGCCTGTTACCAGGACGCCCGGTTCATGGTGGTGGCGACGCCGTCCGGGATCACCCTGGGGCCGGAGGGGGGCGCCCACCAGTCGATCTCCACGCCGCTGATCGGCATGGCCCAGGACGGCCTGGCCAGCTTCGAGCCGGCCTATGCCGACGAGCTGTCGGCGATCATGGCCTGGGCGTTCGACTACATGCAAAGGTCGAGCCAGGGGGCGGCGGACGCGGCCAGTGCCTGGCTGCGCGATGCCGCCGGGGGGTCGGTCTATCTGCGCCTGTCCACGCGGGCCATCGCCCAACCGCAGCGCGAGCTGAGCGAGGCGCTGTCCCGGGAGATTGTTCTGGGCGGCTATTGGCGGCAGGCGCCGGCGGACGGCGCGGAATTGGCAATCGTATACAGCGGCGCCATCGCCCCCGAGGCGGCGGAGGCGCACCGGCAGATCCTGGAGGATATCCCCGGCGCCGGTCTGCTGGCGGTTACCTCGGCCGACCGGCTGAATGCCGGCTGGCACGCCGCCCAGCGGGCCCGCCAGGCCGGGACGGCCGGCGCCCGGGCCCATATCGAGGGCCTGCTGGCGCCATTGATACCGGGGGCGGCCCTGGTGACGGTGATCGACGGCCATCCGGCCACCCTGGGGTGGCTCGGCGGCGTCGGCGGCCATCGGGTCCAGGCCCTGGGTGTGGAGCACTTCGGTCAGTCCGGCGACCTGCCCGATCTGTACCGCCGATACCGCCTCGACACCGGGGCGATCCTCGATGCCTGCGCCGGCGCCGTCCTGGCCGCGGCCGGAGCGGCGAATTAGCGGTTTCCGGCGGCTTCGGCGTGCGCGAGCCTGTTGCGCCCGAGGCGGCTATGTTATACACGGGCGCACCGCCGTCGGCGCGGGCGTGGCGGAACTGGTAGACGCGCTGGTTTTAGGTACCAGTGGAGCAATCCTTGGGGGTTCGAGTCCCTTCGCCCGCACCACCCACAGACCGACGTGATTGTTGATTCAAGAGAGGCCGAACCGCCCATGCAGGTAACCGAGACCAGCGCTGAAGGGCTCAAGCGCGAATTCAAAATTCTCCTCGCCGCCAAGGACATCGACGAAAAGATGGCGGGCCGGCTGCAGGAGCTGGGGCAACAGGTCAAGGTCCCCGGCTTCCGCCCGGGCAAGGTGCCGCTGCCGGTGCTCAAGCAGCGCTTCGGCAAGTCGGTCATGGGCGAAGTCCTGGAGCGGGCGGTCAACGACAGCTCGACCCAGGCCATGAGCGAGCGCGGCCTGCGCCCGGCGCTGCAGCCGAAGATCGAGATCACCGCCTTCGACGAGGGCAAGGATCTGGAATACACCCTGGCGGTCGAGCTTCTGCCCGAGATCGAGCCGACGGATTTCGCCGCCCTGGAGCTGGAACGCGACGTCATCGAGGTCGAGGAGTCGGCGGTCGAGGACACCTTGCGCGACCTGGCCAGCGCGCGGAAGGAAACCAAGCCGCTGGACAAGCCGCGTCCAGCAGCCTCCGGGGATGTCCTGGTCATCGACTTCAAGGGCACGGTCGGCGGCGAATCCTACCCCGGCATGGAGGCGGAGGATCACCATCTCGAGCTGGGGTCGAGCCGCTTCATCGAGGGCTTCGAGGAGCAGTTGGTCGGTGCCGAAGCGGGCCAGACCCGGACGATCAAGGTCACCTTCCCTGAGGCCTACGCCAACGACCGCCTGGCCGGCAAGGAGGCGGAGTTCACGGTGACCATCAAGGATATTCTGGAATCCGTCCCGGCCGAGCTGAACGACCAGTTGGCGGTCGCCTTGGGCGAAACCGACCTGGCGTCCTTGAAAGGCAAGATTCGCGAGCGGATTGTCGGCGAGTACAAGGACTTCGCCCGCATGCGCATGAAGCGGCAGCTTCTCGACCGCCTGGCCGAGACGCATGACTTCCCGGTGCCCGAGGGCATGGTGGACGCCGAGTTCGAGAGCATCTGGCGGCAGATCGAAGAGGACCGCAAGGAAAACAAGCTGGACCCCGAGGATGCCGCGAAAAACGATGACGAGCTGAAAGAGGACTACCGGGTCATCGCCGAGCGCCGGGTCCGCCTCGGCCTATTGATCTCCGAGGTCGGCCGCCGAAATAACATAGACGTCACCCAGGAAGAGGTGAACAAGGCCCTGCTCCAGGAGGCCCAGCG
>JAJFGI010000040.1 GCA_021776215.1 Kiloniellaceae bacterium | reverse complement strand
TGGGACCTTCCGCCACATTGAAGATGACTTCCACCGATGAGGGTGGAATCTGTGAAACCTGTGGCTGGACCTCGGCGTATTGCCGACCCCTCTCGCCAAGCAATTCACGGAGAACAATCACGGCCCGCTGGACTCGCGTGGGGTCGTAACGGGACTCAACACTCAGTCCGACTCGGCGCTCCTTGAAGCGCTCCAAGATGTCTGAGACCGAGGCCGATTTCACGCCTTCGTACTTGATGCTGCGGATCACGCGCCGCTCGGTCGCGACGAAACGAACGATCTTGCCCTGCTCGCTGTCTTCCAACTCAAGCCGTAGATCGTCGAAGTAGCCCGTATTCCACAGGACCATGTAGTCGCGTAGAAGAATGTTCTGGTCGACGAGATCACCGGGTTTACTGAAGATGCGGGCTAGGAGTCCATCTCGGGGAATCCGCCTCGTTCCGCGGAACTGAATATCCTCAATGATGTCGCCACGGGGAGCCAGCGGCGCGGGCGTCTTCTCGTCCTCGTCGGGGATGTCCTCGAACGGTGAGGCCGGCTTTTGGCCACCACCCGTTTCCTCGGGAACGTCCTCAACAGGAGAAGGGGGATTCTGTTGGGGGGGCGCGGCTTGCTGCGCGAGCAGCACGGGCACACCTTTCCCATCCGCGCCATGTTCAGCGCGTGATACAGGTCTAAGATAGGCCGGCAGGGAGTTCGATTGGGAGTTGGTGTCTTGCAGACCGATTTGCCCCGCGAGCGGAGCCGCGGCAACCTGCATCAACACTATAAGGAAGTACCCAAAGAAGACCGGTCGCCGGGCTCGGCGGCCTAACATACGTGCTCTATTCCTCGTCTGGCAGCAATCATGGGGAAGATACGCACAGTCAATTCGTGTGGTTTCACGCCGTGCGCCTCACCCACGTTGGCAACACACCATTGTAGCCGAACTAGTCATTCATCTACAGCCGTCCTGTACCTGACCCTGATCCGTGCGTAAGGAACAGCGGCGGGGAGGGTGCGGGAGGGAAAGGCTGATAGGGCGGGGCCGGGAGCGCGGTCAGCGGCAAAACGAGGGCGCACCCAGTGGGTGCAGGATTGCTACGGTTCTTGCATGGCCCTGAAAAAGAAGCTGTCGAGCCCGGCCGCGGACGAGTTCCTATTCGAAATCGACGAGACGCCGCTGGAAGAAACGCTCACCTCCTTCGGCGGACTGCCGCTGTTTTTGCGCACAGCGCGCAGCCTCGGTGTCGCCGCCAGCGTCAAGCGCAACGTGCGGATCAAACAACGTCGGCGCGGTCTCGATGAAGCCTGCTACGTCGAATCGTTTCTCGCGCTCAACGCCGTGGGCGGCGAATGCGTTGACGATTTTCAGGTGCTGCGCGAAGACCTCGGCATGGCCGCCATGTTGGGCTACGAGCCGCCGTCGCCGGAGGCCGCGCGTACGTTTCTCTACCAGTTTCACGATGAAGAAACGATCGCGAAAGCCCGCCGGCAACAGCTCGAACTCAACCGCGCCAGCGTCATCCCCGGCGAAAGCGAAGCACTCAGCGGGCTCGCCGCCGTTAACCGCGACGTGGTCGGAGAACTCGGCCGCCGCTGCCCTGATCAGAAGATCGCCACGGTCGACATGGATGCGACGGTCATTGAATCGCACAAGCGTCAAGCGCAGCCGACCTATCAAGGTCCGACCGGCTATCAGCCACTGCTGGCGCTATGGGCCGAGATGGATCTGGTCGTCGCCGACCAGTTTCGCGAAGGCAATACACCGGCGATTCAAGAGCCGTTGGCAGTCGCGCAACGGGCGTTCGAAGCTCTGCCGGAGACCGTCAACGAGCGCTACTTTCGCGGCGACTCGGCCTGCTACGAGAACGAGCTGCTCGACTGGCTGCGCGACGAGACACGACAAACAGGTCCGAAAGGACGCATTGGGTTCGCCGTCTCGGCGCCGATGATGAAGCCGCTGAAGGACGAGATCCTTAAGCTGAACGAGAACGACTGGCAGCCCTATCGCGAGGACTCCGAAGCGCTGTGGGAATGCGCCGTTGTCGGCTATTACCCGCAAGAAAAGGGGCATCGCGAGCCGTTGCGCTACCTCGCCATGCGCGTCAAAAAGAAACAAGGTGAGTTGTTCGCCGACGGCTCCGAGGCCAAGCATTATGCGGTGGCGACGAACGTGTGGGATTGGGAGCCGAAGCGTTTGCTGGCGTGGCATCGCGAGAAAGCGGGCTCGATCGAAGCCTTGCACGACGTGTTGAAGAACGAGTTGGCGGCGGGCGTGTTGCCGTGCGGCCGCTTCGGCGCGAACGCGGCTTGGCTGCGGTTGAGCGCGCTGACCTACAACGTGCTGGGGGCCATGAAGCGGCTGGCGCTGCCGCCGGATCTACTGCGGGCGCGGCCCAAGCGGCTGCGGTTTTTGGTGTTTGCGCAACCGGGCAAATTCGTGCGTCACGCACGGCGCTTGCAGTTGCGATTGATGCGCGCTTGGAAACGCTTTTCCAACTGGGCCTGGGCGTTCGAGCAATTGCCGCTAGCGGCGCCGATCTGACCAACGGCCGGCCTCCTGGGTACTGCTGAAGCTGCATGCGGCCGTAGCCCCGCCGCGTCTGCTTCCCTCCTGGCGCGCCCGCAAATCTTCGCGAACCGCCGAAACGCCTCCTCGCCGCCCCTGGCTTCTTCCTTTACCGCCCCGTCAGCCCCGCCTTCCCCGCTGCACCTGCCCTTACGTACGGATTACGGACCTGTGCCACCAGTCACCGCTTCGTTCGATGCGCGTGTGGTAAGGTCACGTCGATGAAAAGCGAGACGTCCAACACCTCCTCCCGCCGCGCGTTCCTCCGCTCGACCGCCCTCGCCTCCGCCGGGTTCGCCGCCGGTTGCGGACCCTCCAGCGAAGCACCCACCGAGCAAGCCGCCGCCAAGCGCCCCAACGTCGTCCTCATCATGTCCGACGACCTGGGCTACGAATGTCTCGGCTCCTACGGCGGCACGTCCTACAAGACTCCGCGTCTCGATGCGCTCGCCGCCACCGGCATGCGCTTCACCCAAGCCTACGCGCAGCCGCTTTGCACGCCCACTCGTGTGCAGCTCATGACCGGCGCTTACAACTTCCGCAACTGGAAGGCATTCGGCATCATGCCGCCCGAAGAGAAAACCATCGGCCACATGATGACGGCCGCCGGCTACAAGACCTGCATCTCCGGCAAGTGGCAACTCTACAGCTACAACCCGCCTGACTTCGAACCGCAGTGGCGCGGGACCGGCATGCATCCCAAAGACGCCGGGTTCGACGAATACTTCCTGTGGCACTCCGAGCACACCGAGGACAAGGGCTCGCGCTACGCCGATCCGGTCGTCCTCAACAACGGCACGCTCCAGACCCACGACGACAAATACGGCCCCGACGTCTACACCGACTACATCAACGACTTCATGGAGCGCAACGCCGGCGGCGACGATCCCTTCTTTGTCTA
>JAJFGI010000390.1 GCA_021776215.1 Kiloniellaceae bacterium | reverse complement strand
AGCAGCCAAACGGCGAAGAACAGCAGACCCATGCCAATCATGCCCCAGGCGCCCCACTGGGACGCCGCAAGGCACGAGTCGCCTTCCGGGCACGCGGCGTCTTGCGCCCACGCGCGCCCGGCAAATGCCGAAGACAATGCGGCCAACCAAGATTTGGCGATCAGGGTGCGAACCATGGGTGGTATTTTCCTTGGCAAACCGTCCGGGGCAAACCGTCCGGCAGCCTAGGGGACGGCGCTGGCCCCGGCAATCGCGTCCTGCCCCGCTACCCGCTGGTCAGCGCTCGGGAACTTGTCTATACAAGCGCCCAAGATACCGCCTCGAAGGATCGGCGGCAACTTGGCCGAAGGGGTTCTGCACGACCATGATTTTGCGCAAAGAGCGCAGCGGCACACCGCTCTACAAGCAAGTGAAAGAGCGTATCGTCGCGCGTATTCTTGCCGGCGAGTGGCCTCAGGGGCAGCGGCTGCCGTCGGAGAACCAATTGACCGGCGATCTGGGCATCAGCCGCATGACCGCGCACCGGGCCCTGCGCGAGTTGACCGGCGAGGGCTGGCTGACGCGGATCCAAGGGGCCGGCACGTATGTTGCCGAGTCCAAGGCCCAGTCGGCCCTGATGGAGATCCGCAATATCCGCGAGGAGATCGCCGAGCGCGGGCACACCCATTCCTGCGAGGTGGTGCTG
The DNA here is from genome assembly GCA_021776215.1 of Kiloniellaceae bacterium. Taxonomy (GTDB): domain Bacteria; phylum Pseudomonadota; class Alphaproteobacteria; order Kiloniellales; family J153; genus JAJFGI01. Next base: position 6,139 of record JAJFGI010000390.1, on the reverse strand, counting down.
TTGGCCGAGGAGAAGGCGAACGCCGAGGTAGCCCACGCCCTCGAGATCGATGCCGGCAAGCCGGTCTATCATTCCGTGCTGGTGCACAAGGAAGGCAGGCAGCCGATTCAGGTCGAGGATCGACACGTCAACCCGGCCTTTGCGCCCAACTACCTGAAGCAGGATTTCACGCGCGTAACAGCATTCGAATATCTCGGCCAGCTCGGCCCTCTGGATGCCGCCGAGCACGTTATCGAAGCCCTTTTGCCGAACGAGACCAACCGCGGCCTGCTCCGCTGCCACGCGAACGAGCCCTGCCTGCTGCTGACCCGCCGGACCTGGTCGAATGGACTGGTGGTGTCGCGCGTTCGGCAGATCTATCCGGGATCGCGCTACCGGCTGGCCGGCCGGCAGGAATACAACCAAGCCCCGCACTAAGGATTCCACCCGTGACCCAAACCCGCGCCGATAGCACCCGTATCGATAACACGCGCAAGATTCGCGCCCCACGCGGCACCAAGCTCACCGCCAAATCCTGGCTCAGCGAGGCGCCGCTGCGCATGCTCATGAACAATCTGGACGCGGAAGTCGCGGAGAAGCCGGAGGAGCTGGTGGTCTACGGCGGCATCGGCCGCGCCGCCCGCGACTGGCGCTGCTACGATGCCATCGTCCAATGCCTGACCGATCTGGAGGCGGACGAGACGCTGCTGGTCCAATCGGGCAAGCCGGTCGGCGTCTTCAAGACCCATGAGGATGCCCCGCGCGTTCTCATCGCCAATTCGAACCTGGTGCCGCACTGGGCGACCTGGGATCATTTCAATGAACTCGATAAGGCCGGCCTGATGATGTACGGCCAGATGACCGCCGGATCCTGGATCTACATCGGCAGCCAGGGCATCGTGCAAGGCACCTACGAGACGTTCGTCGAGGCCGGCCGGCAGCATTTCGGCGGCGATCTCACGGGCAAGTGGATCCTCACCGGCGGACTGGGCGGCATGGGCGGGGCGCAACCCCTGGCCGCGACCATGGCCGGCGCCAGCATGTTGGCCATCGAGTGCCGGCCCAGCCGCATCGAGCGGCGGGTGGAGACCGGCTATCTGGACAAGGGAACAAGCAACCTCGACGAGGCGCTGGCCTGGATCGACGAGGCCCGCGCCAACGGCAAGGCCCTGTCTGTCGGCCTGGTGGGCAACACCGCGGAGGTGTTGCCCCAGCTTCTGCGCCGTGGCGTCAAGCCGGACCTGCTGACCGATCAGACCTCGGCGCATGACCCGCTGCACGGGTACCTGCCGGCGGGCTGGAGCCTGGAACAATGGGAAGCCGCGCAACAGCGCGACCCGGCGTCAGTGGTCGCGGCGGCAAAGGAGTCGATGGCGACGCACGTGCGCGCCATGCTCGCCTATCACGCGCAAGGTGTCGCCACCTTCGATTACGGCAACAACATCCGGCAGGTCGCCCAAGAAGCCGGCGTTGCCGACGCCTTCGATTTTCCAGGTTTCGTCCCGGCGTACATCCGACCGCTGTTCTGCCGCGGTATCGGCCCGTTCCGTTGGGTCGCCCTATCGGGCGAGGCCTCCGACATCGCCAAGACCGATGCCAAGGTGAAGGAGCTGATTCCGGACGATCCGCACCTGCACAATTGGCTCGACATGGCCAGCCAACGCATCCAGTTCCAGGGCCTACCCGCCCGTATCTGCTGGGTCGGTCTGGGGGCGCGCGCCAAGCTCGGCTTGGCCTTCAACGAGATGGTCGCCAGCGGCGAGCTGACGGCCCCCATCGTCATCGGCCGCGACCATCTCGATTCCGGATCCGTGGCCAGCCCCAACCGGGAGACCGAGGCCATGCGCGACGGCTCGGACGCTGTTTCCGACTGGCCCCTCCTGAATGCCCTGCTGAACTGCGCCAGCGGCGCCACCTGGGTATCCCTGCACCACGGCGGTGGCGTTGGCATGGGCTTTTCGCAGCACGCGGGCATGGTGATCGTCTGCGACGGCAGCGCCGCGGCGGCGCGCCGCCTGGAGCGCGTGCTGACCAACGATCCGGCCAGCGGCGTCATGCGCCACGCAGATGCCGGTTACGAAACCGCCATCGACTGCGCCCGCGACTTCGGGCTGAAGCTACCGATGCTCGGAAACTAGACCCCCAGAAACACCAAGGGCCGCGTCCTTTTCCGGACGCAGCCCCGATGCCGTCTCCCGTCTGTGAGCCGATAACGGCTCAGCTAGTTCTTTACCAGCGTGTATTTGAAGGTGCGGCCCGCCGTCACCTCGACCGGATGCTTGATGGTCGTATCAGCCATCCGCGCGTGAACGACGTACCAGCCGGCTGGTAGGACCAACTCCGGCGTCGAGCCGGTGACCTCGGCGACCGTCGGCCGCGTGCCCGACGAGTCACGGCCGAAGGTCGTGATACGCCAATTGATCGCCTCGTTCACGGTCGCGCCGCCGATCTGCGGGATCACCCGCAGGCGGATGGTGCCGACAGGCAGCGCCGCCGTCTGGTGCCGTGCCGCCTGAGTGACGCGAGTTTCGGCGACCGTCAGGAAGTCCGCGCGAAGATAGGTTCCATTGAATATGTCCGCACGAATATAGTCGCCTTGGAGATAGTCTCCCAGGTTGACCTCCGGGGCCGCATTGATTGCTGACGCCGGCGTGACCGGAACGCTAGGTGCAATAGCGGCAGCCTGTACTCCTGCTGCCGAAAAAAACACTGCGAAGACAGCCACATTCAGGGCCGATTTGGCAAATCGCATCATCCGCGAGCCCCCGCGTTTTCTTGTTGAAGACTCTCATACTATGCGCAGGGGACCATTTACAACCCGTGAATAATGGATTGCATTGCGGAAATCAAATTAAGGGGGCAGTAAAATCAAAAAACCCGAAAAATTTACCATAGCTTGTCGAGAATTACTTAGGTCGTGTCAAAACAAGGGCACGCTGCATTGCACAACAAACCTCGCGGACATTTGCCGAGCCTTGCGGACGATCGCGCCGATCGCTTCCCATGGTCACGAAGATTCTTCCGAGGGCGGCGAACCGGCCAATGCACGCAGGGCCCGCAGGCCGATAGGGAGGCCGCCGAACTCCGCCATGGCGTCGTGCAAACAGCCCCACAAATACCCGGCGGAAGCACTGTCGGCCAGCAGGTGATAGGCGGGCAGACCGCCTTTGTCGTCGCGGATGACGATGCCGTTGAGCCGGGCGATGGAGGTTTGCGCAATGCGCCCCGCCGCGAACTTGGCCGGGCGCACATCGACCCCGCACATCTTGGCGAACATGGCCGGGCTGTCCGTGCCGGTGAGGAGGAACCAGGCATGACTGTCGGCCCGCGGCACGAGGAAGCCGCGCGGTGACTTCGGCGGTATCGGGGCCTTGGCCCAGGCGGCGCTCAGCCGTGCCGGCAAATCGTCCGCCCCGGCCAGGGCTCCGAGGATCAGCACCTCCCCCGGCGCCAGGCGCGCCGCCAGCCCACCATCCTCTTGGGCGATCGCCTGATTGCTCTCCGGCGGCACCGACACCTTCTGTTCGGTCAGCCAATCGGCTGTGCCAGCCCCCTTGAAGCCGACACGCGGCAAGGGCGACAGATCGGCGAGACCCAGGCGCCGGGCGCCCGCCTCCTCCCGCGCCGGTTCGCCGAAGTCGGCGGCAACAGCGGCCCCGTTTTCCACGTCGAAGTGCGCGCCCGAGGTCAGCAGTTCGCGGTAGACGAAACTGCGGCGCAGGTGGTCGGTCGGTTTCGGAGCACCATTGGCCACGACCTACATCTCCTGCCGCTGGTTGTCGGGATCATAGAACGGCAGCGGCACCACCTCGGCGCCCAGTTTGCGGCCGCTGTCCAACTTAATCTCGATGCGCCTGCCGACCTCGGCGTCGTCCGGATGGACGTAGGCCAGGCCGATCACTTTGTCCACGTTCGGCGATCGCACTACCGACGTCACGAAACCGGCAATGTCGTTGCCGCGGAGAACCAGATTCGACTCGCCAGGGATTTCGCCCACCTGCCCGTCGATGGCGAAGCCGGCCAGCTTGCGGGTCGTCGGCTGGCGCAGGCGCAACTCGATGGAGCGGCCGCCGACGAAGAACGGCTTCTTCTTGGCGATTGCCCAGGCCATGTCCACCTCGTGCGGATGGCTCATGGCATCGGTGTCCTGGCCGATGATGATGTGACCCTTTTCCAGACGCAGAACCCGCTGCGCCTCGACACCGAAGGGGCGGATGCCGTGGGCGGCGCCGGCCTCCATCAGTGCGTCCCACAGCGCCTCGCCCTGGCTTGCCGGCACATGCACCTCATAGCCAAGCTCGCCGACGAAGCCGACGCGAATGAAACGGGCAGGAATGCCGGCGCAGAGGCCGTCGCGTAAGCCCATATACGGAAACGCCTCGGCGCCCAGGTCGACGCCCTCGGTCACCGCCGCCATGGCATCGCGCGAGCGCGGTCCGGCGATGTTCACCCCGGCATAGGCGGCGGTCACGTTGGCCACGTCCACGTCCAGGCGCCAGCGGGCGTTCCACCACAACATGCTCAAGTAGATGCGGTCGACACCGCCGGTGGTTGCCGTCACATAGAAGTGCTCCGGCCCCAGGCGGCAGGCGACGCCGTCGTCGATGATCGTGCCGGCCTCGTTGGTCATCAGCACGTACCGGGCGCGGCCGACCGGCTGTTTCTTATAGGCAAAGGTATACATGCGCTCGAGGAACTCGGCGGCGTCGGGGCCGCGGACCTCCAAGCCGCCCAGGGTCGACACATCGATAAGGCCGAGCCCGGTGCGCACTGCCAACGCCTCCTCCCGGATAAGCGCCTCGCGCTGCGCCGGGTCACCGTAGTAGCCGGGACGCCACCACAGGCCGGCCGGCATCATCTGCGCCCCCGCCTCCAGGTGCCGGTGGTGCATGGCCGTATGCCGTTCCGGGTTGAAGGCCCGGCCGGCCAGCACACCCAGTTTCTCGCCGGTGAATGGCGGGCGCGCGGTGGTCACGCCGGTCTCCACCACCGTGCGGCCGCTCGCCTTGGCGATCAGCCGGGCGGTGCCCAGCGCCGAATGTCGGCCCTGGCTCGGCCCCATGCCGACGGTGGAGAAACGCTTGACCAGCTCCAGCTCGGCATAGCCCTCGGCGGCACTGCTCAGAATGTCGCGAACCTGCAGGTCCTCATCGAAATCGACGAAGTCCTTGCCCTTGGGGTGCGGGTAGATGGGCCACGGGAAATTCGGGCTCTCGCCGGTTTCCGCCGGCACCGACGGTTCCGTCCCTGTACCGCCGGCAGCGCGCCAGCCGGCGCGGCGCCCTTCCGCCAGCACCGCCTCTAGATCGTGGCGGCCGTTGACCGACCCGGCCAAGTGCAGATGCGCCGGCAGCCCATCGATGGAAAACATTGCCGCCGCGTCGTCATAGCCCAACCGGCCACCCGCCTGCAGCGCTAACTGATAGGTCGGCGTATAACCCACACACATGGCGATGGTATCGCAGGCCACCCGCTCGCCCTGCCCTGCCACCTCGCCGGGGGCGATGACGCTGTCGATCACGGCGCCGACGATGGAGCGCTTGCCCGGACCGGGAACCGCTTCGCTCACAGTATGGCCGGAGAGAACGCGCACGCCGCGGGCGATTACGGCGTCGATGGCCGGATCGGGCGGCGGTGCCTGGCGCTGATCGACGACCGCGGCGATCTCGACTCCCGCGTCCAGCAGGTCCAGGGCCACCATGTATCCATGGGTATTGCCGGCAAGCACCAAGGTGCAACGGCCCGGGCGCACTCCATAAAGGCGAATCAGGCGCTGCGCCGCCGACCCCATCATGACGCCGGGCAGATCGTTGTTGCGAAATACTGCCGGCTGCTCCAACGCACCGGCGGCGAGCACGACCTCGCGGGCGCGCACCTTATGCAGACGGTTGCCGCGGATGACCGGCAGCCAGTTGTCGGCGAACCAGGCGTTACACACCGCATTGGTCATCACGGTGATGTTCGCCGCCGCCTCGACCGCGGCAACCAGCTCGGCGCACCGCGCCGCGGCCTGGCCGCCCGCCACATCGAAGCGGGCATAGGTCAGGGCCCCGCCGAGGATCGGGAATTCCTCAACCAGCAACACCTCGGCGCCCGACTGGGCCGCCGATACGGCCGCCGACAGCCCCGCCGGGCCGCCGCCGATCACCGCCACGTCATA
>JAJFGI010000389.1 GCA_021776215.1 Kiloniellaceae bacterium | reverse complement strand
CCGACGAACGTGCGCGCCGTGCGCGGCGAGAAAAAGACCGCCGCGTCCAGTTCACCCGCCGCCAATGCCCGGCGCAGCGACGGCGACAGCTCGATCGCCGGCTGCGCTTCATAGAGCGCCGCCCGGCGCAAGGTGAAACCGGCATCCTCCAAGTCGCCTTGCAGATCGCCGGCCAACTGGCTTGCCGCCGCATGAAAGAGCGGGCCCTTGCCCGGATCGAGGCGGGTGCGCACCAAGCGTGCCAGATCCGTCACATCGCCCGCAGCGCTCTCCACCGTTGCGAATCCAGCCTCGCGCGCCGCTGCGGCGCTGGCATCGCCGACCGCGAAAACCGGCAGATGGCGCTCGGGCACCAGATCGGCGAAGGCACGCACCCCGTTGGCGCTGGTGAACAGCAACGCCTGCACCCCGTCGAGCGGCAAGGGCAAGGCCACGTCGGCACGGCGCTCGATGCTGAGCATAGGCTCGACCACGGCCTCGTGGCCGCGCCCTTCCAACGCAGCGACCAGCGGGCCGACATCCTCGAGCGGGCGGGTCACGAGTACGCGCATTGGCTTCTCTTGCCTCCCTTCTTACGCCGTCTCAGGCATCGGCCAGTGCGACGAAGAACGCCGGACCGGCGGCGGCGCGCAGCTCGTTCCCGACGGCGCGGCCCAAGGCCTCCGCGTCGGCGACGGCGCCGCGCTGTTCGGCACGGTGAGCATGACGACCATCGGGCATCGCGACCAAGGCGCGCAAGCGCATCTCGTCACCCGCGACTTCCGCCAAAGCGGCAATCGGGGTCCGGCACGATCCGTCCAGGACCTCGAGACAGGCCCGCTCGGCCGCCACGCATACCGACGACGGTGCGTCGTCGAGGGCCGCGACCAGATCCCGCGCGCGCGCATCGCCCGCCCGAATTTCCACCCCGATGGCGCCTTGCGCGGCAGCCGGCAACATCTCCTCGACACCGAGCACGGCCGAGTCGGCGGCGATACCTTCCGCCAGTTTCAAACGGCGCAGCCCGGCCAGCGCCAACAACGTCGCGTTCACATCGCCGGCGCGCACTTTGTTCAGCCGCGTTCCGACATTGCCGCGCATGGGGACGACCTTGAGATCCGGGCGCGCCAGCAGGACCTGCGCCTGCCGCCGCAGGGACGCCGTGCCGACGACCGCCCCCTTTGGCAGCGCCGCCAGGCTGATCGCGCCCGGGGCCAGCAACACGTCGCGCGGATCCTCGCGCGGCAAAATGGCGGCGATAGTCAGCCCATCGGGCAGCCAGGTGGGCACGTCCTTCATGGAATGCACGGCGGCATCGATGCGCTTGTCCAGGAGCGCTTCTTCTATCTCTTTTGTGAACAGGCCCTTGCCGCCGATTTCGGCAAGGGTGCGGTCTTGCACCTTGTCGCCGGTGGTCTTGATCACCACGATCTCGACCGCCGCCTCGGCGGCAAGTGCCGGGTGCGCGGCAGCCAGGCGCGCGCGCAATTCGTGCGCCTGGGCCAGCGCCAAAGGGCTGCCCCGCGTGCCAAGACGGAAAGGTGCCTGCGCGCTCATGGGCAAAGCATTACGGCCTGGGCGCCGGGCGTGCAAGGATGACGGACACCGGCGGCGGGCAAGATCACCGGTCAATGCCGGTGGTCAGCGCGGGGGACGCGCGCTAGTCTCCGCTGCCATGATCGTCCTCGGCATCGAAACAAGCTGCGATGATACGGCCGCCGCACTGGTCGACGGTGAGCGGCGCATCCGCGCCAATCTGGTGCTCGCGCAACTGGCTGAGCACCGGCCCTATGGCGGCGTGGTGCCGGAGATCGCGGCGCGCAGCCATCTCGACCACCTCGATACGCTGATCGCCCGCGCCCTGGCCGACGCGGAGCTCGATTTCGACGACATCGACGGCATCGCCGCCACCGCCGGGCCCGGTCTGATCGGCGGCGTGTTCGTCGGCGTGATGACCGGCAAGGCGATCGCCGCCGCCCGCCGGTTGCCGTTCCTGGCCATCAACCATCTGGAGGGCCATGCGCTGACCGTGCGCCTGACCGATCACGTCGCGTTCCCCTATCTGCTGCTGCTCGTCTCCGGCGGCCATTGCCAGCTGGTCGCCGTGGAAGGCATCGGCCGCTATCACCGCCTTGGCACCACCATCGACGATGCGGTCGGGGAGTGCTTCGACAAATGCGCGAAGATGCTGGGTCTCGCCTATCCCGGCGGGCCGGCACTGGAGCGCGCGGCCCAGGGCGGCGATCCGAGGCGCTTCGATCTGCCGCGGCCCATGCTGGGGCGGGATACCATGGATTTTTCCTTCTCCGGCCTGAAGACGGCGGTGCGCCACCGCATCGCCGATCTGAGCCCGGAGGACTTGACGCCGGAGTCGCGGACGGTGCGCGATCTGGCGGCCTCGTTCCAAGCCGCCGTTGCCGATGTGCTGGCCGATCGGTGCACCCGCGCCCTGGCCGCCTTTCAGGCGCGCTGCGGCCGCCGGGGGCCCCTGGTCGTGGCCGGCGGCGTTGCCGCCAATCAGACCCTGCGCGACCGCTTGTCCGAGGTGGCGACCGATGGTGGGACCGACCTGTTGGCGCCGCCGCCGGCCCTGTGCACCGACAACGCGGCGATGATCGCCTGGGCCGGGATCGAGCGTCTGCGCCTGGGCCTGCGCGATCCCTTGGACTTCGCGCCCCGGCCGCGGTGGCCGCTCGGCGACCTTCGCGGGCCGGCGGCGGCATGACTGAGCCCCAGCAGCATGGGACCACGCAGCATGGGGCCGTGCAGCGCGTCGCCGTGATCGGCGCCGGCGCCTGGGGCACGGCACTGGCCGTCGCAGCGCACCGGGCCGGCCGCGATGTGCTGATCTGGGCTCGTGACGCGGCGCTGGCGGCACGCCTGAACGCGAAGCACGAAAATCCCGACTACTTGCCCAGTGTACGCCTTGACCCGGCGATCCGCGCCACCGCTGAGGCGGCCGAGGTCGCCACGGCGGATGCCGTGCTGCTCGCCGTGCCGGCGCAGCACCTGCGGACCATCGCCGGTGGCCTTGCCGCCCTGCTGCCGCCCGAGCGGCCCTTGGTCATCTGCGCCAAGGGCATCGAGCGGGGCAGCGGGGCGCTCCTGTCGCAGGTCGTCGCCGAGATCCTGCCCGGCCGCCCGGTCGCCGTACTCTCCGGCCCGACCTTTGCCGGCGAAGTGGGGCGCGGTCTGCCAGCGGCGGTGACCTTGGCAACCACCGATGCGGCGCTGGGCGCTGTTTTGGTGGACACCCTGGGCAGCCGGACCTTTCGGCCCTATCTGTCGGACGATCCGATCGGTGCGCAGATTGGCGGCGCGGTGAAGAACGTCATCGCCATTGCCTGCGGCATCGTGGCCGGGCGCAACCTGGGCGCCAACGCCGGCGCCGCCCTGATCACCCGTGGCCTGGCCGAGATCGCGCGCCTGGGGCAAGCCCTGGGCGGACGGCGCGAGACGTTCATGGGCCTCTCCGGCCTGGGCGACTTGACCCTGACCTGCACCAACACCCAGTCGCGCAACTTCACCATTGGCCAGGCCCTGGGCGCCGGTCAAACGCTCGACGAAGCCCTGGCCGGGCGGCGCACGGTTGCCGAAGGCTTGTCCTCCGCCGCGGCCGTGGTCGGCCTGGCGGCACGGCACCGCGTGGAGGTTCCCATATCCGCCGGCGTCGCCGCCATCCTTGAACAGGATGCGGGCATCGACGATACCATCGCCGCCTTGCTGGCCCGGCCCTTCACCGCCGAGACCCGCTGACAGTCACCTGCACAGGAGTTCCTCATGCATTTCGCGATCATCTGCTTCGACAATCCCGGCAGCGGCGAGATCCGCAAGAACGCCCGGCCGGCCCACCTGGAATATTTGGAAAAGCACCGGCCGCAGATTCTCGTCACCGGCCCCATGCTGGCCGAGGACGGCGAGACCCCGAACGGCAGTCTGCTGATCCTGGATTTCCCGGACTTGGCCGCCGCAAAAGCCTTCGCCGCCGGCGATCCCTACAACCAGGCCGGCCTGTTCGAAAGCGTGACCATCAAGCCCTGGCGCAAGGTCTTTCCGTAATCCGGTCCTAGCGCCGGCCGCCAGCCAGGCGCGTTGCTTCCGGGTGGGCGCGCAGCCGGGCCATGGCCCAGACGCCCAGCGCCGGGCCGATAGCCAGCGGCGCGAAGGCATAGCGCCAGCCTAGCCACTCGACCCACAGCGGCATCAGGTGGATGGTGACCAGGGTCAGGGTAAAGCCCAGGGCCGTCTGCAGGGTCAGCATGGTACCGACCAGAAAGCGGTCGGACAGCTCGGCGATGGAGGCCGAGAACTGCGGCGAGTCGGCGACGATCGAGATGCCCCAGACCAGGCAGACCGCGGTCACCAGCCATGGCGGGCCGCCGAAGAACAGACCCACCGTCGCCGCGCATGTCCCCGAGATCGTCATGGCCAGCATGGTCAGCGTCGTGCGTCCCAGACGATCGGCGAAGACGCCGCCGGCCAGGCAGCCGAGGCCGCCGATAGCAACCGTGGCGAAGGCCGCCAGCTTCGCCGCAAACGCCGCCGTCTCAGGCGCCAAGGTCTGAGCGAAGCTGGCGTGCAGGAAAATGCCAATCCACGCCCACATGGCGTAAAGTTCCCACATGTGGCCGAGGTACCCCAGATTGGCCAGGCGCAGCGGCTTGATCTTCCACGCCCAAAGCACGAAGGCCGGACGGAACGGCGGCGCGGCGTGCACGTTGGGGCCGATGCCCGCCAGGTTGATGCCCAGCCCGGCCACCCCCGCCGAGATCGAGGCGGCGATCAGGGTGAAGCGCCAATCGACGCCGCCGAGGGCATTGAAGAGGTGCGGCGCCGCTGTGCCCAAGGTCAGGGCACCGACCAGCATCCCGACCACCAGGCCCATATCGCCGCGCGCCCATGTGGATGCCAGCTTCATGCCCACCGGATAGATCCCGGCCATGCAGGCGCCAGTGATGAAGCGGAATACCGGCACCCACGCGGATGTGGGCGCCACCGCCAGGATGGCCAGATTGGCCGCCGCGGCGACCAGGGCGGAAGCCATGAAGAAGCGCCGCGGATCGAGCCGGTCGGCCAGGCCGAGCACCGCGCTGGTCAAGCTGCCGACGACGAAGCCGGCCTGCACGCTGCTGGTAAAGAGCGATTGGGTGAAGCCGCTGAGATGGAACTCGGCGGTTAGCGCCGGCAAGACCGCCGAGGCGGAAAACCACAGCGCCATCGCCGCCACCTCGCACAGGCTGAGGACCGTCAGGGATGCCCACTTGGTCTTTCTGGTCACGGCCGTGCTGGTATCCTGGTGGGGAACAGGGCGCAGGGTAGGGGCGGTTTTCACCCGCCGGTCAACCTGCTAACAGTCTATCGGCAAATGACCCAGTCACAATCGCGCGAATGAGGCGGTGCATGGCCTATTGGTTGATGAAGACGGAGCCGGGCTCCTGGTCCTGGGACGATCAGGTGCGCGAGCGCAAAACCCATTGGGACGGCGTGCGCAACTACCAAGCCGCCAACAACATGAAGGCCATGAAGCGCGGCGACCTGGTCTTCTTCTATCACTCGGTGGATGAGAAACGCATCGTCGGCGTCGTCAAGGTGAGCGGCGAATACCGGCCCGATCCGAGCGACGAAAGCGGCCGCTTCGGCATGGTCGAGGTGGCCGCGGTCAAACCCATGGCGCGGCCGGTGACCTTGCAGGAGATCAAGGCCGAGCCGAAGCTGGCAGACCTCGCCCTGGTGCGCCAGTCGCGCCTGTCGGTCCTGCCGGTTGCCGACGCCGAGTGGCGCCTGATCTGCCGGATGGGCGAAACGACCGTATGACCGACCCCGCCGATCCGTCGTCCGGGCGCATTCTCTGCCGCCTGGAGGAGATCGAGGACGGCGAGGGCAAGGGGTTCACCTTGGGCGTAGGGGCGGCGGCACGGGACATTTTCATTGTCCGCCAAGGGGCGCGTGTTTTCGGCTATGTGAACAGCTGTCCGCATCAGGGGACACCCCTGGATTGGACGCCGGACCGGTTCATCAGCGAGGACAGCGGCCTGATCCTGTGTGCCACCCACGGGGCGCAATTCGCCATCGCCGACGGCACCTGCGTGTCAGGACCATGTCTCGGCGCGCGCTTGCGGTCGGTGCCCCTGAACGCCGACGCGCAAGGCCACGTCGTCCTGGCGCCGGGGGCGATCGCCTAGGCCGCTATGTCGATGATGGCGTTGCGGTCGTGGGCCGGCTGTCGTCGCCGTGCGCCCTCGTGATCGCCGTCTCCAACCCCGCCAGTATGCCTTGTGCGGTGGCATCGCCCTGATCGTGGATGCCCTGGTTCAACACCAGGGTCATGAAATCCACATGGGCATAGATGAGATCGAGATGCCGTGCCGCGACATCCGCGTCGCGGTCGATAAAGCCGTACAGCATGTGCCCGAGGTTGGTCAGCAGGGGATAGCCGTAGGTGCTACCCTGTCCCTTGATCTCGTGGGCGAGCGTTTTGATGCGCTCGAGCACTTTCGGGTCGAATTCCCGACGCAGGGACACCACCGCGTCGCGCAGGGTCTGCAGATCGTCGCGGATCCATACTTCATAGTCGTCCTGCAGCTCGGTCAGCGCGGCTTCCGCCTTGGCGACGATCTGATCGAGATCGGGACCGGGCTTGTCACCCACCTTGGCCCGCAGCAAATTCGGCGGCGTGAAAATACGGACCTCGTCATCACTCATGAAGTCGACCCCTGTGTTCGCGGATATCGCTCATTCAAAGCAGGCCTCGCATTATCGGCCTAGGCCGCCATTTCGTTTTGCCGCCGTTCCGGGCCCTTGTAGTTCAGATTGGTGCTGCGCCGGCGGCAGGGCCCGAAATAATGCTTTGTCTTCACGAACGCCCGCGGGCTCTGCACGATCGAGGCAATGCGCGAATAGAGCGATTTGATCGAGATCGGCTTGGCCAGAATTTCGTTCACCCCGGTATCTCGCGCCTCGATGACGCGGCACATCTCGGTATGACCGGTCAGCAGAATGATGGGTACATACGGGTTCGGGCTATCGGCGCCTTTGCGCACCAGGCGGACGAAATCGAGGCCGTCGAGAGGTTGCATCGCCCAATCGGTGATGATGATGTCCGGATGCCATTGCCGCATCTCCATGAACGCATCCGCCGCGTTGTCGCTGAACCGAATATTCTTGACCCGCATCGAGTTGAGGATCGCCTTGACGACCGAGTGCATGTGCTTGTTGTCGTCGACGACCAGGATGCTTAGCGTCTCCAAGTTGATAGTCATCTCATCCCCATCCCTACGGGACCTCGGCGCTTATCCTGAAAGGCACGGCGCCCCAACTCGCGAGGCGGTTCGCAAAGTTGGCGCGCCGTTCGGGTTCAGATCCGTGCCGGTTTTTAGGTGGCGCGGACCTCAACCAAGAATTTCTCGATCTCGTTCCGCAGATCGACCGACTGTTTCGACAGGCCCTGTGCGGCGGTGAGCACCTGGCTGGCCGCGGAGCCGGTTTCGCCGGCGGCCTGGGCGATGCCGCCGATGTTGCTGGACACATCGCCGGTGCCGGCCGCCGCCTGCTGGACGTTGCGCGCGATCTCCTGCGTCGCCGCCCCCTGCTCCTCGACCGCGGCGGAGATGGAGGT
>JAJFGI010000388.1 GCA_021776215.1 Kiloniellaceae bacterium | reverse complement strand
CCACTAGAGCCACGACCAAGGCTATGAGGATCAGCAGGGATAAGAGGGTGTCTTTCACGCCGGCGGCCCTTATGTCCGCTGGCCCGATGCCGGACCCTTCATCAGCCCGGCCGGGCGCCAGAGCAGAATCAGAATGACCAGCGAGAAGGTGAAGGCATCGCGGAACTTCAGCAGATCCTGGGGCAGGCTGTAGTTGAGGCCGGTATCGATAAAGGCGAGCAGGAAACCGCCCAGAACAGCGCCTTGCAGGCTGCGCATGCCGCCGATCACCGTGGCGATGAAGGCGACCAGCAAGGGCTCAAGGCCAATAGCCGGCACGACCGAGCCGATGCGGCCGATCCAGAACAGCGAGACAATGCCGGCCAAGAGGCCGCTGATCGCGAAGGCCGTGCTGATAATCAGATTGGCCGGCACGCCCAGCATGCGCGCCATGGTGAAATGAGTCGCCGCCGCGCGCATGGCGATGCCGAGTACCGTCCGCTTCATCACCCAGGCGAAGACGGCAAGCAGGATGACGGCGGTGGCGATGGTGATCAGGTTGCGCGCCGGGGTCACGACACCGGCGAAATGCACCGTCTCGGAAAAGATATCCGGCAAGGGCACGTTGCGCGGCCGGGGCGAGATGAACAGCAGCGCCGCGTTTTGCAGAAGCGTTGAAAATGCGAACGAGGTTATGAGAACCGCGGTCACGGATTTGGCCCGCACCGGGCGGAAGGCGACGTAGTCGGTGGCGATGCCGGTGAGGATGGCCATGAAAACACCGATCGCCGCCATCACGATCCACGGCAGCGCGGAACCACCAAGCAGAAACATGGTGTATCCGGTGACCATGATGAGCTCGCCATAGGCGAAATTCACCAGGCGGAGAATGCCGTAGACGATGACCAGGCCCAACGCCATGAGCGCGTAGGCGCCGCCAAGGCTGAGCACGTCGATCAGGAACTGGATATACGCCGTCATGTCAGCCACCCAGATACAGGGCTTTGAGGTCCGAGGCGGCGGCGATCTCCGCCGCCGTTCCCTCGGCGGCAATTTCGCCCAGGCGCATGACATAGGCGCGATCCGCCACCGCCAGGGCCTTGGAGACATTCTGCTCGACCAAGAGAATGGTCAGGCCGCTGGACTTCAGCTCGGCGATCATGTCGAAGATGCGGCCGACGATGGTCGGCGCCAGGCCCAGCGACGGCTCGTCGAGCAGAAGCAGGCGCGGCCGCGACATAAGAGCGCGCGCGATGACCAGCATCTGCTGCTCGCCGCCGGACAACGTGCCCGCCGCCTGCGCCGCCCGTTCGGAGAGGATCGGAAACAGACGGAACATCCGCCCGGTGTCCTCGTCGACGCCGGCTTCGTCCGACCGCCGGATGAAGGCACCCAAGCGCAGGTTTTCGGCGACTGTCAGATCGGGAAAGACGTCCCGCGTTTCCGGCACCATGGCGACACCCTTGCGCACCATGCGTTCGGGCGACAGGCCGGTGACATTCTCATCGCTCAGCCGGATGGTCCCTGACGCCGGCTTGTGCGCCCCGGCGATGGCGCGCAACGTCGACGACTTGCCGGCCCCGTTGGCGCCCAGAAGAGCAACCAATTCACCCTCCCCCACCCTCAGGGAGACATCCTTGACCGCCCGAATGGCACCGTAGCGCAGTTCCAGTGACGCGACCTCAAGCATCGCCGGCCTCCGCCGGGGCGCCGAGATAGGCTTCGATCACCACCGGCTCGTTGCGCACGCTCTCCACGTCGCCCTCGGCGATGGTCCGGCCCGAGGCCAGGACATGCAGCCGATGGCACAGGCGCATGATCAGGCGCATATCGTGATCGATGATCAGCAGCCCCAAACCCCGTTCCGCCGGCAAGGTGGCGAGCAGGCGCAAAAGCGCCTCCGACTCATCCTCGTTCATGCCCGCGGCGGGCTCGTCCAAAAGCAGGAAGCGCGGGTCGGCCGCCAGGGCACGGGCAATCTCGACCCGGCGCTTGGCTCCGTAGTTCAGCTCGCCGGCCAGGTCGTGGGCGCTCGCCGTCAGGCCGTACTGGGCCAGCAGGGCATCGGCCTTCGCCTTGGCGGCACGCCGCCCGGCGCCGTGGGTCAAAGCGGCGGTTTCCACGTTCTCGCGTACGGTCAGGTTGTTGAACAGGCGCACGATCTGAAACGACCGGGCGACCCCGTGCAGGGCGATCGCGCGGGGCGCTAAACCAGTCAGGTCGGCCCCATCCAGGGTGACGCGGCCCGAAATCGGCTTGACCTGTCCGGTGAGAACGTTGACCAGCGTGGTCTTGCCGGAGCCGTTCGGGCCGATCAGGCCGACGATCTCGCCCGTGGCCAGGGTCAGCGACACGTGGTCAAGCGCCCGCAACCCGGCGAAATCGACGGAGAGGTCCGTGGCGGTAAGAGCGATGTGCGGCGAAATGGAAGGACGATCCCACGAAATTTCGCCGGGGTGGCTGCTTGGGCCACCCCGGCCGGTCTATCGTTTCCTAGGTTAGGGTGCCGGCGGGTTTTCCGGACGGCGCCAACCCAGGAAGCTCGGCTTGCCGCCCTTCAGCTCGACCAGAACCGCCGCCTTGTCCGGCGCGTGGCCCTCGGCCGCGTTCTTGTAGGACAGCTCGCCTGTCAGCAGATTGAACTCGTTCTCCTCCAGGGCCTTGGCAACCGCCGCCCCGTCGGTGGTCCCGGCGATTTCCACCGCCTGAGCCATCAGCATGATGGTGTCCCAGCCGGTCGCCACGAAGGACGTATCCGGGGCGCTGTTGTACATCTTCTTGTACAGATCAATGAATTTCGGCATGTCCGGATGCGCTTCCGGCCCCATCCACGTGTGCGTCACGAAATAGACGTCCGAACCGAATTTCTCGCCCAGCGCCTGGAACAGTGCCGGGTCGTCGTAGGCGTCACCGCCGACGACCGGACTATCGATTCCAACCTCGCGGATGGCCCGGATAATCGTTCCCAGATCGGTCCCATAGGAAGAGACGAAGATGACGTCCGG
>JAJFGI010000387.1 GCA_021776215.1 Kiloniellaceae bacterium | reverse complement strand
GGTGAGGGGGTTCTACGTGGGCGCCGGCTTCAATGCTTACGGCATCGCCGGCGGCGGCGGGGCGGGCAAGGCGCTGGCCGAATGGATCGTCGGCGGCGAGCCGCCCATGGACCTGTGGCCGGTGGACATCCGCCGCTTCGGGCGGCCGCACCGCAGCATCGACTGGGTGCGCGAACGGTCGCTGGAACTTTACGGCAAGCACTACACCATGGCCTGGCCGCACGAGGAGCATGCCTCCGGCCGGCCGGAGCGGGTCTCGCCCCTCTACGGCGCGCTTAAGGCGGACGGCGCCTGCTTCGGCGAGAAGTTGGGCTGGGAACGGCCCAACTGGTTCGCCCGGAATGGCGAGGACGCAAAAGACGTCTACAGCTATGGCCGGCAGAACTGGTTCGCCGCCGTGGGCGAGGAGCACCGGGCGGCGCGCGAGACCGCGGCGCTGTTCGACCAATCGTCGTTCGCCAAGTTCCTCATGGTCGGGCCGGACGCCGCCGCGGCGCTGACCTGGATTTGCGCCAACGATATCGACCGGCCGGTGGGCTCGCTGGTCTACACGCAGATGCTGGATGCGCGCGGCGGCATTCAATGCGACCTGACGGTGGCCCGTTTGCGCGACGATGCCTTCTACATCGTCACCGGGACCGGCTTCGCCACCCACGACTTCTCGTGGATCGAGCGCAATATACCGGAGGGGCTGCGGGCGGAGTTGGTGGACGTGACCTCCGCGTTCGCGACCCTGTCGCTCATGGGGCCGCGGGCGCGGGATATCCTGTCGGAGGTTACGCCGGACGATGTGTCCAACGCGGCCTTTCCCTTCGCCACCTGGCGCGAGATCGCCATCGGCGGCGCCATCGTGCGGGCCCTGCGCATCACCTATGTGGGCGAGCTGGGCTGGGAGCTGCACGTGCCGACCGAGCACGCGTTGGCCGTCTATCAGCGGCTGCTGGCGGCGGGCCGCGCGCATGGCTTGGCGAACGCGGGGTACCGGGCGATCGAGTCCCTGCGCCTGGAGAAAGGGTACCGGGCCTGGGGCTCCGACATCGGGCCGGACCATTCGCCGCTGGAGGCCGGTCTGGGCTGGGCGGTGAAGCTGAAGACCAATCTGCCGTTCCTCGGCCGCGAGGCGTTGATGGTTCAGAAGGGCGAACCGCTGCGCAAGCGCCTGGCCTGTTTCACCCTCGACGATCCGAATGTGGTGCTGCTGGGGCGTGAGACCATCTACCGCAACGGTCAACGGGTCGGCTGGCTGACCAGCGCCGGCTGGGGCTACACGGTGGAAACCAACATCGGATACGGCTACGTGCGCAACGGGGCCGGCGTCGACGACACGTACCTTTACGATGGCGACTATGAGTTGGAGGTGGCGACCGAGCGGGTCCCCTGCCGCCTCCAGCGTGGCGCCCTTTACGATCCGAAGATGGAACGGGTGAAGACGTGATCGACGCCGCGGAAATTGTCGTCATTGGCGGCGGTGCCATCGGCTGTTCCATCGCCTACCACCTGGCCAAGCAGGGCAAGCGCGATGTGGTGGTGCTGGAGAAAAGCGGCCTGACCCACGGCGCCACCTGGCACGCCGCCGGCCTGATCGGGCAGTTGCGCGGCAAGCGCAACCTCACGCGCATGCTGCAATACAGCGTCGAGTTGTACGGCGGCCTGGAAGCTGAAACCGGTCAGGCGACCGACTGGAAGCCGGTGGGCTCGCTGCGCCTGGCCTCGTCCGAGGAGCGGTGGCGCGAGATCCGGCGCACGGCCACCACGGCGCGCAGCTTCGGCTTCGATCTGCACCTGCTGTCCGCGGCCGAGGCCAAGGAGCGGTTTCCGCTCATGACCACGGACGGGGTGGTCGGTGCCGCCTTCATTCCCAGCGACGGCTACATCGATCCAAGCAGCCTGACCCAAGCCCTGGCGAAGGGGGCGCGGGCAGGCGGCGTACGCTTTCTGGAAGGCGTGTGCGTCACCGGCTTCGCGCAAAAGGGCCGCCGCATCATGGCGGTCGAAACGGACCGGGGCCCTATTCGTTGCGAGACCGTGGTCAATGCCGCCGGAATGTGGGCGCGCGAGGTCGGCGCCCTGGCAGGGGTCGCCGTGCCGGCCGCGGCCGTCGAGCACCAATATCTGGTCACCGAAAAAGTTGTCGACGCGCCGGCGGGCCTGCCGACCCTGCGCGACCCGGATCGCCTGTTCTACCTGAAGCCGGAGGTGGGCGGCATCGCGGTGGGCGGCTGGGAGGCCGACACGGTACCCTTTGGCGCCGACGGCATTCCGGCCGGTTTCGGGCGCGAGTTGCTGGCGTCCAACTACGACCGCTTTGAGCAGATCGCGCTCAAGGCCACGGAACGCATTCCGGTCCTCGGCGAAGTGGGGGTGCGCAACCTCATCAACGGGCCGATCCCGGTGTCGCCGGACGGCGAGCCGATCATGGGTCTGGCGCCGGAATTGGATAATTTCTATGTCGCCGCCGGCTTTACCGCCGGAATCGCCGCCTGCGGCGGCGCCGGCAAGGCCATGGCCGAGTGGATTGTCGAGGGCGCGCCCGGCCTCGACCTATGGGCGTTCGACATTCGCCGCTTCGGCCGTCATCACGTCGGCCGCCGTCATCTGCATGAGCGGGCGGTGGAAAGTTACGGCCGCTACTATGCCATCCACTGGCCCGGCGAGGAGATGCAGAGCGCCCGCGGCGCCCGCTGTTCACCGCTGTATCCCATTCTCAAGGCGCACGGCGCGGTGTTTGGCTCGAAATTCGGCTGGGAGCGGCCGAACTGGTTCGCACCGGCGGGCAGCGCCGCGATCGATGCGCCGTCGTTTTCCCGCCCCAACTGGTTCGAGGCGGTGGGCCGCGAGCACCAGACCGTGCGCGAAGGCGTGGCGCTGATCGACGTGAGCTCGTTCGCCAAGTTCGAAGTGGCGGGCCCCGGTGCCTTTAGCTTTCTGCAACGCTTGGCCGCCAACAACCTGGATCGGCCGCCGGGATCGGTCGTTTACACCCAACTGTGCAACGAGCGCGGCGGCATCGAGGCGGATTTGACCATCACCCGGCTGGCCGAGGATCGTTTCTACATCGTCACCGGCACGGGTTTCGCCGTGCGCGACCGCAACTGGATCGAGCGGCACATGCCGCACGACGGCACGGTGTACCTGGCCGATCTGACCTCGGCGCGGGCGGTCCTCAACCTGTGCGGCCCGCGCGCCCGCGACGTGCTCTCGGCGGTGGCGGAAGGGGCGGTCGACAACGCGGCCTTTCCCTATATGCAGGCGCGCGAGCTGCGCATCGGGCATGCCCCGGTCCTCGCCCTGCGCGTGAGTTACGTCGGCGAGCTGGGTTGGGAGTTGCACATTCCCACCGAGTACGCGGCGCACGTGTATGAAGCTTTGCGCCGGGCCGGCGAGCCCTTCGGTATCGCCGATGTGGGCTACCGGGCGATCGACTCCCTGCGCCTGGAGAAGCGCTATCTCTATTGGGGTGCCGACATCACACCGGACTATACCCCGTTCGAGGCCGGTCTGGGATTCTGTGTCGCTTTGGGCAAGGGTGATTTCCTTGGCGCCGAGGCGCTGGCCCGCGGCAAGCGGGAGGGGGCCAAGCGCAAGATGTGCTGCTTCACCCTCGATGGGCAGGTTTCGGTCTTTGGCGGCGAGGCGATTCTGCGGGACGGGCGCGTCCTCGGGGTGACCACCAGCGGCGGCTACGGCTACAGCGTTGGGCGGAGCATCGCCCTCGGTTATCTGCCGGCGGCGGACGCCGGCCACGACGATTACCAGATCGAAGCCTTTTGCGAGGCATTTTCGGCGCGACGTCACGACAGACCACTGTATGATCCTGAGCGAACGCGACTCCTGATCTGAGAAAACGAGGCTGATCGTGCACGAAGTAGAAGCGGCGCTGAGCCGCGTACCCGAGCTGGCCGGCTATTCGCGCGACGCGGTGACCTGGGAGCGGCTGGGCGGTCTGACCAACCGGGTCTACAAGGTCGCGGCGGGCAACGCCGCCTATGTGCTGCGGATCGCCGGCGAGGGCACCAGCGACTACATCGACCGCAAGGTGGAGGCGCACAACGCGCGCGCCGCGGCGGCGGCGGGGGTTGGCGCCGAGGTGCTGTTCGCGGATGAGAGCGATGGCCTGATGGTGACGCGCTATCTGGACGACTGCGTGACCATGAGCCCAGCGCTGTTCCGCGACCGCCCCGGGGCCCCGACCCGTGCCGCCCAGGCGCTCAAACGCCTGCACGGTAGCGGTCAGGCGTTCGAGTTTCGCTTCGAGCTGTTCCAGATGATCGATGAGTATCGCACCATACTGCGGAAACGCGATGCCTTGCTGCCCTATGGATACGACGTGGCGGTGACCGAGGCGCAGGAAGCGCACAAGGTGCTCGCCAAGTCGCCGGCACCGCTCGCGCCCTGCCACTGCGACCCTCTTTCGGAAAATTTTCTCGACGACGGCACCCGCATGCGGATCGTCGACTGGGAATATTCCGGCATGAACGATCCGATCTGGGATCTGGGCGATGTGTCCGTGGAGGCGGAATTCAACGACGCCCAGGACCAGGAGATGTTGGCGGCCTATGTCGGCGGCGAGGTGCCGGAGGCGCTTTTCGGCCGCATGGTCGTCTACAAGGCGCTGTGCGATCTGCTGTGGACGCTGTGGGGGCTCATTCAGCACGCCGACAACAACCTGGCGGAGGATTTCTGGGCCTATTCGACCGGCCGCTTTACCCGCTGTACCGCCCTTATGGCCAGTAAGCTGTACACCTCAAGCATGGCCGCGGTGGAGCGGGACGGGTAGACTTCCCGGCGCCATAACCCGGAGATCCGCCCTATGACCGTGACCCTGCGCACGCGCGCCGATATCACCCTCGATAATTACGACCGGGTTGCCTGGCAGGGCGAGGACGTCCGCCTGGATCCGGCCGCCATGGCGCGCATGGGCGACTGCCGCGCCGCCTTCATGCGATTGATCGAGGACCCAGATGTGGTCGTTTACGGCGTGACGTCCGGCTATGGTCAGATGGCGCATCTGCGCTTTACGCCGGAGCAGCGGGAACGCCACGCGCGCACCCCGGCGCACGCGGCCATGGCCAGCTTTGGGGACCCGCTGCCGGAGCGGGTGGCGCGCGGCATGGTGCTGGCCCGGCTGGCCAACTTCATCGACGGGCACGCGGCGATTTCACCGGCCCTGGCGGAAGCCGTGGCCGGACTGCTCGGCGGCGCGCCGCTGCCGCCGGTGCCGGCGCTGGGCAACGGGTGTCCGGGCGAGATCTTGGCCCTGTCGCATCTGCTGACACCGCTGGCCGAAACCTTGGAGCTGGGGGAGAAGGAGTCCCTGTCCCTGGTGAACGGCAGCCCGTGCGCCGCCGCGCTGCTCGCCGATGCGGTGCTGGCGGGACGCAACCGCTTGGCCTTGGCGGTGGAGGTCTTCGCCCTCTCCATCGAGGCCTTCAAGGCGCCACTGGAGGCGTACGACCCGGCTCTCGACGATCTCTGGGGCGATGTGCACGAGGCGGCCGTGCTGCGCGAGGTGCGGGCGTGGCTGGAGGGCGCGGCAGCCGGCAACGGCGGCCGGCGGCCCTATCAGGCACCGGTGAGCTGGCGGATCGTGCCGCGGGTCCTGGGTCAGGCCCGGCGCGCCCTGACGGCGGCGGAGGAGGCGGCGGCCACCAGCCTGCGCTCGGTTTCCGACAATCCGGTCTTTCTGCCGCCCGACGCGGCGCATCCGAACGGCCGTGTCCTGTCCACCGGCGGGTATCACAACGGCGCGGCGTATCCGGCGCTGGACAACCTGAGCGCGAGTTGGGCCGATCTGGCACTCCTGTGCGACCGGCACGTCACCAAGCTGATGGACGGCCGGGTATCGCATCTGCCGGATTTCCTGATGCGCGAGGACGGCTATCTCGGCTGCCTGGGTTTCGCCGCCGCCGGGCTGGCCGAGCAGGCGCGGCAGGCGGCCCAGCGCAGTTTCCTGCCGGGCAGCGAGGGGGGTGGGTTCGGTCAGAACGACGTGGCGGTGCCCACCTTCCATAGCTGGCGCAAGGAGGCCGAGGCGGGCCGATGTCTGGACGCGGCATTGGCTATTCTAGCCGCCATCGCCAGCCAGGCCTTCTACATTACCGAGCGATCCGCGCCGCCCCGGCTCCAGCCGTTTCTCGAATTGGTCCGCGCGGCCTTTCCGCCGGTCTCCCGCCGGCGCCCCTTGGGCCGGGACGCGGAGGTTCTGCAAAGGCACTTGGAGAGCCGCGTCTTCACCGGGTCGGTGGCGGAAAAATAGGCGCGTTTTCAGGATCTTCCACGAAGCCCGAAATTTGTCCTAGCACCCGGCTGCTCGGGTCCGCTAACCTTGCGGGCAGGACCGCAGGATCGCGGGTCACAGGGAGTAGAAAAACATGAGCAGCAGCCCCCAATCGGGCCATTCCGGCGCTGCCCGGCCGGCGGAGCCCACCGGTCAGCGGCCGCTGCCGCCGGGTGTGGTCGGCCTGTCGACGTTGGAGCGGGCCCAGCGCGCCGAGCGCCCGGACAGCGCCCCTAGCGGGACGCTCATCGTCGGCGAGGGTATCCAGGTCAAGGGCAAGATCGAGAGCTGCCAGCGGCTGGTGGTCGAGGGCCACGTCGAGGCGGCCATGACCGCCGCGGCGCTGGAGGTGCTGGCCCGGGGCCTCTTCGAAGGCACCGCCGAGGTGGAGAACGCCGAAATTGCCGGCACCTTCGACGGCGCCTTGACCGTGCGCGGGCAGCTGACCATCAAGGAGGACGGGCGCGTGTCGGGGACCATCCGCTATGGCCGCCTCCTGGTCGAGGCGGGCGGCGAGATCTCCGGCGAGGTGGATACCAGCCGCGCCGCGGAAGCGAGAGCCGCCGGCGGACTGGCGGGCGTCGTCGCGTCCTAGAGGTTGCGGCCCAAGGCGGCCCGGCCGTTCCGCAGGCCGGCCAGGATGTCGCGGTGCACGGCAATATATCCGGGCGCCAGGACGGCGATCCTGTCGCGCAATAGGGGGTGCGCCGCTGGCAAGGCATGGAACGGCAACGCCGGGTACGCGTGATGCTCGACGTGATAGGGCATGTTCCAGGCCAGCCGCCGCACCAGCCAGGTCGTCTGCGTGGTCCGTGAGTTGCGCAGCATGTCCGGCACCAGGGGACAGCCGGTATGCTCGGCCAACAGGTACAGGCGCAGCGCCGGCTGGCCCAGCAGGACCGGGCCCAGCCAGTAGAGCACGGCCGCCCAGCTGCCGGCGGCGAGAGAAACGGCGGCCACCCCGGCATAGATCAGGAGCACGATACGCGCCTCGCGAGCGATCGCCGGGCGCTGCCGGGCCGGTATGAAGGGCTCGCTGATCCGGCCGGACGCGTGGCGGATGAGGGTTGTCGCCCGGTCGCGCCAATACGGCAGGCCGGAGACCAGCAAAAGGTAGGCCCCAAGGGTGGCCGGCTTCGCCGCGGCGAGTTCCGGGTCGCGCGCCGGGTCCTGGGTGTGCCGGTGGTGGGCGAAATGAAAGGCCCGGAAAAATTCCGGCGGCAGCATCAGGACGAGGCCGCAGACCCAGGCGACGGCATCGTTCAGACGCCGGTTGGCGAACGCCGTGCGGTGAATGCTCTCGTGCAGGGGCGCGAACAGGAAGACCAGCACGACACCGTGCGCGATCAAGGCCGGGATCAGCCACACACTCCCTTGCGCCCAGGCGACCGCCAGGCCGGTGGCGATCAGCCCGGCGCCATGGCCGGCGAGCTGACGGAGCCCGGCGGCATCCGAGCGCCGGCTCAGCGCCTTCAGCGCCGCCTTGTCGATGACCGTGTCGGGAGCGAAGCTTTCGTCCATGGGCGTCGACTATAGCGCTTTATTCGAGGGGATCGCCGGGGATCGCCACGGCATTGATGTTCCAGGAAACCGTGATCCGGGTTCCCGGGTCCCGGTAGGTATCGACGAAATGCACCAGTTTTCCCGGAAAGATAATCATGGTGCCGTTTTCGACAGTTGGGCCGCACGGAGTCGTCATGGCGTGTGCCTCACGCTGGCAGCAGATTTTCAGGCGGGGGTCGGCGAAGCAGAATTGGCCGTGGCCAGGGCCGACCTGCCGATCATTGCCGAGATCGAGGAAGTAAACCACGGCGGCCGTGGCCCGCACGTGCCCGTGCGGCAGGCAATAGTCTCCCCGCCGATAGATATTCGCCCAACTCAGATCAACCGCCGCTGTCTCTGCCCCGACGACCCGCTTGAACAGTGCCTTGGCCCGCGCGTCGATAAGGTCGGCCTCCGGGCATTTCCACCGATCCAGATGATAGATTTTTCTGGAACCGGCGATTCCGCCGATGGCTTGCGACAGGATCTCGTCATGTTCGAGATCGAGGGCCCGCGCCACCAGCCCCGGGCGAATCCGTTCGGCATCAGAAAATTGGACGACCTTGACCGTCGGCTCGACCCAATCTTCGACGCGCGTCGCCTTCGGCCAGACCTCGAACTCATGCCCGGCGATCGCGATCGACCCTTCAACTGACCCCGGCAGCACCATGCCCGTCGCCTTCGCCGCGCCGGCTCAGAATGTCACGACGCTGCGGATCGACTTGCCTTCGTGCATCAGGTCGAAGGCCTCGTTGATCCGCGCCAGGGGCATGGTGTGGGTGATCAGATCGTCGATGTTGATGCGCCCGTCCATGTACCAGTCGACGATCTTGGGCACGTCGCTGCGGCCGCGGGCGCCGCCGAACGCGGTACCTTTCCACACACGCCCGGTGACCAGCTGGAAGGGGCGGGTGGCGATCTCCTGACCGGCGCCGGCGACGCCGATGATGACCGAAACCCCCCCGCCCTTGTGGCAGCATTCCAGGGCCTGGCGCATGGTCTTGACGTTGCCAATGCATTCGAAGCTGTAGTCGGCGCCGCCCTTGGTGATCTCCACCAGATGCGCGACCACGTCGCCGCCCACCTCCTTCGGATTGACGAAATGGGTCATGCCGAATTTTTCCGCCAACGCCCGCCGCGCCGGGTTGAGGTCGACGCCGACGATCCTATTGGCGCCGACCAGACGCGCGCCCTGGACCACGTTGCGGCCGATGCCG
>JAJFGI010000386.1 GCA_021776215.1 Kiloniellaceae bacterium | reverse complement strand
TTGGCCGGCCGCGCAGTCCGGATCACATGTTGCGCTCCGGCGAATTGCTGGAGGTGGTGCGCGGCACCCTTCGGGTGCTGGCCTACGAGGATCTGGTGGTCGACCACCCCCGCCCGGCGGCGGTGCAGCGCCTCTGCGCGCGAAACGAAATAAAAGCGGACTAGGTTTTCGCTTCAACGAACCGGGGCCGCAAGCGGCGATGTCCGCCACGCAAAGCCTGGTTTTATATCGTGATGACGATCTTGCCGAAGTGACCCGCCGCCCGCATGCGGTGATACGCGGCGTGGGCGTCCTCAAAGGCGATACGGGAATCGATCACGGGGCGAGTCTCGTGCGCTGTCAGCGCGCGGGCCATGTCCTCGAACATGACCTTATTGCCGACATAGATGCCCTGCAGGCGAAGCGATTTGCGCATCACGCCAGTCGGGTCGATTTTACCCCCGGTCAGTACGCCGACCAGGCCGATGGCGCCCCCAACCCGCACCGCCTGAACGGATTTCTCCAGGGTTCCAGGCCCACCGACCTCCGCGACAAGGTCGACTCCGCGTCCGTCGGTCAACTCCAGGACCTTCTTTTCCCAGCCGGCATCGGTTCGATAGTTGATCGTCCGCCAAGCCCCGAGCTGGACGGCGCGCGCCAGCTTTTCGTCGCTGCTCGATGTCACGATGGCGCGGGCGCCGTGCAGGCGCGCAAACTGTAGGGCGAAAATCGAGACACCGCCCGTGCCGAGAATCAGAACCGTATCGCCCGCCTTGATCCGACCAAGCCCGACCACGATGTGCCAGGCGGTCAAACCCGCGCAAGGCAGGGTCGCGGCTTCCTCATAGGATAGATACGGCGGAATTGGGATCAAGCCGTCTTGCGCCAACACGGCGTGGTCGCACAAAACCCCATCGATGGGTCCGCCCAGGGCGCTGGCCATAGCCTCGGCCGTAATACCGCCCGCGATCCAGTTCTGAAAGAACATACCGACCACGCGGTCGCCGGCCCTGAATCGCGTGACTCCCTCGCCCACTTCAACGACATCGCCAGCGCCATCAGAATTGGGAATGCGCGGAAAGGCGATGCCCCTGGCCTGCGGGTCGAGGATGTTCAAGAGGTCGCGGTAGTTGATCGAGTTGGCGCGCATCCGTACCAAAACTTGGCCCGGACCGGGCCGCGGCGTGGCACGCTCGGCCAGGTGCAAGGCGTCGATGCCATCGGCTGAGCGAATCTCATATACCTTCATGGGAACGTCCCTTGCTTGCGCTCAAGATGCGCGGTTGCACATCACGCCAGTGGCCGGATCTCGTCAATGAGTGCACGAACTCGGATCGCGCACTATTCGCCGGCGGCGCGCAGCGGAGCTGTCTGCGGGCCGGTGAAGGCGCGGTCATGGCGCAGGGACGGCACCATGGCGCGAGCCGCCTCGACCCGGGCCGGATCGATCTCGGCCAGGGTTATCCCCGGCGCCTCGCCGCCGTCGGCCAACACCTCGCCCCACGGGGCGACGATGAGGGAATGGCCGAAGGTCTGGCGCCCTTCGGCGTGGGTGCCGCATTGCGCCGGAGCAAAGACGAAACAGCCGGTTTCGATGGCCCGGGCGCGCAACAGCACATGCCAGTGCGCCTCGCCGGTGAGCTTGGTGAATGCGGCGGGGACGCTGAGAAACACCGCACCCGCCTGCGCCAACGCCCGGTATAGGTAAGGAAAGCGCAGGTCGTAACAGACCGTCATGCCCAGGCGGCCCCAAGGCAGATCGGCGATCACCGCCTGATCGCCCGCCTGGAAGGCGCGGGATTCGCGGTAGCTTTGCCCGTCCGGGACGTTCACGTCGAACATGTGGATCTTGTCGTAACGGGCGACGATGCGGCCCGTCGGATCGAGCAGGATCGACCGGTTCGCGGCCTTGTCCGCGGCGACCCGCACCGCCAGGGAGCCGATCAGCAGCCAGATCTGCAACTCCGCCGCCAGGGTGCGGAAGGCCGCCAGGGCGGTATCCTCGCCTTCCGGCACCGCCTTGGCCAGCATCGCTTCGCGCTTCGGCTCCAGCATGTTGGTGATTTCGGGGGTCATCACCAGATCGGCCCCGGCCGCCTTGGCCTCGCGGATCAAGGCGCTCGCCGCGGCGATGTTCCCGGCCGGCTCCCGCCCCGAGGTCATCTGCACACAGGCGGCGGTGAAGACCTGGCTCAGGGCGCGCCCTCCAGCAACGGGGTCAGCTTCCCGGCCGCCTCGAGGGCATAGATCTCGTCGCAATCGCCGATATGCCGGCCATCCACGAAGATCTGCGGGACGCTGGTGCGGCCGCCGCTGCGGGTGGTCATTTCCGCGCGCCGCCCCGGCCGCAGCATCACGTCGATTTCCTCGAATGCCACGCCCTTGCTCTCGAGCAGCTTCTTGGCCCGGTGGCAATAGGGGCACAGGAAGGTGGAAAAGATTTCGACTCGCGCCATGCTGCAAGCTCGCCTGTGAGGTTCCCGATCTCCGAACAATGTAAGCAGGGAAATACCATTTTTACAGGGCTCCCGTGGACCCCTCACGCGTCGGACCGGATCACCCGGGCCAAAACCAGCACATCCACCGCCGCCGCCCCGGCGCGGCGCAGGGTTCGGGCGCACGCGGAGGAGGTCGCCCCGGTGGTCATCACATCGTCGATCAGCAGGACCCGCCGATCCCGTATCCTCGCCAGCTTCCCCGCAGGCACCGTAAAGGCGCCGGCGACGTTGCGCTCCCGCGCCGACGCGCTCAAATGCCCCTGCGACACCGTATGCCGGCGCCGCCGCAGCAGGTCCGGCGCCACCGGCAGCCGCGCCTGCCGGCCCAGGGCCTGGGCCAGCAGCGCCGCCTGGTTATAGCGGCGGGCGAACAGGCGCCGCCAATGCAGTGGCACCGGCACGATCAGATCCGCCTCGGCAAGAAGCTCCTGCCCGGCGCGGGCCAGCCAGGCGCCATAGGCCGGCGCGCCCTCGGTCCGGTCGGCGTGCTTGAAACCCAGGATCAGCCCGCGGCTGCGATCGTCATAGCGCATGACCGCGCGGGCCCGATCGAAGGCCGGACGCTCGCGGCTACAGGCACCGCACAGCGCCGCGGGCCCCAGATCAAAGTCGAAAGGCAGCCCGCAGAGAGAACACTGCGGCGGAGCGAGAAAATCGATGCCCTGCCAACACGGCGAACACAACGCGCCCGGCTGTTCGACCGTGCCGCCGCAGGCGAGACAGCGCGGCGGCAGCACCGAGTTGAGCGCCAACGCCGACAGCCGGCGCACACTGCGGCTCATAGCTGTAAGATCAGGCATGGCGATCAGTCTCGGGCTGCCTTGCCACCGAGTCAACGCGGCCCAATCGGCTTGGCCCCACCCACCAACCGGCGCCATAGTGCGGCCATGAGCGACGCCATGACCATCTTCGACCGGCGCCTGCTGCGCCGGCGCCGCGACCGGGCCGCGCGGCACGCCGGCGCGGCGCCGGCCCTGTTCGCCGAGACAGCCGATCGCCTGGCCGAGCGCCTCGACGACATGGCGCGCGGTTTTCCCCGGGCCCTCGACCTCGGCTGCCGCGACGGCGCGCTGGCATCGGTGCGGCGCGGGCGCGGCGGCATCGACGTTCTCGTGCAATGCGATCTGTCGCCGGCGATGGCCCGGCGCGCCGCCGCAAACGGCTGGCCGACCCTGACCGCCGACGAGGAGGCCCTGCCCTTTGCCGAGCATGCGTTCGATCTGGTCTTCAGCAGCCTGGCCTTGCATTGGGTGAACGATCTGCCGGGGGCGCTGTTGCAGATCCGCCGGAGCTTGCGGCCCGACGGCCTGTTCCTCTGCGCCATGCTCGGTGGCGGCACCTTGCAGGAATTGCGGGCCGCATTGCTTCAGGCCGAACTGGACGTCGAGGGCGGTGCCAGCCCGCGCGTCTCCCCCTTCGTCGATATCCGCGACGCCGGCAACCTGCTCCAGCGCGCCGGCTTCGCCTTGCCAGTCGCCGATGCGGATACCCTCACGATGTCCTATCCCGATGCCCTCACCTTGATGCGCGATCTGCGCACCATGGGCGAAAGCAACGCCCTGCACGAGCGACGGCGCACGCCGACCCGCCGCGACACCCTGCTGCGCGCCGCCGCCGTGTACGCGGAGCGCTTCGGCGGCGCCGACGGCCGTGTGCCGGCGACTTTCGAGATCGTCTATCTAACCGCCTGGGCGCCACACCCGGATCAACAGCGGCCGCTCGCCCCCGGCAGCGCCCGTGGACGCCTGGCCGATGCCTTGGACAGCCCCGAGGTTCCCGCCGGCGATACGGCGACACCCAAACCGCGTCGCTAAGGCAAGCGTTGATCGATGTGTCATGCCGGATCTAGCATTCGCCGACCAAGAACCCTTGGCTCTTGGGCTCATGTAACGTCGGGGATGACAAGCACCTCGGACTTGGAATAGGTGAGCTACAGCAAATCCCGCAGCAGCGGGATCAGCGGCGCATCGGCAGGCGGCATGGGATAGTCGCCCAGGCGTACCGGCCGCACCCAGGCCAACTCCTGACCCTCGACGGCGCGCATGGTGCCGACCCACGTCCGGCAAACATAGAGCGGCATGAGCAGATGAAATGTCTCGTAGGCATGCGAGGCGAAGCCGATCGGCGCCAGGCAGCTTTGCCGGGTATCGATCTCCAGCTCCTCGCGCAGCTCGCGCACCAGGGCGGCTTCGGGGGTCTCGCCGGGATGCACCTTGCCGCCGGGAAATTCCCACAGGCCGGCCATCTCCTTGCCGTCGGGCCGGCGCGCCAGCAAGACCCGCCCGTCCGCATCCACCAGGGCCACCGCGGCGACCAGCACCACCGGACCGGTCAGCCCGGCGGGTTCGGCCTGTCCGGCGTCCCAGCAGCCGCTGGGCGCGCCCTCAGCTCCGGTAGTCGGCATTGATATCGATATAGGCGTGCGTGAGATCGCAGGTCCACACGGTGGCCTTGCCGCGGCCGACCCCGACATCGACGGCGATGTGGATCTCCTGCCCCTGCATGTGGCGCGCCACCGGCGCCTCGTCGTAGCCGGGTACCACCTGGCCGTCGCGGGCAACCGCGACGCCGCCGATCTCGATGGTCAGGCGGTCGCGGTCGGCGCGCTCACCGGCCTTGCCCACGGCCATGACGATGCGGCCCCAATTGGCGTCCTCGCCGGCGATCGCCGTCTTCACTAGCGGCGAGTTGGCGATGGCCAGGCCGATGCGCCGGGCCGCGCGGCGCGAGGCGGCGCCCGAGACCGCGATGGTGACGAACTTCTGCGCCCCCTCGCCGTCGCGCACCACCTGATGCGCCAGATCGCGCAAGAGATCGTCCAGGGCGGCACGAAAGCCGCGCAGCAGCGGGTCAGACCGGCCGCTCACGCGGCGATGCTTGGCCGCCCCCGTGGCGCAGACCAGCAGCGTGTCGCTGGTCGAGGTATCGCTGTCCACGGTAATCGAATTGAACGAGGCATCGGCCGCGGGCTTAAGCAGGGCCTGTAACGTCTTGGCCGGAATCTTGGCATCGGTGACCACGAAGGAAAGCATGGTCGCCATATCCGGCGCGATCATGCCCGAGCCCTTGGCGATGCCGTTCAAGGTCACCGGCACGCCGCCGATTTCGGCCTGGCGGGTGGCGCCCTTGGGGTAGGTATCGGTGGTCATGATCGCCGCCGCCGCGGCCGCCCAGTTGTCCGCCGCCAGATCGGCGCGCAGGCCCTCCAGCGCCCCGGTCAATTTCCCATCGGGCAACGGCTCGCCGATCACCCCGGTCGAGGCCACGAACACTTCGCGTTCCTTGCAGTTGAACTTGCGTGCCACGGCGCCGACCACGCGCTCGACCGAGTCGCGGCCCGCCGCCCCGGTAAAGGCGTTGGCATTGCCGGCATTGACGAGGATGGCCCGCGCCCGGCCCCCGCTCAGCGCTTTGCGGCACCACAGAATGGGTGCCGAGGCGGTCAGCGAGCGGGTCAGCACGCCGGCCACCGGGGTGCCCGGGGCCAGCTCGATCAGGCAGGCGTCGGGACGATCCGTGTACCGGATACCGCAGGCGCGCGTCGCCAAGCGCACCCCGGCCACCGGAGCCAAGGCCGGAAAGCTCGCCGGCGCCAGGGGTGAGCGCTGAATCGCCACGGCGTCTTACGCGGCAATGCGCGGCTACTGCGCTGGTTCGGGCGCCGCCGGGGCGGTTTCGCCGGCGGGCAGGATCTCGACGTCCGCCCCGTCGCGCAGATCCGCCAGGATCGCTTCCACGGCATCCCGCGACATATCTTCGCG
>JAJFGI010000385.1 GCA_021776215.1 Kiloniellaceae bacterium | reverse complement strand
GTCTTGTAGAAGTCGAGCAGGTGCCGCTCCGGCGTGTTCTTCGACTGATAGGTGCCGGTCTTCAGCAGCGTCATCTCCACCTGCAGCGGCGTGCTGCCGACGACGCGGGCGATCTGGGTCTCGGTGCGGATCTTGTCCGGCATCAGGTTGAGGAGCGCGATTCGCAAGGGCCGAACGTCCTGGCGAATGGCGTCCGTCTCGCGAATGATCCTGACCCCTTCGCCCTCGAGGGTCCGGCGTGCCGGCAGGTCGTTGGGGATCTTGATGGGCATCGGCTGCCTTTTTCTCCCGCGACTCAGGCCGCCTTGGCGCCGGTAGCGGCGGCGTCGAGGGCCTGCTCCAGATCGGCCAGGATGTCGTCGATATGCTCGATCCCGACCGACAATCTTACATAGCCATCCGTGGTGCCGGTTGCCAGTTGCTCGGCGGGCGAGAGCTGCGAGTGCGTCGTGCTGGCCGGGTGAATCGCCAGGCTGCGAACATCGCCGATGTTGGCCACATGATAGAAAAGCTGCAGGGCGTCGATGAAGCGCCGCCCGGCCTCCTTGCCGCCTTTCAACTCGAAGCCGAGCAGACCGCCCTGGCCGCCTGAAAGATAGGTATCGGCGCGGCGCTTGGCTTCGCCGGTCTGCCGGCTGGGGTGGATGACGCGCGTCACCTCCGGGCGTTCGGCCAGGAACTTGGCGACAGCGTTGGCATTGCGGCAATGCTCGCGGATGCGCAGCGGCAGGGTCTCCAGCCCTTGGATGAACTGGAACGCATTGAAGGGGCTGAGCGCGTAGCCCAGATCCCGCTGCAAGGTCACCCGCGCCTTGAGGATATAGGCGATGGGGCCGAGCGGCGCCGCCGCCTGAGTCCAAACGGCGCCGTGATAGCTGGGGTCGGGCTGATTGAGGGACGGGAAGCGATCCGCGTGCTTGGCCCAATCAAAGGTGCCGCCGTCCACGAGGATGCCACCGATCGAGGTCCCGTGGCCGCCGATGTACTTGGTGGTCGAATGGACGACGATGTGGGCGCCGTGCGCCAACGGCCGGCAGATGACCGGCGCTGCCGTGTTGTCGACGATCAGCGGCACGCCGATGTCTTCGGCGATCTTCGCCACCTCGCCGATGGGGAAGACCTGCAGCTTCGGGTTCGGCAGGGTCTCGGCGTAGTAGGCACGGGTCTTGGCGTCAGTGGCGCGGCGGAAATTCTCCGGGTCGGCGGGGTCAACGAAACGAACCTCGATGCCGAACGTCGGCAGGGTGTTGGCGAACAGGTTCCAGGTCCCGCCGTACAGATCGGTGGAGCTGACGATGTTGTCGCCGGCGCGGGCGATATTCTGGATCGAGATCGCCGTGGCCGCCTGTCCCGAACTGACAGCCAGGGCCGCCACGCCGCCCTCCAAGGCACTGACCCGCTCCTCGAGTATGGCGCAGGTCGGATTCATGATGCGGCTGTAGATATTGCCCAGCTCCTTCAAGGCGAACAGGTTCTCCGCCTGTTGCGTGTTGGCGAACTGGTACGAGGTCGTCTGATAGATCGGTGCCGCCACGGCACCAGTGGCCGGGTCGCTGCGGTAGCCGGCGTGGAGCACGATGGTCTCCGGATGCGGGGTCTCGATGGTCATGGTCGTATCCTCAAAATCATGCGGTTGCGAGCCCTCGGTTGTGAGCCGGGACGGCGGGCGCCCCGGTCAAAACGGGGGTGCTCTCAGGCGGCGGACCAGGTGTCCTGCCAGCCGGCGGTGTTACCGCGCTCCAAACTCAAGCTGACGGGAGTTGCCGAGGCCAGGATATCAAGCACCGGGCAATGGCGGTCGACGGACTCTTTCAGACGCGCCAAATCCTCGTCCGAGGCCGGGCTGTCGAGGACCACCGTCGCCTCGATCGACTGATAGCCGGGCCGTACCGCCGGATCGACGGCGAAGAAGCCGCGCAGATCTAGATTGCCCGTCAGCCGCACGGAAACGCCGTTGAGCGGCACGCCCAGCGCGTCGGCATAGAGCCGGTAGGTGATCTCCTGGCAGCTCCCCAGCGCCGCGAGCAGTAGCTCCACCGGGGACGGTCCGGTATCCTTGCCGCCCAGGGCCTCGGGCTCGTCCACCGTGACGTTGAACTGGCGCACGGATGCCTCGCTGCGAAAGCCCTCGATCTGGCGGGTCTGCACCGTGAACACGGCGGAGGCGTTCTCCGGCGTCTGCTGCAGGCCGGCCTGGGTGTTCTCGTAGATATCCTTGAATTGGACCGTCATCCGTCGGGTCTCCTCTGTATAAGCCAGGGCCCACGGAGACCATTTAGTCCCGTGGCGCTTTAGCATTTTCGACGCGGTGCAAGCTGCCCCTCAAATTCCGCGGGTCCGTCTGCGGTGGACCAATCCGAGCACAAAAAAAACCGCCGCGACCAGAAGCCGGGCGGACAAATCCACTCGCTTTAGCCGCATTTTTAAAGCGCCCGCAATCTAAGCATCAAATCGGCGCTATCCCCTAGCCAACTCCAAACAGCGGCCGATGTCAAGAGCCGAGTTGGGGAGCCGAGGAAGGCTACAATCCGACACGCCTTAATCGTGAATCGGTTTCAAACGCCGGCCCGGATTTCAATCCCTGTGCGACTCGCTCGAGGGGTTGTCTTTGACGGCGCCGGAACTGCCTCTCCGCCACCATTGGCTTTCCCGCATGCGCTGGAAGACGACGTAAAGCATCGGGATG
The DNA here is from genome assembly GCA_021776215.1 of Kiloniellaceae bacterium. Taxonomy (GTDB): domain Bacteria; phylum Pseudomonadota; class Alphaproteobacteria; order Kiloniellales; family J153; genus JAJFGI01. The sequence goes on along the minus strand of JAJFGI010000385.1, from coordinate 22,938 downwards.
AGGAATATGCCGAAGATCGAGGCGGCCAGCATCCCGGCCAGAACGGGCAAGCCCACGGCGAACATACTGTCCGCTCCCGGGCCGGTGGCGCGGACAAGGGGAATGAGGCCGGCGATAAAGGCGAAACTGGTCATCATGACCGGGCGAAAACGAAGCCTGGCGCCGCTCACCGCCGACTTCAGGATCGACTGTCCTTCCGCCCGTCGGTACAGCGAGAATTCCGTCATCAGGATCGAGTTCTTGGCCGCGAGCGCGATGAGCACGACGATGCCGATCTGGGCATACAGCACGAAGCTCAAACGCATCAGCCAGAGGGCCAGCATGGCGCCCAGGACGGCGACGACGACCGACAAAAGGACAGGAATAGGGACGTTCCAACTTTCATAAAGCCCGACCAGAAACAGAAAGGCAAAGACGACGGCGAAGCCGAGCACGATAGGCGTCTGACCCGCCGACAAATTCTGCTCCAACGCCTGTCCCGTCCACTCGAAGTCGTAACCGGCCGGTAGGGTTTTCCTCGACAGCTCTTCCATGGCCGCGATGGCTTCGCCGTCGCCGCGCCCGGGGGCCGGCCCGCCGTTGATCGAGACGGACCGGTAGTTGTTGTAGCGCACGATAGTTCGCGGTCCGGCGTCGAGCGTTGCCCGCGCGACCGACGCCATCGGGATCATCTGTCCATCGCTGTTTCTGAGCTGAATGTTATAGATATCGTCGATCGAGGCCCGGCTCTCCTTTTCCGCCTGCAGGCGCACCGTCCAGGTGCGGCCGAACAGGTTGAAGTCGTTGATGTAGAAGCTGCCAAGACTTGCCTGCAGGGCGGCGAAGACATCGGAGAGACGGACCCCCAGCACCTGGACCTTGTCCCGGTCGATGTCCAGCTTGATCTGCGGGGTCGAGGCCTCGAAGGTTGAGAAGACCTGCGCCAGCTCGGGTTGCTGGTTCGCGGCGACGATCAAGCCGCGCATGGTCGCCGCGATCGCCGTCGGTTCCTGTCCCTCCAGCCCTTCCAGGATATATTCAAAGCCGCCGGTCTGGCCGATGCCGGAAATGGCCGGCGGGTTAAGGGCCAGGAAAAAGCCGTCCGGGATCTGCGACAGCGCGCCGAACAGGCGGCGGGCCACCGCCGTCGCATGCATGTTGGGGCCGACCCGCTGGTCGAAGGACTTGAGGCGGACGAAGATGACGCCGGCACTAGACGACGATCCGCCGCCAAGGAAATCGAGCCCCAGTACGGCGACAGCGCCATCGACAGCCGGGTCGTCGCTAATGATGGCCTCGGCCTTCTTCGCCGCATCATCGGTTCTGTTGAGCGACGCGCCGGGGGGCAGATTGAACACCGTGATCAGATAACCCTTGTCTTCTTCAGGCAAGAAGCCGGACGGCGTGCGCAGGAAAACCGCGTACGTGGCGACCGTCAGCACAGCGACGAGGGCCAAGCTAAGCACCGCCACTTTGACGAGACGGCTGACGACGGCCGCATAGCCGTCCGACACACGGTTGATGCCATTGGTGATTCGCCGCATCACGCCGCGCGGCTGGCCGGGTTTCAGGAACAGCGAGCACAGAGCCGGTGACAGCGTCAGGGCATTGATCGCCGAGATAACCATGGCGGCCGAGATGGTGATCGCGAACTGGCGAAACAGCACGCCGGAGGTGCCGGGCAGAAAGGCGACGGGCACGAAAACCGACAACAGGACCAGCGTTATGGCGATGACCGGCCCGGCAATCTGACTCATGGCTTTTCGGGTAGCCTCAGCCGGCGACAGCTCCGGCTCTTCCTCCATGACGCGCTCGACGTTTTCGACAACGATGATCGCATCATCCACGACAATGCCAATGGCAAGCACCAGCGCCAGCAGTGTTATCGTGTTGGCGGAATAACCAAATGCCAAGAGAACGGCAAAGGTGCCGATGACGGCGACCGGCACGGCGATCAAGGGGATGAGGGTGGCACGCAACCGGCCGAGAAAGATGAACACGACGAGAGCGACAAGCACAAACGCTTCAAAAAGCGTGGTAACGACCTTCTCCATCATCGACGAGACAAACTCGGCGGTATTATAGATGTAGGAATAGGTCACGCCGGCCGGAAACCGCGAGCTGAGCTGTTCGAGACGGTCTGATACCGCAACGGCAACGGCGACGGCATTGGCGCCAGGCGCTAGATAGATGCCGATGGGGGCGACCGGCCTGCCCTTGTAGCGGGCAATGGTGTCGAAGCTGGCGGCCTGAAGCTCGATACGCGCGACGTCATTGAGACGGACGAACGACCCATCGGGCTCGCTACGAACGATGATATTGCCGAATTCCTCCGCCGACGACAGGCGGCCCTTTGTGGTGATGGTCAGTTGCAGGCGCTGATCGTCGCTGAGCGGTGCGGCGCCGATCCGCCCTGCGGCGGCCTGCACATTCTGGGATTGTACCGCCTCAATGACGTCATTCGGCGTCATGCCGAAATTGGCGAGCTTCTGCGGATCGATCCAGATGCGCATGGAATAGTCGCGGGCGCCGAAGATCGACGCATCGCCGACACCGGCAACGCGCTTCAATTCATCGAGTACGTTCAGGGTGACGAAGTTGCTCAGAAAAAGCTGGTCGTGGCTGTCGTCGCTCGAATGGAACATGAAGACCTGCAGCAGGTCGGTGGATACCTTCTGGATCGTCAGGCCCGTGGTGCGGACTTCCTGGGGCAGTTTCGATATCGCCAGGTTGGCGCGGTTCTGGACGTTGACGGTGGCGATGTCGGGATCGGTCGACAGGTCGAACGTGACATTGAGGGTATACGAGCCGTCGTTGGCCGACGTCGACTTCAAGTACCTCATGCCGGTCACGCCGTTGATGGCATTCTCGAGCGGCTGGGCAATGCTCTCCTCGACCGTGCGGGCGTCGGCTCCCGTATAGGTGGCGGTTACGCGCACCGTTGGCGGCGCGATGCTTGGATATTGCGCCACGGGAATGACCAGGATGGAGATCAGGCCCGCGAGGGTGATCACCAGCGAGATGACCATCGCCAACCGTGGGCGCCGTATGAAGATATCGAAGATCATGGCCGCTCCCTATTCGGATTTAGGAGCGGCCGGGGTGTCGGCGTTGCTGGCCTGCGACGGGGCGACGACGACGCCGGGCCGCACTTTCTGGTGGCCACTGACAATCACGCGGTCATTTTCCGCCAGGCCGGACGTCACCACGATGAGTGGCCCGCGCTGATCGCCGGTAGTGATCCGTTGGATGGTCACTTTGTTATCGTCGCCGACGGCAAGCACGTATGGTCCTTGTTGATCGAGTAATATGGCGGACTGCGACACGACGAGCCGCCTCTCGGGCTGCTTCCTGACGACGGCGACACTCACGAGCTGCTGGTCGACCAACAGCCCATCGGGATTCGGTATGCTCGCCCGGACCGTCACGGAATCGGTCGACGAGGTCGCCTCTACATCGACAAAGCGAATTTGGCCCTGGTGCTCGTAAGTCGAACCATCGGCAAGGCGTAGCTGAACGGTGACGCTGTCGCGGCCTCGTCCTTCCTTGCGCACCTCGAGAAGTAGTTTTTGCGGAACGGGAAAAGTCACATACATCGGATCCTGGGCGACCAGCGTCACCAGCGGATCGCTGTCGACGCTGACGAGATTGCCGACGGAATAGGCCGTGCGTCCGATGCGGCCATCGATGGGAGCCGTGATGCGCGTATAGCTGAGGTTCAGAGTCGCTGCCTGCAGGGCGGCCTCCTGCGCCTTGACCGCAGCCCGGCTCTCGGTGAGTTGTGCTTGCGCTGTATCCAGCGATGCCTTTGATGCGGTGTCTCGCTTTGCCAAGGTGGCGGTTCGATCGTAGGTCTGTTTTGCCAGCGTGAGCGTCGCTTGAGCATTGGACAAATTGGCCTCCGCTTGCGCGACGGCGATCTCGTAGAGGTCCCGCTCGATCTCGAACAGGAGCTGGCCTTTTTCGATCATCGCCCCTTCTTCGAACTCGCGTTTCTTGAGGAAGCCCGGGACGCGAGCGCGTATCTGGACCTTGTCTATGGCTTCGATGCGGCCGGTAAACGTGCGCTCCTCGGTCACATCCTTGAGTTCCACAGGCGCGACGATCACCGCCGGCGGTGCAGCCGCCGGGTCTTGCGCCGCCGGCGTGCCGGAGTCGCAGCCCGCCAGAACGAGTGCAACGAACATGACCAAGCTCGCCGTGAAATGGCTGGCTCGCCGAAGGGAGGGAAGGTTCGCAAATCTCAACTTGCCTGGCATAGTCAAATTCTCACCGTTATCCGGGGCGGTAACCCGATCGATCGCGCGATCACGAACTACCGGCTCCAAGGACGCTCCAACCGGACTGATAAGGAAGAGTACCCCTCAGCGCACGCGCCAATGCCTGCCGCCGAGTGTAGAACAGACATGAACCGCTAAAAAGCGGATGTTATTGAGACGGGCTTACGTCCGCCTGACCATATCCCGGCTATTCATTGGCCCGCGGACCGAGGTTTTCTTGAGAGGTCGGTGCCCGTCGAAACTGCCTCCTCGAGTAGGGTAGAATGTCAAAAGCCCCGATTCGACCGACATCCGTTACGTACTGAGGGACCGAAAATCATCGGACGCTTGGACAAGCTCGGCCGCCATGCCGCGGTCCATCGGCGAATGGCTTCCGTCCGCGACGATCCTCAATTCGGACTTCGGGAGTGCCTTGTGAAGTTGCCAAGCCGAAATGGTCGGACATATGACGTCGTGGCGTCCTTGAACAATGCGGCAGGGGATACGAGATATCTTATCCGCATTTTCCAGGACATAGTTGTCGCTACCCATGAAGAACTTTTTGTAGGCAAAGTGGCACTCGATTCGTGCCTTTGAAAGTGCCAAGCTGTCCTCCGCCGATTGCGTGATCGCCGATCGATCCGGAACGAGCGTTGCCATGGCGGTCTCCCATCGTGACCAGGCCCTGGCGGCCTGCCATTTCGCACCTTCATCCGCGCCGGTGAGCAGCCTGTGGTAACCCGCCAGATTGCTGGAGGCGCCGGTCGCATCCGCAGGTGCCCGGAATCTCTCCCACTCATCGGGAAATATATTTGACGCGCCGCCTTCCTCGTAGAGCCAGGCGATCTCGAAGGGTCGAACCAGCCATACGCCGCGAACAATCAGGCCGGCTACGCTCTTTGGGTGTTTGATGGCATAGCAGAGCGCCAGGGTGCTGCCCCAGCTTCCGCCCATGACGATCCATGACTCGATATCCAGATGATGCCTCAGCCGCTCAAGATCCTCGACGAGGTCCCAGGTTGTGTTCTCCTGAATTTCCGCATGAGGCGTGCTGCGGCCCGCGCCGCGCTGATCGGGAAGGACCACTCGATAGAAATCTGGATCAAAGAATCGGCGATAGTTTGGCAGAATCCCGATGCCGGGCCCGCCATGCAGATATAGCGCGGCCCTTCCATCGGGATTGCCGACCTGCTCATAGTAGATTGTGTGCAACTCCGAGACACTCAGTGTGCCCCTGTCGTAGGGCTCGATCTCGGGAAACAGTTCCTTGCTCCTCATGCTCGCGGATCCTGAACCTCTTCACGTCGATTGTAGCCTTCGCTACGGTTGGCCGCAATTTCAACGGCGGCCCGCCGCCCCACATTGACACGCTGCCGGCCGGGGCTATCATCGCGGCCGCGTTTCCGGCGGGTGGCGGAGTTCCATGGATTTCGATCTCAGCGACGATCAGCGCGCCTTTCGCGATACGGCGCGGACCTTTGCCGTCAACGAGATGGCGCCGCATGCGGGCACGTGGGACGAGGAGAAAATCTTTCCCGAAGAGGCCCTGCGCCGGGCGGCCGGGCTCGGCCTCGCTGGAATCTATATCCGTGAGGATGTGGGCGGCGCCGGGCTGACGCGCCTGGACGCGGCCATCGTTTTCGAGGAGTTGGCGGCCGGCTGCACCTCGACGGCGGCCTATATCTCGATCCACACCATGGCCGCCTGGATGATCGACCGATTCGGCAATGCCGAGCAGCGGCAGCGGTTCCTGCCGCCGCTCACCACCATGGAACATTTTGCCAGCTACTGCCTGACCGAGCCGGAGGCGGGATCGGACGCCGCGGCACTGGCGACGCGCGCCGTGCGCGACGGCGACGATTACGTGCTGAACGGCGCCAAGGCGTTCATCTCCGGCGGCGGGCGCAGCGATATCTATGTGGTCATGTGCCGCACCGGCGGCGCCGGCGCCAAGGGCATCTCGGCCCTGGTGGTGCCCAAGGACACGCCTGGCCTCACCTTCGGCAAGCAGGAGCGCAAGCTGGGTTGGACCAGCCAGCCGACGGCGATGCTGAATTTCGCCGACGCCCGCGTGCCCGTGGCCAACCGCCTGGGCGCCGAGGGGGACGGCTTCAAGATCGCCATGATGGGCCTGGACGGCGGCCGGCTGAACATCTCGGCGTGTTCGATCGGCGCCGCGCGCGCCTGCCTGGAGGCCAGCCGCGCCCATATGCTCGACCGCCGCCAGTTCGGCAAGCGGCTGGCGGATTTCCAGGCCCTGCAGTTCAAGCTGGCGGACATGGCGACGGAGTTGGCGGCGGCGCGCCTGATGGTCCACCGCGCCGCCCAGGCGCTGGACGATGGCGATGCGGAGGCAACCCAGCTTTGCGCCATGGCGAAACGCTTCGCCACCGACGTGGGCTTCGCGGTGTGCGATCAGGCGCTCCAGATCCACGGCGGCTACGGCTACCTGCGCGACTTTCCCATCGAGCGCTTCCTGCGCGACGTGCGGGTTCATCAGATATTGGAAGGCACGAACGAAATCATGCGCGTCATCATCGCCCGGCGGTTGCTTGCCGAATGAACGACACCTCCGATATCCAATTCGAGGTGCGCGGCCGCGCCGGGTTTATCACGTTGAACCGACCCAAGGCGCTCAATGCCCTGACCTTGCCGATGATCGAGGCGATGGACGCCCGCCTGGCCGTCTGGGCGACCGATCCGGCGGTTGATGCGGTCGTTGTGCGCGGGGCGGGGGAGCGGGCGTTTTGCGCCGGCGGCGATGTGCGCGCCATCTGGCAGGCGGGCAAGGACGGCGATTCGCTGACCCGCGATTTCTTCCGCGCCGAGTACCGCCTCAACCGGCGCATCAAGGTCTTTGCCAAGCCCTACGTGGCGGTGCTCGACGGCATCACCATGGGCGGCGGGGTCGGCGTCTCCGTGCATGGCAGTCACCGGGTGGCGACCGAACGCACGCTCTTCGCCATGCCGGAGACGCGCATCGGCCTGTTTCCCGACGTGGGGGCGTCGCATTTCCTGCCGCGCCTGGCGGGCAAGTTGGGTCTCTATCTGGGTTTGACGGGCGCGCGCCTGAAGGCGGCGGATGCGCTCTACGCCGGTGTCGCTACCCACTATGTGGACAGCGCCCGCCTGCCTGAATTGGAAGAAGCGTTGGCGGCGAAAGGCGCGGATGTGGGCGCGGCGCTCGCCGGCGTTACCAGCGATCCGGGACCGGCACCGCTGGTCCGGCATCGGGCGGCCATCGACGGATGCTTCGTCGGTGTGACAGTGGAGGGGATCATCGCCGCCCTCGAAGACGCGGGTGGGGATTGGGCGGCCACGACGCTCGAGGCCTTGCGCGCTGCCTCGCCAACCAGCCTGAAGATCACGGCCGAGGAGTTGCGCCGCGGCGCGCGGCTGGAATTCGATGCCTGCATGAGTATGGAATTTCGCTTGAGCCAAGCCTGCCTGGCGCGTCATGATTCCTACGAGGGCATCCGTGCCGCGGTGATCGACAAGGACAACGCGCCGTCCTGGCAGCCGGCGGCCTTGGCGGATGTCGGCGCGGAGATGGTGGCCGCTCATTTCGCGCCGCCGCCAGGCGGCGATCTGACGTTCGACTGAACGGGAAGCGAGGCAACCATGGCGAAGATCGGCTTCATCGGGCTCGGCAACATGGGCGGGCCCATGGCCGGCAACCTGGTCAAGGCGGGGCACAGCGTCAAAGGTTTCGACCTTGTGCCGGCCTCGGTCAAATCCGCCGCGGCGGCCGGCGTCACGGCCGTGAGCAGCGCTGCCGAAGCGGCGCGCGAGGTCGACGTGGTGATCACCATGCTGCCCGCCGGCGAGCACGTGCGTCAGGTCTATACCGGCGACGATGGTGTTCTCACCGCCGCGGCCAAGGGAACGTTGGCGATCGACAGCTCGACCATCGACGTGGCCAGTGCCCGCGCGGTGCACGAGGCGGCGGCGAAGGCCGGTATCGACATGCTGGATGCGCCGGTCTCGGGCGGGGTCGCCGGGGCCTCGGCGGGGACCCTGACCTTCATGGTCGGCGGCACCGATGCCGCCTTTGCCCGCGGCAAGCCCATCTTCGAGGCGATGGGCCGCACCATCGTCCATGCCGGCGGGCCGGGCAACGGCCAGGTGGCCAAGGTCTGCAACAACATGATCCTGGGCATCACCATGATCGGCATCTCCGAGGCCTTCACCCTGGGCGAGAAACTGGGCCTGGATGCACGGAAGCTGTTCGATATCAGCTCCAAGGCCTCCGGCTCGTGCTGGGCCATGCTCAACCATCTGCCGGTCCCGGGCATCATCGAGGCCTCGGCGGCCAACCGCGACTACAAGCCCGGCTTCGCCGCCGCCATGATGCACAAGGACCTGAAGCTGGCGCAGGAGGCGGCGGCCCAGGCCGGCGCGGCTACGCCGCTGGGGGCCCAGGCGGCGGCCCTCTATACGCTGTTCGTCAATGCCGGCCACGGCGGCCTGGATTATTCGGCGATCATCAAGTTACTTCAGGGCCGCTAAGGGGCGGATTTTGTTGATAAAGTTATCCTGATCCGGGGTTGGTTTCCCACACGTTTCCGCCGCCGGTTAAGGCATCTTTAACCGGACCTTCCCTAAACTCGCTGTCAAATGACCCGGCCATGAATTGCTGATAGCGAGGCGAGAATACCGTGAAGGCTGCCTATCTCGAGACGATTTCTTTGGTCGAGCGACTGCACCGGCAGTGCCTGGAAGTGGTGAAGGCGGAGCTGGAGCGGCGCGGCGTGCGCGACCTGAACAACGTTCAGGCGCTGATCCTCTTCAATATCGGCGAGGAGGAGTTCTCGGTCGGCGAGCTGACCCAGCGCGGCTACTATCTGGGGTCCAACGTCTCGTACAACGTGAAGAAGATGGTCGAGCACGGCTATCTGGCGCAGGAGCGCTCGCCGCACGACCGGCGCTCGTTCCATGTGCGCGCCTCCGAGAAAGGGGTCGAGATATTCCGGGCCCTCAGCGCGCTGTTCGATGAACACGCCGGCAAGCTCGGCGGCGCGCAGTTCAGCCAGGCCACCCTCGACGAGGCGAACGCCACCCTGCGCCGGTTGCAACAGTTCTGGTCGGCTCCGCAAGCCACCAGCTCGCGCCTGACCTCGGCTGCCTGACCCCGGCGGTCAGCCGATCCGGGTCTTCTTCAACCGGTCTTCGTCCAGTTCCAGTCCCAACCCGGGCGCGTCGCCCAGGGTGATCCAGCCGTCACCGTCGGCGGTGATCGGCGCGCGCAACGGGAAGTCGCGCCGGTCCACGGTCCAGCCGGGCGGGTCGAACGGAAACTCCAGATAGGGTGAGCCGGCAATGCCCGCGGCCAGGTGGGCATTGGTCAACAGACCGATACCGTTGCCCCAGGTGTGCGGCGTGAAGGCAACGCCATGGGCCTCGGCCAATGTGGCGATACGGGCCAAACCAGTGATGCCGCCGGTGACCACCGCATCCGTCTGCAAGACATCGAGACAGCCGCGGGTGACAAGCTCGCGCAGCTCATGGAGTTCGCGAGTCATCTCGCCGCCGGCAATGCGCACATCGGTGGCGGCGCGCAGGGCCGCCATGTCGTCGTAGGCGCCGCGGTGCAGGGGCTCCTCCATCCAGTACACATCGAGATCTTCCAGGCGCCGCGCCACCGCCAGCGCATCCTTCAATCCCCACGGCTCGGCCACGTCCCAGGGCATGCGCCAGCCCTGGTTGCAGTCCACCATGAGCGCGAGGTCATCACCCACCGCCGCGCGCACGGCGTCCAGGGCCGCCACGTCGTCGCGCCAGTCGGGCCGCTGAAAGCGAATCTTCAGCGCCGGGAAACCGGCCTCCGCGACGTGATGCGCCAACTCGACAAGCTCGGCGGCGGCGCGCAGCGAGCCCGATGACGCGTAGGTGCGCACCCGTCCGGCACGGCCGCCCAACAGGCGCCAGATCGGCTGCCCGGCGATTTGTCCGGCCAGATCCCACATCGCCGTATCCAGGGGCCAGCAGCGGCCATAATGAAACGACAGATTCTCGATAATGCGGAAATGGCGATCCAGGTCGCGCGGATCCTGGCCGATGAAGAGATCTTCGTGCCCGGCGAAGCCCGGCATGGCATCGCCCGAGCCGACGCCGGTCAGCCCCTTGTCTGTTTCGACGCGCACCAGGTCCACGTCGAAATGCGTCCGGGCGCGTGTGTCCCACGCCGGCAGGAACGGCGGGTCCAGTGGAATCCGGTGCCGGGTCTGGGTGATACGGGTGATCTTCATGACGCGCGCGGTCCGTCCCCGACAGGTCGGGCAGCCTATCGTACCCGCAGATATCTCGCCAGCGCGGGTCGGTCCGTGCTAGGGATGATCGAACCGCGATTTGGGGCGTGAAAGGGGCAACATGTTTGAATCGGAGCTTGCCATTCTCGGCGAGGGGGTTGCGTTCGGCCCGGGTCGTATTGACACCCTGGGGGCCGAAGTGGTGGCCCGCGCCGGGGCGCCGGCACGGGTGCTGCTGGTCGCCGATGCCGGCGTTGCCGCCGCGGGGTTGACCACGGCGGCGGAAACGTCACTCGCGGACGCCGGCGTGACCGTGCGTATCTTTACCGACGTACGCAGCGATCCGCTGGCCGCGCAGATCGACGCGGCGGCGCAAGCCGCGCGTGACCTGAACGCCGACCTGATTGTCGGCCTGGGCGGCGGCTCGGCGGTGGATGTGGCCAAGATGGCCGCCGGTGTCGCCAGCGGCAGCGCCCCGGCGGAAAGCTATGCTTTGCAATGCGATCCTTTCGGGGAGAATGTCCTGCCCATTATCGCTGTTCCCACCACCGCGGGGACCGGCGCCGAAATGACCCAGTCCATGGTTTTCACGGCGGGGAGCGGCGCCAAGTTGTGGTCGGACGCGGGAAACCTGCGTCCGGTGCTCGCCCTTTTGGATCCGGAATTGACCGTCAGCCTGCCGGCGCATCTGACCGCCGCGACCGGTATCGACGCCCTGGTCCATGCGATGGAGTCGGCCACCAGCCACCGCACAAAACCGCAGACCCATGCGCCGGCGTTGGCGGCGATCCGGCTGATTCGCCGGTATCTGCCGGTGGCCGTGCGCGAGCCGACGAACGTCGAGGCGCGCTCGGCCATGATCATCGCCGCCGCGCTGGCCGGCCGGGCCATCGATTCCGGCGGCACCACCATTGCGCATGCTCTCGGCCATGCCCTGGGAGCGGTCGGGCATGTGCACCACGGCCGGTCGGTGGGGTTGAGCCTGCGGGTGGCCTTGCCTGGCAACGCCGAGGCGGCGCCAGGGCCGCACGCCGAGGTGGCCCGTGCCTTCGGCATGGAGGGAAGCAGCGACACCGATTTGGCGTCGGCCCTGCCGGCGGCCTATGACGCGTTCCTGCGCGAGGTGGGCCTGCGCATCGACGTCGCCGACAGCGGCCTCACGCCGGAAGACGCCGAGCGCCTGGCCGGAGAGGCGATGAAGCCGGAGAACGCGCCCATGCGCAAAGCCACCCTGCGCCCCATCGAACAGCCCGAGATGCTGGGCCTGGCGCGGGTGCTCCTGGCGGCGACCTAAGCCGCCTTTCACTCCATATCGAGCAGCAGGCGGATTTCGCCGCGGGCCAGGCGTGGATCGATGGCGATCTGCACCGGGCCCGTCTTGCCGCCCGTAATGCGCACGCCGCGCTCGCGCAGGACCGCGTCGCCGATCTCCGGCAGGTCGATGTTGTTGAGCACTTCCTCGGTGACGCCGGCGCCGCGCAGCAAATCCAGGAGGGACGGGGCGCCGGGCGCCGGTTGGGGCGGTGCGGGCTCGGGTGCCGGCGGCGCCGGCGTATCAACCACCTCGACCGGCTCCAAGGAAATATGCAACTCGTCCAACACCGCGTCCAGGTGGCAGGCCAGGGCATATTCCGCCGACGGCGCCGGGTCGGACTCACCGGCGAAGTGCAGGCCGACGCCCTCCTGCGTGCCCGGGTCGTACCAGAGCGAGCCGGAATCGCCGGCGCCGCTGATCTCGATGTTATCCGGGTTGCCATCCGTCGTCGCGCGGATGAGAAACCCGTCGATCTCGTGAGTGCCGACGGAATAGGTGATTCGGTAGCGGCCCATGCCGTCCACGACGCCGGTGGTCACCCCGGTGGTGCGCCCGGACTTGGCGAGCGTATCGCCCAGGCCGGCGCGGCGGGTCGTGCGTACGGTGACGTCGGTGTGGTCCTGGGTGCGCGAGACTTGCCGTTCGCCGTTGAGCACAGCGATGGCCGCATCGCCGCGCCGGCCGAGATACATGCGCTCCAGGTGCCCGATGGTATCGGTCTCGCGCCGGCCGCCGTCGAAGCGCCCCGGCTGCAGGATCGCATCGCCCACCTGGGCGAAGATCGAGCCCGCGAGCACGTGCCAGTTGCTAAGCAAACACGGCGCTCCGGTCGCCCGATCGAAAACGATCGCGCCGATGGTCCCCGCCGAGACCAGCGGATGCGAAATGCTGATGCCGGGTCGGATCGGATTGCGCCGGTGGCGGCGGGAAAGCAGCGAAAGAATGCCGTCCGACGAGGGCGAGTAGTGCCCCTCGATTACATCGATGGGGACGCCGTCGATTTCCTTGGGAAAGGCTTCGGCTTCGGTGAGGGCCTCCAGCGGCACTTTCTCGCGCACATGGATGCGCACCGTGACTTGGTCGGTGCGCACGCCGCCATCGTACTTGTAGCCAATATCTATGCCCGTGACATTGGCGCGTTGGCCAAACGTTTTGATAACTTTCTCATAGACTTCCTGGACTTTCTTGCGATCCGGCTGCGCGGATGGCTCGGGCTCGTCAGGCATGCTTTCCCTCCCAAAGCAAAAGTGCGCACGGCCGCACCGGCAGGGCCGGCGGCGGCGTCAGGAGAAGGCCTGGATGCCGGTCTGGGCGCGGCCCAGGATGAGGGCGTGGACATCATGAGTGCCCTCGTAGGTATTCACCGCCTCCAGATTCATGACGTGGCGGATGACGTGGTATTCGTCGGCGACACCGTTGCCGCCGTGCATGTCCCGCGCCATGCGGGCGATGTCCAGCGCCTTGCCGCAAGAGTTGCGCTTGGCCAGGGAGATCGCTTCCGGCGCCGCCTTGTTTTCGTCCATCAGGCGGCCCAGGCGCAAACAGACCTGCAGGCCCAAGGTGATCTCGGTCTGCATGTCGGCCAGCTTCTTCTGGACCAGCTGGTTGGCGGCCAGCGGGCGGCCGAATTGCTTGCGCTCCAGGGTATAGGAGCGGGCCGCGTGCCAGCAGAACTCGGCGGCGCCCAGGGCGCCCCAGGCGATGCCGTAGCGCGCCCGGTTAAGGCAGCCGAAGGGGCCCTTGAGCCCGTGCACGTTGGGCAGCAGGTTTTCCTCGGGCACGAAGACATCGTCCATGACGATTTCACCGGTGGCCGAGGCGCGTAGGCTGAACTTGCCTTCGATGCTTGGCGCCGACAGGCCGTTCATGCCCTTTTCCAGGATGAAGCCGCGGATCACGTCGTCCTCGGTCTTCGCCCAGACGATGAAGACGTCGGCAATGGGCGAATTGGTGATCCACATCTTGGCGCCTTTGAGCCGGTAGCCGCCTTTGGCCTTGCGGGCGCGGGTGGTCATGCCGCCGGGATCGGAGCCGGCATCCGGCTCGGTCAGGCCGAAGCAGCCGACCAGCTCCCCCTTGGCTAGCCCGGGCAGGAAGCGGCGCCGCTGCTCCTCGGTGCCGTAGGCATGGATCGGGTGCATCACTAGGCTGGACTGCACGCTCATGGCCGACCGGTAGCCGGAATCGACGCGCTCGATCTCGCGTGCGACCAGGCCGTAGCAGACGTAGGAAACGCCGGCGCAGCCATAGGTTTCCGGCAGGGTGGCCCCGAGAAAGCCCAGTTCGCCCATCTCGGTCATGATCTCGCGGTCGAATCGCCCCTCCCGGTTGGCGGTGAGGATGCGCGGCATCAGCCGCTCCTGGGCATAAGACCGGGCGGCATCGCGGACCATGCGCTCGTCCTCGCTCAGCTGCTCTTCCAGCAAAAGCGGGTCGTCCCAGGCGAATGCGGCCTTGGATGCGGGCTTTGTCGGCCTTGTGGCGGCTTGCTGCGCAGGTGTCATGGAGCCATCCTCCCGGTCAATTCGAACGAACACAACCTGGCCCAATGTACCCGATTGGGGCGGGCGGAAAAGGGGTGCGATGCGCCGAGCACCGTGCGTTGGCACCGTGGCGTGGCGTCCGGTTCAGCTCGCGAGTGCCTCGCGCAGGGGCAGCGCGCTAGTATGTAGGCCGGCGTGCACGGCTTCGTCGTGCAGACGCTGCAAATTCTCGCGCATGTGCGCGCCGCGCTGGCCTTGTCGCCAGTCCGCCAGTGCCCGCGCCCGGGCGATGAAGTAGGTACTCCAGGGCAAGGGCTCGGACCGGGTGAATTCCTCGAGTGCGGCGGCAAACCGGTTCACTTCGGCCCAGTCCTGGGAGTCCAGGGCGGCTTCCATCGCGTCGCGATAGAACCAAAGATGATTGTGACCCACTGCGCCATCGTGGAGGACCTGCTCGCCTTCGGCCAGCGCCGAGCGTCGGGCATCTCGGTCTTCCACAGCGCATGCCAATTCGCCCAGGACGCGGGGGCCAACGAACCCCACGCCCGTCTCCCGACTAATCGCAAGAGCCGCCTGCAGGAGTTCCAGCGCTTCCTGGTTCCGGCCTTCGACACCCACCAGACGCGCCTTCCAAAGCAGACACTGGGCACTAAAGCGGCGGGCGCCCAGCTTGTCCACCAATGCCTCCGCGTTGTTCAGATGTTGCCACGCTTGTCCCAGGTCGCCCAACTCATAAAGGAGATGAAAGGCGAGCGACTCGCCAAGCAGCGCCGCCCGGTGATGTCCCACGGTAGTTGCGGCCTTGATCGAGTCCCGGCTGTTTTCCAAAGCGCCCTCGATCTCGTTGAGATACTGGCGACTGAAGCCGATCATTGATAAGTTGGCCACGGCTATCCGGCCCAGCCCATGCTGCTGCGACAGCTCTACGCAATCGACGAAGTATGTCTTCGCCGTGGCCATGCGCCCGCGCGCATACTCGGCATCCGCCAGGCCGCTGAGAGCGGAGGCCTCGTGCGCCGGCGAGGCCGCCTGGCGGGCAAAATCCAGCGATCGCTGGTGGTGCCGGAGGCAGTTATCGATCTGGCCCAACGGAAAATAGAGATTGCCGCGGATGTGATGGATGCGGGCCAAATCGGCGTTCTGGTCGTTCTTGGCCGCCGCTTTTTCCGCTTGGTCCAGCGCCGCGAACGCATCGTCGAAACGGTCCACGATACGCATGCCGGCCGCCAGTCCGATGAGGGCTTTGCAGCGGGCGGCATCGTCTGTGGCGATCGCCAAGGCGCTTTCGTAGGCGGCAATGCTCTCGGCGACAGCGCCGAAATCATGGAGCAATCGCCCGCGCATGGACATCAGGGCCGATTGGTCGGATGGATCGGTTGCGATGGCCAGTCCCCGGTCGACAAGCGCCTGGGCCCGCTCAAACTGGTATGCCGTGGCTTGTACCTCTGCCGCCGCCAAATAGGCGCGTGGCGCCTCCGCATCCTCGGCGCGATCGAGATGTTGCGCCCGCAAGGCCGGGTCCCGCTCTCCATACCATTCCGCCGCCCGTCGATGCAGTTGCCGGGTGCTCGACTTGAGAAGGGAAGAATAGACACCCTCGCGGATAAGGGCATGGGCGAAGAGATAGCCGTCTCCCTCGGGGCGGACCAGAACGTGACCGATCAGCTTCTCGCACTCGTAGGACAGGTCCCCGATCAGATGGCGAAGCGCCGCCAGGTCGAAGCGCTGGCCGATGACGGACGCGGCCTGCAGGGCGCGTTTATCGGCTGCTGACAGTCGGTCCATCCGCGCCAGTACCAGGCTTTGAATGGATCCCGGTAATTGCTCACTCGCGCCTTCTTCCGCATTCTGCAGGAGCTGCTCGAGAAATAGCGGGTTGCCGTCGGCGCGCTCGACACAGTCCTTGGTGAATTGGTTGCTCGCATCGAGGAAGCGGGCGGCAAGGGCCGCCGCCTCATCTTGGCGCAGCGGGGCCAGGTCCAGGGTGAAGAACGGGCTCCCCCCAAGGGCGCTGCGCCAGGCCAGATTAAGCGGATCGCCCTCGATGCGGGAGGTCATCAGCAACACCACGGGCCAATCGCGCGTCGTCGTGGCCATGCTCGCCAGATGTCCCAGGGTCTGCGGATCTGCCCAGTGAATGTCCTCGACAATGGCGAGAATGGGATTGTCGGCGGCGAAGCGCCGCAGCAAGGTCGCCAGGGTATCGCACATGCGTGTGTTGCGCGCCGCGTTATTCATGGCGTCATAGACGGCGCGCAGCTCGACGGGCTGCGGCAGGTCGAGCAGATCGTTGAGAAAAGCGCGCTGATCCGGGTCGATCCGCTCCTCCAGGACGGCCTTCTCTGCAGCGGCCAGTTTCGCCGGCTGGGTGGCGTCGTGCGGGATGCCGAGCAGGCCGCGGACCAGAGTACGCACCACGTCCTGACCTGTGCCGACCCCGAAATCCAGGACCAACCCCTTGTGGCAATTGAACCCGAGGCTCGTGGCGAGTTTTTGCAGTTCCTCGACAAGCCGCGTCTTGCCAATTCCGGCGTCGCCGCGCAGAAGGACCGTCTGGCCGGTGCCGGCATCCGTGCAGGTCTGGACAACACCGCGAAACTGCGCGAGCTCGGTGCGGCGGCCGACCAAGGGGCTTCTGTCTGCTGTTGCCGCGTCCGCGCGCAATCCTGTCACGCGCCAAACACGGGCCGGAGCGGTCAGGCCCTTGACCGATACCTCCCCCAAGGGCTCACAGGCGACGTGGCCCGATACGGCGCGGTGAACGGCCTCGGAAATGAGGGTTTCACCCGACTCGGCCATGTCGTCCAAACGGGCGGCGAGGTTTACCGAATCGCCCACAACCGTGTAATCCCGTTCCGCCCCACGCCCCAAAGTGCCGGCCACCACATCGCCGCAAGCAATTCCCAGATGCACCTTCAGGTCGCGGCCAAGCTCGACGCCGAAGTCGAACACGGCCTGGTGGATTTGGAAGGCCGCCCGGACCGCGCGCAGGGGATCGTCGCTGTGAGCGACAGGCGCCCCGAAAAGCGCCATGACCGCATCGCCGATGTGTTTGTCCACCGTGCCGCCGAAATCGGCGACGATACGATCGATCAAGGCGAAGTAGCGGTCCATGAGATCGCGCAGCTCTTCCGCATCGATTTCACTCGACAGCGTCGTAAACGCCGAAAGGTCGGCAAACATGATGGTGACTTGGCGGCGCTCGCCTTCGGGGAGAGCAAGGGCGCTGGCGGGCATTGTCGCGGCATCCGGGGGCGCCAGGTCGAAGGCGGCAATGGCGGCGCGTAGCCGCCTGCGGTCTCCAATGGCACTGACGCCGAGCTCCTTGAGGTCGTCCTCGGTGAGGTGGCGCAGAACATCGCCACCTATCTTGTTCTCGCGGAAGGCCGGGGCGTAGGTCCCCAACCCGAGATCATTCAGCCAGGACTCGACGTCCACGGTTGTTGCCCCACACGCGATGCCACCAGATGGACTTATAGCATATCCGCGCCCCGCAATGTATTTGTCGGGACGCCGGTGGTCGCCAGGCCCCCTGCCGCTTTATGGCCAATCCGTTAAGGATTTCTTTGCCTTGTTTGGCCGAGAGTCCGCCATGGCCGAACCCGAAAATGTCATTATTGAGTTCCACCGGGTGGGGGCCTACGTCAAGGTCTCAGCGGTCGACCCACGGACCCTGACCGAGGTCTCCATCGTCGGCGACCCCAACGCCGGGGAGGAGATGCTGGCGCGCGCCGCGATCCGTAAGCTCCAATACGTGATGGGGCGCAAAGGCGGTGGCAAAGCACCCGTCCGAGGCCGCACCCCGGCCTAGCCATTACAGCCCCGGCACGCCTTGCCCCTTGCGAAGGCCGGGCGGTCGCGCTATCAACCAAAGCAAGAATTAGAAACGTATCTGGGTGGCGATCGCGTTCCCGGTGGGACGCCTTGGGATGATAGCAGAACTTCGACGACGGGTGTCGGCCGAGGCCGAACCCGGTCCAGAGGGGTCGTCGCGGCCGCGATCATTGCGAGGCTGATGGGAAGGTCGCCCGGGCCGAGAGGCGGGCATGCAAAACAGCTTTGCGTACTTTCTCGACCAGTTGATCAATGGCCTGACGCTTGGCTCGATCTATGGCCTGATCGCCATCGGCTATACGATGGTCTACGGCATCATCGGCATGATCAACTTCGCGCATGGCGAGATCTTCATGATCGGCGCCTTCGTTTCGATCATCACCTTCCTGCTGCTGGGCATGGCCGGCGTCACCTGGGTGCCGCTGGCGCTCATCATCGTTCTGGTGGTGGCCATGACCCTGACCGCCATTTACGGCTGGACACTGGAGCGGGTGGCCTACCGGCCGCTGCGCCGGTCGCCCCGCCTGGCGGCGCTGATCACGGCGATTGGCATGTCGATCTTCCTGCAAAACTATGTCCAGCTTCTGCAAAGCGCACGCAACAAGCCCATGCAGCCGGTGGTCAGCGGCGGCGTCCAGGTTTTCGAGCAGCAAGGGTACGTGGTGTCGCTGAGCTTCATGCAGATGATCATCATCGTCCTGACCGTGTTGCTGATGATCATCTTCACCACGGTGATCGTGCGAACTACCTTGGGCAGGGCCCAACGCGCGTGCGAGCAGGACCGGGATATGGCGGCGCTGATCGGCGTCAACGTGGATCGGACCATCTCCCTGACCTTCGTCATGGGCGCGGCGCTGGCCTCGGTCGCGGGGCTGATGTTCCTGCTCTATTACGGAGTGATTGACTTCTACATCGGCTTCCTGGCTGGCATCAAAGCCTTTACGGCGGCGGTCCTGGGCGGTATCGGATCGCTGCCCGGCGCCATGTTGGGCGGCATTCTGATCGGCCTGATCGAGGCGTTCTGGTCGGGATATTTCACGGTCGAATACAAGGACGTGGCGGCGTTTTCCATCCTTGTCCTCGTGCTGATCTTCCGGCCGACCGGCTTGCTCGGCAAACCGGATATCGAGAAGGTCTAGGCCGTGGCGGTGTCCGCAGCCGAAGGCATCGACATCCGCCCCCTCAATCTGGCGGCCATGGTCCGCGAGGCGTCGATAACGGCGCTGGTGGTCTTCGCTCTGGCGATCGGACTGGTCGGATTCGAGACCTTGGACGTGCCCGGTGGCGTGGCCATCCGCACCCGTTTCGCCGATGTCGCGGTGGTCATGGCACTCGCCTTTGTCGGCCGCATCGCCCTCATCCTGCTGCGCGAGCACCGGCCCCGTCCGGTGCTGATCGTGGCCCCGATTTTGACCGCGATCATGCTGGTGTTGTTGCTGTCCGAGACAATCTTCGGGAGCGAGAGCGGCGCCGCCCTGAAACGGTTCATGCCGTTCCATGATCCGGTCGTGCTGTGGGGCGTCGTCGCCGTCACCGTGATTCTCGCCGTGCGCGCGGCCTACGCCCAGACCCATGTGAGTTCCAGCTTGACGCTGGAAGAGCGGGACGCGCGCATGGACCGGATCGGCGCCGGCGTGCAGCGCGCCGCGCGCCTCCTGGGGCCGCTTCTGTTGGGCGCCGCCATAGTCCTGCCGTTCATGCCGTTTGCCGACCGCCGTGTGCTCGACATCGGCGTCCTGGTGCTGATGTACGTGATGCTCGGCTGGGGCTTGAACATCGTGGTCGGTCTGGCCGGCTTGCTCGATCTGGGTTATGTGGCGTTTTACGCGGTGGGTGCCTACAGTTTCGCCCTACTGGCGACTCAGTTCGATGTCAGCTTTTGGGTGGCGCTGCCTTTCGCCGGGCTGATGGCCGGTACGGCCGGCGTGCTGCTGGGCTTTCCGGTGCTCCGCCTGCGCGGCGACTATCTGGCCATCGTTACCCTAGGTTTCGGCGAGATGATTCGCGTCATTTTGCTGAACTGGTACAGTTTCACGGGTGGGCCCGACGGCGTCTCGGGCATCCCCCGCCCGAGCTTCTTCGGCCTGGCCGAGTTTAGCCGCTCCGTCCCCGACGGCACCGCCTTTCACGAGATGTTCGGGCTCGAGTACGCGTCCATTCACCGAATCATATTTCTCTTCTATCTGATCTTGGCCATGGCACTGGTCGTCAACGTCTTCACCATGCGCATCCGCAAGCTGCCCATCGGCCGCGCCTGGGAAGCATTGCGCGAGGACGAAACGGCCTGCCGGTCGCTCGGCATCAATCCACGCAACACCAAGCTCACGGCATTTGGCATCGGCGCCATGTTCGCCGGATTTGCAGGCTCGTTCTTCGCCACGCGGCAGGGATTCATCAGCCCGGAGAGCTTCACATTCATTGAGTCGGCGGTGATCCTGGCCATCGTCGTGCTGGGCGGTTTCGGCAGCCAGATCGGGGTCGTGATCGCCGCCGTTGTTTTGATCGGCCTGCCGGAATTCTTCCGTGATCTGCAGCAGTACCGCATGTTGGCGTTCGGCATGGCGATGGTTCTGATTATGTTGTGGCGGCCCGCCGGGCTGCTGGCGCATCGGGAACCGACGTTGCGCCTCTTCGGGCGTGACAAGAAGCCGGAGACGAATTCGTGAGCGCGGCCGACTCATTTGCCGCACCGGTGGCCGAGGTTCCCGGCGGTGGCCAGACGCTCCTGACCGTCGAGCATTTGACCATGCGCTTTGGCGGTTTGGTCGCTATCGATGATGTATCCTTCCTAGGCGCCGACGGCCGTATCACCGCCATCATCGGCCCTAACGGCGCCGGCAAGACCACCCTGTTCAACTGTCTGACCGGCTTTTATAAGCCGACTGTCGGCCGGCTTACCCTGCATCACCCCGAGGGTGAATTTCTGCTCGAACGGCTGGAAGGGTACCGGACCGCGCAAAAGGCCAGTGTGGCGCGAACCTTTCAGAACATCCGCCTGTTTCCGCGCATGACGGTCCTCGAAAACCTGATCGTCGCGCAGCACAACAAGCTGATGCGGGCATCCGGCTTTACCGCGGCGGGTCTCTTTGGTTTGAAGGTCTACCGCGACGCCGAAGCCAAGGCCGTGGACTTGGCGCGCTATTGGCTCGATCACACCAAGCTGACCGAGAAAGCGGATGTAGAGGCCGGCAATCTGCCCTATGGCGATCAGCGCCGCCTGGAGATTGCCAGGGCCATGTGCACCGAGCCGGTTTTGCTGTGCCTGGACGAGCCCGCGGCGGGCCTCAATCCGCGCGAATCGCACGACCTGAACGACCTGCTTCGCTATATTCGTAATGAGCACAAGATCGGCATTCTGCTGATCGAGCATGACATGAGCGTGGTCATGGAAATCTCCGACCACATCATCGTGCTCGACTACGGGCGCAAGATCTCAGACGGCACGCCTAAGGCGGTGCGCAACGATCCGGCGGTTATCCGCGCCTATCTGGGTCAGGAAGAGCACGAGGAACTGCCGCCTGAAATTATGGCTGGCGCCGATAATGCCGGCCGGAGTCCGGACGATGCTTGAAGTATCCGGCGTCCACACCTTCTACGGCAACATCGAGGCGTTGCGCGGGGTCAGCGTCAGCGTTGAAAAAGGCCAGATCGTCAGCTTGATCGGCGCCAACGGCGCCGGCAAGACGACCTTGCTGATGACCATATGCGGCAATCCGCGCGCGACCCGCGGCAGCATTCGCTTCGAAGGCCAGGATATCACCGGCCAGCAGACCTATGAAATCGTCCGCAAGGGCATCGCCCAGTCGCCCGAGGGCCGGCGCATTTTTCCGCGCATGTCGGTCATGGAAAACCTGCAAATGGGCGGTGTGACCACTGACGTGGCCCATTTCGACAAGGACGTGGAAAAGGTCTTCGAGCTGTTCCCGATCCTGCGCAACCGGCGCTCCCAGCGGGGCGGCACCCTATCCGGCGGCGAGCAGCAGATGCTGGCCATCGGTCGCGCCCTGATGAGCCGACCGCGCCTGCTGCTGCTCGACGAGCCGTCGCTGGGCCTGGCGCCGCTGGTCGTGAAGCAGATCTTCGATGTCATCCAGAACATCAATCGCGACGGCGTGACCGTCCTGCTGGTCGAGCAGAATGCCTACCATGCCCTGCGGCTGGCCCATCATGCGTATGTCATGGCCAATGGGCGCATCGTGCTGGAAGGCGCCGGCCGCGAATTGCTGGCGAACGAGGAGGTGCGCAAGGCGTACCTCGAAGGCGGCTGAGGCGGGGAGGAGATCGGCGCGATGGTAGATATCCTCGGCACCACCTGGCCGGTGTTCATCGGCATCACCTGTCTGTTGCTAGGCTTCGCCAGCTTTATGACGGGGCAGGCCGTGGCGAACACGTGGCGGCCCATGTGGCAGGTGGTCCCATACAGCCTGTTGCTAGGGGCGGCCGATCGTTTTCTGACCTGGGGCTTGTTCCAGGGCGAGTTGCTCCTGTTATCCGGGTACGTCATCGACACGGCGGTGTTATTGGCGATTGCCGCGCTGGCCTATCGCCTGACCCTGGCGCGCAAGATGGTGGCGCAATATCCGTGGGTCTACGAGCGCACCAGCCTATTCACCTGGCGTGAGAAGAGCCATATATAACATACAGGAGGAAAATAGAATTTCTTGAACCAATGTCGCCTATGACTGGCGACGCTTGCCTCGGCGGGCGCCGGCCGGCGCGCCGGAATCTCTTGCCGCGCC
The DNA here is from genome assembly GCA_021776215.1 of Kiloniellaceae bacterium. Taxonomy (GTDB): domain Bacteria; phylum Pseudomonadota; class Alphaproteobacteria; order Kiloniellales; family J153; genus JAJFGI01. The sequence goes on along the minus strand of JAJFGI010000385.1, from coordinate 81 downwards.
GTCGGCAAGTGCTAAAGTATGGTCGGCAATGAATCTCGACCTCAATTGTGATGAATTAGCAGGGAGTTAGCATATCATTCG
>JAJFGI010000384.1 GCA_021776215.1 Kiloniellaceae bacterium | reverse complement strand
GCTCATCGGCTTTGCCAGCGGCCGGGTGCCGAAAATCCCGGCGAATATCCTCTTGGTCAAGAACCTGGCGGCGCTGGGAATTTATTGGGGGGCCTACCGCCGACGGGAGCCGGACTTGCTGGCCGCCGAGTTTGCCCAACTGTTCGACTGGTCTGGCCGCGGTCAGATCCGGCCGCGCGTATCGCACAGCGCCGATCTGGCGCACGCCGCCAAAGCCCTGGCCTTGCTGCGCAGCCGCGAGGCCACCGGCAAAGTCGTCCTTACCGTCACCGACGGCTAAACGGGCGCCCTATTTCCATTTCTCGGCGAATAGAAAGACCGGCAGGTCGAGGGCCGGTGGCTCTACCCCTGCTTCCTTCAAAAGTGCATGCACCTGGCCGCGGTGATGGGTTTGATGGTTGAACACCGTCGCCAGCATCCGCCGGATCGGCAGGGTCCAGGGATTGCCCTTGATGTCCTTGTAGTCGCGGTTGCCGGCCATGGCCGCCTCGTCCCAGCCCTCTACCAGGTCCACGATTCGCCGGTCCTCGGCCTGGCGGGCGTCCCGCAACGTTGGAAAATCCTGGTAGAGAATCAGATCGAGGCGGTCGATGCCCGGATCGATCCCGGCCATGCGCCCGAACCACAGGCGATCGACGACCAGGATGTGGTTCAGCGTGCCGTGGATAGATCCGAAATAGGCGGCGGGCCGGGTCTTGTGGATCTCGGCCGTCGGCAGGTTCTCCACGGCCCCGTAGCTTTCCCGGTTCGCCCACTGGTTGAAGCGCGCGAAGGTGCGGAAATGCTCCTGCAGCATGGCGGCTAAACTCCCTTGGCCAGCACCGGCACCAGCCGGTCCAGGGCTTGCGTCAATTTCTCTTCCGAGCTGGCGAAGCACAGGCGCAGATGCCCCTCGCCGCCGGGCCCGAAGGCCGAGCCGGGGGCCAAGCCCACGTCGGTCTCGTTCAACAGGCGCTTGGCGTAGGCGAGGCTGTCCTGCAAACCCTCGACCGCGAAGAATGCATAGAACGAGCCGCGCGGCTGGGCGATGCGGATCCCCGGCAGGGCCGACAGGCGGTCGAAGACCAGCGCGCCACCGCGCCGGCAACGCTCGACCATCTCGGTGACAAACGGCTCGCCCTCGCGGATCGCCGTGATGCAGGCATATTGCAGGAAATGCGGCGCGCCGGAGGTGTTGAACTCGATCAGCTTGTCGAGGACGGCTGAGAACATGGCCGGTACGGTCAGCCAGCCCATGCGCCAGCCGGTCATGGCCCAGGTCTTGGAAAAGGTGCTGATGACGATCAGCGGATCGTCGGCCACCGAAACCTCCAGGAACGAGGGCGCGGCGGAACGGTTGCCGGCGGACCCGTCGTAGATGAAACGGGCATAGGCCTCGTCCGCGAGCATCCACAGGTCGCGCTCGCGGCAGAGATCGAGAACCTGGCGCTGCGCGTCAGCCGCCATCACCCAGCCGGTGGGATTGCCGGGCGAGGCAATGAAGATCGCCCGCGTGCGCCCGTCGATGGCCGCGGCCAAGCGCTCAAGATCGAGCGCAAAACCGCCGTCCGGCAGGGGATCCAGGCAGACCGGTTTGTCCACACCGCCGACGATGCGAATGGCGGAGACAATGTTCGGCCACACCGGGCTGACCACCACCACGTTGTCGCCCGGCGACAATATGCCCTGCAGCACCAGCATGATGCCGTTCATGCCCGAGCTGGTCACAACGGTCCGCTCCGCCGCGACGTCCGTGCCGTAGAGGCCGTTGGTGTAGTCGGCGATGGTCTGGCGCAGCTCCGGGATGCCGCACTTCTGGGTATAGAAGGTCTTGCCGGCGCGCATGGCGGCGGTGGCGGCATCGCAAATGAAGGCCGGCGTCGGCAAATCCCCTTCGCCGACCCACAAGGGGATCAGCTTCTCGCGCCCGAAGCCCATCTCGAAGACCTGGGCGATGCGCGAGATCTCCAACTCCTCGATGGCAGGCGCCAGCGGCGGCATGTCCTTCACGTAGTAAGCTCCGTGAGGTTCTCGTAGAGGCGCAGAGCCTCCGGGTTGGCCAGGGCCTCCTTGTTCTTCACCGGGCGGCCATGGATGACATCGCGCACCGCCAACTCGACGATCTTGCCGCTCTTGGTGCGCGGGATGTCGGCCACCAGGATCACCTTGGCGGGCACGTGCCGGGGTGTGCAGCCGGCGCGGATACGCGCCTTGATTCGGGTCACCAACTCGTCATCCAATGCGAGCCCCGGGCGCAGGCGCACAAAAAGGATCACGCGCACGTCGCCCTGCCAATCCTGGCCGACGACGATCGCTTCCTCGACCTCGTCAAGCTGCTCGACCTGCCGGTAGATTTCGGCGGTGCCGATACGCACGCCGCCGGGATTGAGGGTGGCATCCGAGCGGCCGTAGATGACGATACCCTCGTGCTCGGTCAACTCCACATAATCGCCGTGCCGCCAGACGTTCGGGTAGGTCTCGAAATAGGCGGCACGGTAGCGCGATCCGTCTGGGTCGTCCCAGAATCCCACAGGCATGGAGGGGAAGGGCCGGGTGCAGACCAATTCGCCCTTTTGCCCGTGCACCGGCCGGCCCTGATCGTCATAGACCTCCACCGCCATGGCCAGGCATCTTTTCTGAATCTCGCCGCGCCAGACCGGCCCGATAGGATTACCGCCGACAAAGCAGCCGACGATGTCCGTCCCGCCGGCGATGGAGGAGAGGCACACGTCCGCCTTTACGTGCTGGTAGATGTAATCGAATCCTTCCGGCACCAGGGGCGAGCCGGTGGAGGTAATGGTGCGGATCGAGGAGAGATCGTGTGTCGCCTTGGGCTCCAGTCCGGCGTTCTTCAACGCATCGATGTATTTCGCCGAGGTGCCGAAAAGCGTTCCCTTCTCCGCGTCCATGTAATCGAAGAGCACATTACCGTCCGAATAGAACGGCGAGCCGTCGTAGAGCAGCAGCGCCGCCTCGCAGGCCAGGGCCGAGATCAGCCAGTTCCACATCATCCAGCCGCAGGTGGTAAAATAGAACACCCGGTCGTCGCGCTTCACATCGCAGAGCAGCCGGTGCTCCTTGAGATGCTGCAAAAGGGTGCCGCCCTGACCGTGCACGATGCACTTCGGCTTTCCCGTGGTGCCGGAGGAATACATGATGACCAGCGGCGCATCGAAAGGCTGCCGCACGAAGGGAATCTCCCCGGCGCCGAAGGGGGCGGTGAAATCGGCGACCGTCAGGGCCCGATCGATGCCCGATATATCCGGTGTCGGGTTCAGATAGGGGACCACCACGATCTTGCGCACACTTGGCAGGGCCGCCGTGACCTCGCGCACCCGCGCCAGCGAGTCGATGCTCTTGCCGTTGTAGTAATAGCCATCCGGGCAGAACAGGACCTTGGGCTCGATCTGGCCGAACCGGTCGAGCACACCCTGGACGCCGAAATCGGGCGAGCAGGACGACCAGACGGCGCCGATCGCATTGGTCGCCAGGAGGGCGATCACCGTCTCGGGCATATTCGGCATGAAGCCGGCGACCCGGTCGCCGGGCGCGACCCCGGCCCCGGCCAGGGCCTGCGCCAGCCGCGAGACTTGGTCGTACAGCGCCTGAAACGACAGGCGCCGCTTCACCTTGTCTTCGCCCCAGAAGACGATGGCATCCGCCTCGTCGCGGCGGCGCAGCAGGTTCTCGGCGTAATTCAGGCGCGCCTCGGGGAAAAAACGGGCACCGGGCATCTTGTCGCCGTCGGTGAGCACGGCCGTGCCGCGAGTCTCGGCGATGACCCCGCACTCGTCCCAGAGCGAGGTCCAGAACTTCTCCATCTCGGCGATCGACCAAGCATAGAGGTCGTCGTACGACTCAAGCCGCACGCCCCAGTCCCGCTCGACCCGCGCCATGAAGGCGGTCAGATTGCTGGCGGCGATTCTCTTCGCCGACGGTTGCCACAACGGCGTGCTCGATTGTTTCTCTGCCATCCCGGCGTCCTCCTCTTCGTCGGCGCAGTATGGCGAAGGGACAAAGGTCAATCCAGCCCAGTCCAATCCAGCCTAGTCAAGGAGGCCCTTCATTCACCCCGCGCCGGTACGCTATGATGGTGACCATGGCCAAGATGGAAACGAGCTATCCCGGCGGCTGCCTGTGTGGTGCGATCGGTTTTGTGGCGACCGGAGCGCCCTTGTGGGTGGCGCATTGCCATTGCCAAAGCTGCCGGCGCAGCGCCGGGTCGCCCTTTGCGACCTTTATCGGCTTTCCGACGGACCGGGTCGCTTTTACCGCCGGCACGCCGGCCACCTATGCCTCGTCGCCGGGGGTGCGGCGCTCGTTCTGCGGCGACTGCGGCACGCCGATTGCCTATGAGGCCGACCGCTTTCCCGGCGAGATCCATCTGTATGTCTGCACCCTGGCCGACCCGGCGGCGGTGACGCCGACGGCGCACGTGTATGCGGGGGAGCGGCTTGCCTGGCTGCACCTGAAGGACGGGTTGCCGCGCTATCGCACCTCCTCGCGCGCCGGCGGAACCATCCCCTAGGGGCCGCCGCCCGCGCGCGCATGGCAGGGCTGCGCACCGAAACCCTGGCGGTTGCGGCGGCTGGCCCGTAAGATTTCCGACAGCATGATCACGTCCCGCGGGCTTGCGGCGCGGCTTGGCGCTGTGCCGGCGCCGGTGCAGGGCGCCCTTTACATGATTGCCGCTGCTTTCGGTTTTTCACTGATGAACATGCTCATCCGCGTCGCCGCGGTCGAGCTGCACCCCTTCGCGATCGCCTTCTACCGCAACATCTTTGCCCTGGTCTTCATGCTGCCGTGGCTGGCCCGGACCGGGCTGTCCGGCTTGCGCACCCAGCGCCTTGGTGGCCATGTCCTGCGCGGCTTGTCCAGCATCACGGCCATGCTCTGCTGGTTTTCCTCGGTGGTGCTGCTGCCGCTGGGCGAGGCGGTGGCTCTCAACTTCACCGTGCCGCTGTTTGCCACCGCCGGTGCCGCGCTCTTTCTCCGGGAAGTGGTCGGCGCCCGGCGCTGGGCCGCGACCTTCGTTGGCTTTCTCGGTGTCCTGATCGTCCTGCGCCCGGGGGCTGCCGAGATCACGCCGGCCATGGCCCTGCCGATCATCGCCGCGGTCTTCATGGCCGCATCGGTCCTGCTGGTGAAATCGCTGTCGCGAACCGAGCACCCGGCGGCGATCGTGTTTTATTCGAACATGATACTCACGCCGCTATCGCTCGGACCGGCGCTGTTCTTCTGGCAATGGCCCAGTTGGCCGATTCTGGCGGCTCTAGCCGCGTTGGGCCTGTTCGCCACGCTCGCGCAACTGGGGCTCACCCGGGCGTTCAGCAAGGCGGAAGCGTCGGCGATCATCCCCTTCGACTATGCGCGCCTGCCGTTTATCGCCGTCATGGCCTATATCGCGTTCGGCGAAGTCCCCAGCGCCTGGACCTGGCCGGGGGCGGCCGTGATCGCCGGCGCGGCGATCTATATCGCCCGCCGCGAAGCCCGTGTCGCGCGGGTCCGCGCGGCATCGGGCGCCGCCGGGGAATCGCCCCGGGCCCAGCTCTAAGGGGGCGCAGATCTAGGAGGCGGGGTCGGTTTCCCCGCTCAGGCGTTGCAGGGCGGCGCGGGCTTGCACCCGGTGGCCGTCCTTGATGTGCGGGGACACGGTCTGGATGGCGACAAGCAACACGGCGGCATCGTCGGTGAAGCCGATGGAGGCGATGATATCGGGAATCAGATCGATGGGAACGACGAAATACGCCAGCGCCGCGATCAGCACGCCCCTGACCCGCGCCGGGGTGCTGGAATCGGTGGCGCAGTAATAGGCCGCCACGGCCTCCTCCAAGAACGGCACACGGCCGACCAGGCGGCGCACTTTGCCCCAGAATCCGGCATCCACGCGCGCTTTCTGCTGCTCGGGGCCTTGCGGCAGATAGGGAACCAGGGCGCGCTGCTCGATTGGCTCTTTCATCGGCCAGATATGGGCCTGCGGCACGCTGCCTGCAACACCCTGCCGGCGGCACGGCGATCTCGGCCTGATACCTCGCCTCGCCGGTATTCATCTGCTATAGAGCGGCCGGAAATCGGCGATACGGGCAAAAAGGACCGGAAAGATGGACGTAACGGGGTTGGGCGCGGTCGTCACCGGGGGTGGTTCGGGCCTGGGAGCCGAGACGGCGCGGCATCTGGCCGCCGCCGGAGCCAAGGTCTGTGTGCTCGATATCGACGGCGCCAGCGCCGCCGCCGTCGGCCAGGAGCTTGGCGGGCTGGGCCTGGCCTGCGACGTGGCCGATGGCGAGGCCGCCAGCGCGGCCGTGGCCCAGGCGCGCGCGGCGCACGGGCCGACGCGAGTGCTGGTCAACTGCGCCGGCATCGCCCCGGCCAAGCGCATTGTTGGGCGCAACGGCCCCATGCCGCTCGCCGACTTCGAGGCGGTGATCCGGGTCAATTTGATCGGCAGCTTCAACCTGTTGCGCCTGGCCGCCGCCGAGATGGCCGCTGCCGAGCCGTTGGCCGAGGGCGAGCGCGGAGTGATCATCTCCACCGCGTCGGTCGCCGCCACCGAGGGGCAGATCGGCCAGGCCGCCTATTCGGCCTCGAAGGCCGGGATCATCGGCATGATGCTGCCGGCGGCGCGCGAGTTCGCCAAGCTGGGCATCCGGGTGATGACCATCGCCCCCGGCTTGATCGCCACCCCGCTGCTGCTGAACATGCCGCAGGAGGTCCAGGACAACCTGGCGGCCCAGGTGCCGTTCCCGCACCGCTTCGGCAAGCCGGAAGAATACGCCCGCCTGGCGATGCACATCGTTGAAAATCCCATGCTCAACGGCGACGTGATCCGCCTCGACGGTGCCATGCGTATGCAATAGGGCGGCACTTAGCCAGTATAGGTCTCGATGATGTGCGCCAGATCGATGTCGCGCTGGGAGACGCCGCCACAATCGTGGGTCGTCAAGGTGATCTCGACCCGGCCATAGACGTTGCACCATTCGGGATGGTGATCCATCTTCTCGGCAGCCAAGGCGATTCGTGACATAAACCCCCAGGCGGTATTGAAGGACTTGAAGGTGAAGGTTTTGGCGATGGCATCGCGCCCGTCCACCTCGCCCCAGCCGTCCAGGCGGGCAAGTGCCGCGTGCCGTGCCGTCGTTTCCAGCTTCTCGCTCATGCGCACGTCTCCCATGTTCACGTCTTCCAGCCGGTCGTGGCGTCCATGGAACAGCGAGACTGCGATCCCGGCCCTGCCGGGTCAAGCGCCGGCCGCCGCCGGCGCGGCCGGGTGAGGACTCCATGGCGCACATGCACGACGTCGGGCGCTTCACCACACCGCCGGATCTGGCCGATCTGGAGGCCCAGGCGCGCGAGGCCTTCGCCACCATCCCGGGGGAGCTGCGCCAGTACGTGGGCGAGGTCGCCATTCAGGTCGAGGATTTCCCCGACGATGAGACCCTGGAGGAATTGGAGTGCGAATCGCCCTTCGATCTGCTTGGCCTCTATCGCGGCGTCGACATGATCCGCAAGAGCGTCATGGACGTGCCCGAGGATGTCGACATGATTTTCCTCTACCGCAGGCCGATCCTCGATTTCTGGTGCGAGACGGGGGATGATCTGGTCAGCGTTGTCCGCCATGTGCTGATCCACGAAATCGGCCACCACTTCGGCCTCTCGGACGAGGATATGGAGCGCCTCGAGGCGGAAGCCTGACGCGCGGCTAGAGAAATCGGCGTACCCGGGCGCGCAGCTCCGGCAGGAGCTCGGCCTCGAACCACGGGTTCTTCTTCAGCCATCCCGTATTGCGCCAGCTTGGGTGCGGCAGCGGCAGGATGTCCGGTCCATAGTCGGCCCAGGCCCGCACCGTTTCGGTCAGACTCGGGCGCCGGCGGCGCCCCAGGTAGTGCGCCTGCGCGTACTGACCGACCAGCAGGGTCAGCCCCACGCCGGTCAACGCCGCGCGCAGCGGCGGATGCCAGAGTGGCGCGCATTCCGGCCGGGGCGGCAGATCGCCGCCGCGGGAATCGCGGCCGGGGTAGCAGAACCCCATGGGCACGATGGCGATACGCCGCTCGTCGTAAAACGTCTCCCGGTCAAGGGTCAGCCAATCGCGCAGGCGGTCGCCGGACGGATCGTTCCAGGGAATGCCGGTGGCGTGGACCTTGCTGCCCGGTGCCTGACCGACGATGAGCAGGCGCGCCGAGGCGGCGGCACGCAGCACCGGCCGCGGCCCGTGCGGCAAATGCGCGGCGCAAACCTGACAGGCCCGGGCCGCCGCCACCAACGCCGCCAATTCGCCATCGTCCGCCATCTACCAGCCGTCGCGCAAAAGACGGTCCACGAATGCCGGCACCACCTGGGTGGCCGGTCCATAGCACCGCTCGGCAAACAGGCTATGGCCCTCGGAGGGCACCAGGTTCAGCTCCGCCGTATGGGCGCGGCCGATCATGCGCACCTCCTGCACGAAGCCGGCCGCCGGATAGACCGAGCCCGAGGTGCCGACCGCCAAGAACAGATCGCAAGCATCCAGCGCCTCGAAGATGCGGTCCATCTGGAACGGCATCTCGCCGAACCAGACCACGTTGACACGCAAGGCCCCCGGGCGGGCGCACGCCGGACAGACACTGTCCATCGTCATGTCACCCGGCCAGGTGCTGACCGCGTGGCAGGCCTGACAGCGGGCCTTGAGGATTTCGCCATGCATATGGATAAGCGCCGTTGT
>JAJFGI010000383.1 GCA_021776215.1 Kiloniellaceae bacterium | reverse complement strand
CGACGCTGACGAGTTCCTTAACCATCACAGTTCCGTCACGGAACTGCCCAGTCTGTTGAAAGTGGTCGTAGTCGCCAGGATGGATGTAGACGTTATGGAAGTCCGGAAATGGAGCCGCCGGGGGATTCAACTCATTGGGCGTGAGGGGCGTTCCCATATAGACCCACTTGCGATACCCGACTTCGGGCCGGATCAATTGGCCCTGATCGTTGAACTGCGGCTTTGGCGGTTCGTTAGGGCCTGATTGGGCCCAGAGCGGCGTGAGTGCAGCGAACGAGAAAGCCCAAAGCATCAAGCCGGCGGCTGCGAGCCGCGTGTCCGGGGGCTGCATAGGACGTTGAGAGATCATCACTACTCCTTGATCTCCGGGCCAAGCGCGATTGTGTGAACGATCGCCCGACGAGGCACGGAAGCCGTAAGGGTAGCACTTGGCCAGAAAGAAGGCTTCCATCCAGGAGCCCGTCTGGCAGCCAGCAGACCACGTGGGTCGGGCGGACTACGATCCATTCTGTCCACCTAGCCCGGTTGGGGGCCAATCGTCCGCGACCGTTCCATAACAAGTACGATGGGACTCGAGCAATAGGAGGAACAGAGCCATGAAGGTTCGACGAACCGCGTACCTGCTCCTCATGATGGTGCTTGCGCAGAGCATCGCGGTCGGTGAAGGGGAGGAGCAAGAAAAAGAGGAGATGTGGAAGGAGCATCCTCACCATCTCTCCGTCGTCTTGGCCGGCACGGTCGAGGACGGCGAGGAGGAGAACGAGAAGGCCGAGACGCTCGGCATCGACTACGAGTACCGGCTAAACGACTTTCTCGGAATCGGCGCAGTGGTCGAGCGCGCCTTCGACCCTTTGGATACTACGACCGCCCTGTTCGTAGCCGATCTCCACGTCTGGCGCGGGCTGGCGATTCAGACCGGTCCGGGTGTAGAGCAGATCGACAGAGGGGACGGCGAAGACAAGTTCGTCTACCGAATCGGATCGCTGTACGAGATCGAACGAGGGCGATTTACCGTCTCTCCCCAGCTCCATCTCGACGTCACGAGTGAGGCCAAGTCGGTCATCTTCGCCGTCGCGTTCGGATTCGGCTTCTAAGCCGAGGCGCTCCCGATACAGCGCTCGCCATCCGCGGAGTGGCCGGTGGAAAGTCGGGCCTCCAGAGAGGTGAACACTTTACTAGTGTCCTGTCTCTAAAGTCCGCATAACATTATAAGACCCGTAGACGCCCTCTCTTTGTGAAGGCGAAGACGACCACTGGGCCTCGACTGAAACCGCTGAAGCTGACCCCAGCGGAGCGCGAAAGCCTCCAACGGTGGGCGCGACGACCCAAGTCCGCGCAGGCTCTGGCGCAACGCGCGCGCTCGATCCTACTCGCAGCCGAGGGACTCAGCAATACCGCCGTCGCCGCTCAACTCGGCTGGGCCCGACGGACAGTCGGGAAATGGCGCCGGCGCTTTCTCGACCAACGCCTCGACGGCCTGCTCGACGAACCGCGACCCGGTACGCCTCGGCGCATGAGCGATGACGAGGTCGAACGCGTCCTCACGATGACCTTGGAATCAAAGCCTCCCGACGCCACCCATTGGTCGACGCGTTCGATGGCCAAGGCCTGCGGCTTGAGCCACTCCAGCGTGCAGCGCATCTGGAAGGCCTTCGCGCTACAGCCCCATCGCACGGAAACCTTCAAGCTCTCGCAAGATCCGCTGTTTGTCGAGAAGGTGCGCGACATCGTCGGACTCTATTTGAACCCGCCCCAGCGGGCGCTGGTGTTGTCGGTCGACGAGAAGTCACAGATCCAGGCCTTGGATCGCTCCCAGCCGTTGTTGCCGATGCGTCCAGGACAGATCGAGCGCCGCACGCACGACTACAAACGACACGGCACGACCTCGCTGTTCGCCGCGCTGGACGTCAAGACCGGCCGTGTGATCGGCCAGTGCCATCGGCGTCATCGCGCCGTCGAATTCCGCAAGTTTCTCGACGCCATTGACCAAGCCGTTCCCGAGTCGCTGGAGGTGCACCTGATCCTGGACAACTACGGAACCCACAAGACCCAAGCGATCCAACGTTGGCTGGCCAAGCGGCCGCGCTACCACTTGCACTTCACGCCGACCAGCGCGTCGTGGATCAACCTGGTCGAGCGTTGGTTCGCCATGCTGACCGACAAGCAGCTTCGGCGCGGCGTGCATCGCAGCACGACGGAGCTGGAGGGCGCCATCGAGGAATACATCAAAATCCACAACGCCGATCCCAAGCCTTTCGTCTGGACTAAAACCGCCGACCAAATCCTCGCTTCCCTCGCCCGCTTCTGTAATCGGACTTTAGAGACAGGACACTAGCAAAGTGTTCACTCGGCTCGGCCGGAGAGCAGCCCGTCGAGGCGAAATCATGGACTTCGGCCGGGCCTTCCGCGATTAGCGATCCACGGAAGTGGACGACGGGAATCGGGCGCGCACGTCGACGAATGCACGTTAGCGGGTAGACGGACTACGAAGGGTTCCGTCTAGGGTTCCATTCAAACAGGACTTCGGCCGGCGTCCAGCCAGGCGAGACCTTGTTTTTCAATTAGTTAGCGTCGTAAAGGTGCGAGAGCGCGCCACACTTCGGGAGCAGGAGGTCCGGAGTTCGAATCTCCGCGCCGACCATTCCCTTCAACGAGTTAGTCCTCTGCTCCATTGAGTGCGGTGCCACTAAGGGTTCACTTTACGCGGCTTTGTGCTCGGAATCGGGCCATACGTCTGCCTCAATGCGGGCTGCCGCGTCGTCTCCGTCGTCCAGGTGGGTGTACACGTCTTGGGTCATCGTCATCGACGTATGTCCCTCTAGCAGGGTGTTGAAGAATCGATTCGGCGGGCCGATCTTCGCGCGTAGGCGCCCGTCGACTTAAGAATTCGGCGAGGTGTTTTGCTCGCCCGCGGGCAAGGTGGAATGCGCCGCTTCGGCCGTCAGGCGGTCGCTTCCATCAGATTTCGTATTCGAACCAAGGTTGTATGCCGCCGCGGCAAAGGTGAACGTCCATTCCACTTTCTTGCGGCCTCGATGGCGCGTCTTGCGGATGCCCGCCGTCGTCTTCATCCAACCAAAGATCTGTTCGACTAACTTGCGTTTCTTTTGACTCTGTTTGTATCCGTCGTGGCGCGTCGTTCGCCCGTCGATACGACTGCTCCGCCCGCTCGTGTTCTGCGCTACGTGCGGCGTCACGTCGAGCTCGCGCAAACCCTCCACGAAGTCGCGTGCGTCGTAGCCCTTGTCCGCGCCCAGCGTCACCCGCCCCGCTCCAG
>JAJFGI010000382.1 GCA_021776215.1 Kiloniellaceae bacterium | reverse complement strand
GCCATTGTCGGTCCCAGCGGGAAATAGCTGGGTGATCAGCTTGCTCATGTCGTTGATTCCGCGGGCGTGCGCTTCCACGTGATCGACAAAGCTGACCTCGCCCTTGACCACGCCGGCGATGGCCCCGGTATGGCCGCCGATGGCCGACATCACGGCTTGGCGGTACTTGATGATGTTCTCCGGCTCGTCGACAGCGAAGGCCGGGCTGACGGCCCCGACAAGCAAGGTCGCCGCAATCGCAAGAGTGATTTTTCTCATTGATCCGCCCTTTCCCCGTTGTTCGTGATTGGCTTTATATAGGACACGTGTGGGACGGTCGTGCAGCGTCATCGAACTACCGCTCCCATCGTTGTAGGCTAGCCGAATTACCGAATACCGGTAAAGCTGGCTCACGCAACAGTGAAGGGATTGCTGCCAATGGCCCGTCTACGCGCGCTCTGTGTCTACTGTGGTGCCTCGGGGCGCGGCGATCCGAGCCACCTCACGACCGCAACAGCCCTTGGCCGGCGAGCGGCGGAGCGCGGGGTCGGCATCGTCTTCGGCGGTGGGCATGTGGGCCTGATGGGCGCCGTCGCCGACGGCGCGCTGGCCGCCGAAGGGCGCGTGACGGGCGTCATCCCGGAAATCCTGGTGGCGCGGGAAGCCGGACATCGCGGCGTGACGGAGATGGTGGTCGTTGACTCCATGCACGCCCGCAAACAGCACATGGTCGAGATCTCGGACGCATTTTGCATCTTACCCGGCGGCCTCGGCACCCTGGACGAAACCTTCGAGATTCTCACCTGGAAACAGCTCGGCCTGCACGACAAGCCGGTCGTCCTGTTGAATCTGGGGGGTTATTGGAATCCCTTGGTACAATTGCTCGATCATCTCGTCGCCGCCAACTACGCCAGCCCACGCCATGCCCGATTGTGGGAGGTGGTGACGGATATCGACGGTGTCTTCGACGCTGTCGAGGCGGCGCCAAGCCCCTGCATGCCAAGCCATACCAAGCGCCTGTAACCCCCGCGCAGCCCCCGCCCGGGGGCCCGACGAGCCTTGGACTCCGCGGCTTGCCCCACCGCGAAAGGCTGCTATGTTGCCGCCGCGCCCCGGCAAGGGCCGGGGGCTAACGCGCGTGGGAGACGTCTATGGCGAAGATCAAGGTTCGCAACCCGGTAGTCGAGATCGACGGCGACGAGATGACGCGAATCATCTGGGCGATGATCAAGGAGAAGTTGATTCTGCCGTTTCTCGACATCGATCTGCAGTACTTCGACCTGTCGATCGAGAATCGCGACGCCACGGACGACCAGGTTACCGTGGACGCCGCCAACGCCATCAAACGCCATGCCGTCGGTGTCAAGTGCGCGACGATCACGCCCGACGAAGCGCGGGTCAGCGAATTCAAGCTCAAGAAAATGTGGCTGTCGCCCAACGGCACGATCCGCAATATCCTGGGTGGCACGGTGTTTCGCCAGCCGATCATCATGGAGAACGTGCCGCGCCTCGTGCCGGGCTGGACCCGGCCTATCGTCATCGGCCGCCACGCCTACGGCGACCAGTACCGGGCCAAGGACTTTCTCGTACCCGGCCCCGGCAAGTTCAGCATGACCTTTCAGCCCGCCGACGGCGGCAAGGCCACCACCTATGACGTGTTTGATTTCCCGTCCAGCGGCGTGGCCATGGGCATGTACAACCTGGATGAGTCAATTCGCGGGTTCGCCCGGGCCTGCCTGAACTACGGCCTCAGCGCAGGCTGGCCGGTCTATCTTTCGACCAAGAACACCATCCTCAAGGTCTACGACGGACGCTTCAAGGATCTGTTCCAGGAAGTCTTCGACACCGAGTTCACGGACAAGTTCGCCGCCAAAGGCATCACCTACGAACACCGCCTGATCGACGACATGGTCGCCGCGGCCATGAAATGGTCCGGCGGTTTCGTCTGGGCGTGCAAGAATTACGACGGCGACGTGCAGTCGGACACGGTGGCCCAGGGCTTCGGCTCGCTCGGCCTGATGACCTCGGTCCTGATGACCCCGGACGGCAAGACCGTCGAGGCCGAAGCCGCGCATGGCACGGTGACCCGGCACTATCGCCTGCACCAGCAGGGCAAACCGACCTCCACCAACCCCATCGCGTCGATCTATGCGTGGACGCGTGGTCTGCACTATCGGGGTACGTTCGACGGAACCCCGGAGGTGGTGAAATTCGCCGACACGCTGGAGAAGGTCTGCGTCGACACGGTGGAAGGCGGCCAGATGACCAAGGACCTGGCTCTGCTCATCAGCGACAAGCAGAAATGGCTGACGACCGAGGAATTCATGGACGCGATCGCTACCAATCTGGGTCGCGCCATCAACTAGAACAAAGAGATAGAGATGATTCGCAATACACTGAAATTACTTGCAGTAATAGGATTCATCATGGCAACCACAACGGCCGACGCCGGCGCCGCGCCGGACCCCGAGAACACCCTGGTCATGGAAATCGAGGGCGGCCGTGTCGTCATCGAGATGCTGCCCGACGTGGCCCCCGCGCATGTGGCGCGGATCAAGGAACTGACCCGCCAAGGCTTTTATGACGGCATCGTCTTCCACCGCGTCATGGACGGTTTCATGGCCCAGACCGGCGACCCGACGGGCACCGGCACCGGCGGTTCGGGGCAGAACCTGAAGGCGGAGTTCTCGGAAGAGCCGTTCCTGCGCGGCACCGCCGGCATGGCCCGGGCGCAGAGCCCGGACAGCGCCGACAGCCAGTTCTTCATCACCTTCGCGCCGGCGCGCTTCCTGGACAAGCAATACACCGTTTGGGGCCGGGTGGTCGACGGCATGGAAAATGTCGACGCCATCAAGAAGGCACCCGCCGGCAGCCAGAGCGGCATGGTCGAGAATCCCGACAAGATCATCCGCATGCGCGTGATGGCCGACATAAAAGAGTGAACCATCGCGGTAGAATCACGTTTACGACGGTGATATGTCGAGCGACAACCTGACGACCGACAAGTTCCTGGA
>JAJFGI010000381.1 GCA_021776215.1 Kiloniellaceae bacterium | reverse complement strand
GAACTCCTTGTCGCGCAGCTTCTGAAGCGCCGCACTGCCGTCCATGGCCTCATCGACGTTATTGAAGCCCAACTGCTTGAGCAGATTTCGAATGATCCTGAGCATGGTCTTATAGTCATCCACGATCAGTATCTGCAAGATCATGTCAACGGCAGCCATAAGCTACTCCTGTAACTGCGGGGCTTTCTCCGCCTAGCCCTTTGCAATGCGGTGCAAACCCTACCGTTCGCAGGTTACGACTGCGTAAACGATAAGGTGTAATCGGGTTCATTTCTGCCCGGACTGCTGACCTTCGGCGGGTAGATCTCGCCGCTGCGCCAGCTCGACGGTGATCGCCTGGGCCTTTGCCGGATTCATCTTGGCCAGGATCGGCGCCGTCTTCCGTTCCTTCATGCGTTCCACGACGGGAATTAGGACCGCCATATCCAGTTCTTCGAAGATCCGCGCCGCGTCTTTCGGTTTCATACTTTCGTAGATCTTCACCAAGCTATCGTATTGCGTCTCGGTTTCATCCTGCTGCTGCAACAAGAGCGCCTCGATGCTCTTCTTCAGGGCTTCCAGGCCGTCGACCTTTTCTTCGATCCGACGCTGCGCCGCCTGCAACAACGCCTCGCGATCACCGATCTCGCGGGCGCGCTCATCGAGGGTCCGGCGCCGGTCGGCTAAGGCCCTTAGGAGATCGATTTCCTCGTCGGTCATCAACAGCGGATCGGACGGGAGATCCTCGGTTCGCGCCACTTGCATCGGTGCCGACGTCGTGTCGGCACGTGCGTTTTGACCAGGGACACCGCGGCCACCTGCCGGGGTGTCGGCAGGTTTGCTCTCAGGCTTTGAAGCGGCCTTGTCGGCTGCTTTATCGGGGGCTTTATCAGCTGCTTTGTTGCCGGGTTGCTCGGCGGTTTGCGCCCGCGCCATGCCGTCGACACCGCGCCACAGGTCGCCAACCCGCACGGTCAGCGCCAGGCTGGCGGTCAACACCAATATGGGCAAAAGTCGCACGCGCATGGGCCCTCTCCTGTCCTCCCGGCCTCTCTAACGAACGCCGCGTAAAGCCTTGAGCAAGGCCGCTTCTTCAGGCGAAACCTTGGCCGCGGGCGGCGCTTTCGCGGGGCCCGGCTTGGCGTCGGTGTCCTGCGGTCGGTCCGGCCGCGCGGCACCCGCTCCTCTTGGTGTGCGGGTCGACTCGATCGCCCCTTCAAGCCGGGTTGCCAGATTGCTGCCCCGCTCGATCAGAAACGTCAGGTCGTCGGCCAAGCCGTGCGCCTGGGTGACCATGCCGTCCAATGACACACCAGACTGGTTGGCATGGGCCTTCAGAGTCTGGATGCCGGTTTCCGCCTGCGCCGTCGATTCGGCGAATTGGGTGATCAGCGCTTCCATCTCGGCCTTAACGTTGCGCAGCGCCGCCAACTTGCGATTGAGCACGATCGCATAGACGATGGTGGCGACGAGCAATACGGCGACCAGCGCATCGACCGCGACCGGCAGACTGAGACCACCGGTCATTCGCCCTCCGTCAAGTCATCCAGGGCGATCCGGTCGGCGATACGAACGGCGATGTGCGCGCCCTTGCGCCCCATATAGCCGTTGAACATCGCCACGTCGCCGCAGCGCATGCCGATCTTGGTATTCGGCGACGCATTGAGCTCCAGGCGGCTGCCCTCGGTCCAGTTGAGAATCTCTCGCAGCGGCAACTCCACCTGGTCGAGCACGGCCTCGAGATTCACTTCGGTCTGCCACAATTCGGAGGTCAGGTGGCCTTCCCAGATGGAGTCCCGGCCGAACTTCTCGCCCATGAACATCTGCAGCAGCAACTCGCGCACGGGCTCCAGAGTCGCGTAGGGGATAAGCAGTTCGATGCGGCCGCCGCGGTCTTCCATGTCGACGCGCAGGGTTACGACGACGGTGGCATTGGCGGCACGGGCGATGGCGGCGAATCGCGGGTTCGTCTCCAGCCGCTCGAAGCGGAACGTGGTCGGCGACAGGGGGTCGAAGGCGGCGGACAGATCGCCCAGCACCACATGCACCATGCGCTCGACCAGGTTGCGCTCGATAGTTGTATACGGCCGGCCTTCGATACGCATGGCCGCGGTGCCGCGCCGGCCGCCCAGAAGCACGTCGACGATCGAATAGATCAACGCGCTATCGACGGTCATCAGGCCGAAATTATCCCATTCCTCGGCCTTGAAGACGGCCAGCATGGCCGGCAACGGGATCGAATTGAGATAATCCCCGAAACGGGCGGAACTGATGTTGTCGAGGCTGACCTCGACGTTGTCGGAGGTAAAATTGCGCAGCGAGGTGGACATCATGCGCACCAGCCGGTCGAAGACGACCTCGAGCATTGGCAGGCGTTCGTAGGACACCAACGCCGAATTGAGGATCGCCTGAATGCCGGATTTGTCGCCGTCGTCGCCGCCCGAGGCATCGACGCCAAGAAGGCTGTCGATCTCGTTTTGGTCGAGAACCCGAGTGGAGCCGACGGCACCGTCGGCGTGGCCGTCACCGCCATCACCATCTTCTTCGGCCATCGCCTCCCATTCAGCCATCATGGCTTCCTGGTCGACGTCACCTCCGCCGTTTTGTTCTTCCATGTCTTCCGCCATTTGACGCGCCCTACTGAATCAGCATTTCGCGGAAAAGCACGTCTCTGACGACCGCCGGCCGCGCGGCGGTGATGACACGAAGCAGCAGCTCTTCGCGCAGGCGTTGCAGACCCGCGGAGCCGCGCAGATCTTCGATGCGCAGCTCGCGGAGATACACCTGGAAGTTGTCGATGATGCGGGGCAGAATCAGTTCCAGTTGTTCGATATCCTTTTGCGAGGCCATCTCGAGGCTGACGGAAATCTTGAGATAGCTTTTCTTGCGGCCCGTCGAGTTCAGATTGACCAGCATTTCCGGCAGGTCGTAGTACGCGGACGGACCGACCGGCTCCTTGGCCAGAAGCTCCTTGTCCTCTTCATCGCCGCCGAGGAACGGGTCGGCCAATCCGGAGAAATAGATTCCGGCACCCGTCATGAGCAGCAGTAGCAGCGGCACGACGAAGAACAGCACGATCTTCTTGCCGGAAAGCTTGCGCTTGGCCTTGGGCGACGCGGCCTCAGCCTCGCCCTCCCCGGCCGGCGCTTCGTCGATCGCCGCGGTTTGATCGGTCATCCCTGCAAGACTCGTCAGTTTTCCAGATATTTAACGTACATGCAGACTAACCAATCGCGGTTAAGAACTCATTGAGGCGGTCCGGGTTCCGGGGCTTAGGCCAGGTCACCCAGCGGCAAGAACTGCCCGGCAAGCTATGCCAAATCCGCGGCCGGTGAAGCCGCTTGCGCCCCGCCGACCCCCTAAACCCGGCGCTATTCCGCGCCATTCCCGATTGGCATCGGACGTGCATGGGTGCCGCCGAACAGGCAGAAGCAAAGTCGGTCAAGCTATGGAAAATACGCTAATCGTTGCCCTGACACGCCAGAGCGTGCTCGCCCGACAGATGGACGCCATATCCAACAACATGGCGAATCTGAATACCGCCGGCTTCAAGTCGGAGAGCATGATCTTCAAGGAACAGATTGAACCGGCTGGAAAAAATCAAGTCATCAGCCTGGTGCATGACGTTACCTACTTCCGCGATACCTCGGAAGGACCGTTGACCAACACCGAAAACCCGCTCGATCTGGCCATTCGCGGTGATGGCTACTTCGCGGTAAAGACGGACGAAGGTCAGCGCTATACGCGGCATGGCGTGTTCCAGCTCGATAACCAGGGCCAATTGGTCACCTCCCAAGGTTTTCAGGTCTTGGGGGCGGGCGGCGCGCCGATCACCGTACCGCCGAACGCCAGCAATATCGTCGTCGCCCGCGACGGCACCGTATCGGCCGACGCCTTGGAGATCGGTCGCGTCGAGGTCTTCAAATTCGAGAACCCGGCGGCCCTGACCAAGATCGGCAACAGCCTTTACGAGGCCAAGGGCCAGGAACCGCAAGTGGATCGCGATTCCGATATCGTCCAGGGCATGGTCGAAGGGTCGAACGTGAATGGCATCGCCGAGATGACGCGCATGATCGACACCGTGCGCAGCTATCAGGCCGCCGGCCAGCTTGTGGACATGGAACACAAACGCATTCTCGATGCCATCAACATCTTGGTGGCCGAGGCGTGAGGATCAGGAGAGGATAGCCGTCATGAGATCTCTGAGTATCGCCGCGACGGGAATGCTGGCTCAACAGCTCAACGTCGAAGTCATTTCGAACAACATCGCCAACATCAATACCACCGGCTACAAGCGCCAGCGGGCCGAGTTCCACGATCTTCTCTACCAGGATCTGCTGCGCCCAGGCACCACATCGTCGGATACCGGCACGGTCGTCCCCTCGGGCATTCAGATCGGCTTGGGCGTAAAGCCCGCCGCGGTCTACCGAATCACCGAGCAGGGCAATCTATCCATCACCGACAACAACCTCGACCTGGCGATCAACGGCAGAGGCTACTTTGCCGTCGAGTTGCCGTCGGGCGACACCGGCTATACCCGCAGCGGCGCCTTGGGCCGCAGCCCCGAGGGCGATCTGGTGACCGCGAATGGCTTTATCGTACAGCCGGGTATCACGATTCCCAATGACGCGATCTCCGTCACCATCAATGCCCAAGGCGACGTTCTGGTCGCCATCGATGGTCAGCTCACGCCCACCAACGTCGGCCAGATTCAGCTCGCCAATTTCCCCAACGAGGCGGGTTTGCAAGCCATTGGCGGCAACCTGTTCCTGGAAACCCCCGGATCCGGTAGCGCGACCCTGGCCACGCCCGGCTCGCCGGGCTTCGGCACCATCCAGCAGGGCGCGCTCGAAACCTCGAACGTCAACGTGGTCGCCGAGATCACCAACCTGATCACCGCGCAACGCGCCTATGAAATGAAGTCTCGGGTCATCCAGGCCTCGGATGAGATGATGTCGAGCATGGTCCAGCTTCGCTAGCTAGGCCGTCGCTAGCACGAGAGGTAGTCTGATGCGTCGTTTTTTTGTTGCCTTTGCCGTCATCCTGCTGGCCCCCACGGCGCTGCTCGCGGCGACCGAGGTGGCGCCTCCGGTGATGATGAAATCGCACGTGGTCGTGGATGCCCCGGTTGTGCTGTTGAGCGATCTTTTCGACGGCACCGGCGCCCAGGGCGCCACCGCCATCGCCCGGGCGCCGGCACCCGGCAAGCGGGTCGAGGTCGGTGCCCGCTGGCTTGCCGCCGTGGCAAAGGCGTACGGGCTGGCCTGGCAGCCGACCTCCCGCCTTGACCGGGTGGTCGTCGAGCGCACCAGTCAGGTTATCGATGCCCGGCGCATCGAAACCGAAATGTTGGATGCCCTGACGCGCCAGGGCGTGACCGGGCGGCTCTCGCTGGTGCTGGACCAGCCGGGCCTGCGTCTCGACCTGCCCAGCGACGCGGAGCCAACTCTGTCGATCGCCAACCTCAGCCACGATCCGGCCAATGGCCGGTTCACCGCCCTGATCGTGGCCCCGGCGACAGGCACACCCTTGGCCAAGGCCAGTATCTCGGGGCGTGTCGTGGCCATGACCGAAATTCCCGTTCTGCGCCGCCGCGTGGAGCCGGGCGAAGTCATCCGCACTGAAGATATCGAATGGAGCGACAGCCGCGCCGATCGGCTCGGCCGTAACGTCATCATCGATCCCGAGAATCTCGTGGGAATGAGCCCGCGCCGGCCGATTCGGCCGGGCGACGCGGTGTTAGCCAGCGAGTTGCGGGCGCCCGTGGTCGTCGCCAAGAACAGTCTGATCACTATTCGCCTGGAGACAGCGCGCATGTCGCTAAGCGCCCAGGGCCGCGCCCTGGAGCCCGGCTCGTCCGGCGACGTGATCCGGGTGATGAACACCAAATCGAACAAGATCATCAACGCCGCTGTTATAGACTCTGGCACGGTCCGTGTCGTGTCGGTGACGCTCAGCTCGGCCAACGAATAAGGAGACGATGTGATGATGTCCGTCGACGTGCCGCCGAGCGTGGCTCGGCACGCTATCAGGGCCGCCGCACTCGTCCTCCTGGCCGGCGCCCTGGCCGGCTGCAATGCCCTCACCCGGCTCTCGCAGATCGGCGAGGAGCCGCCGTTGACCAAGATCGAAAGCCCTACGGCTCTGCTCGAGAATGAACCGGTGTCGATGCCCATGCCGCCGCCCGCCGTGATCGAGCGGCAGCCGAACTCGCTTTGGCGACCCGGCTCCCGCGCCTTCCTTAAGGACCAACGGGCCACCCAGGTGGGCGATATTCTGACCGTGGTCATCGCCATCAAAGACAATGCGAAGATCTCGAATACCACCCAGCGCAGTCGCACCAACGCCGAGAATTCGTCGGCCAGCGCCCTGCTGGGCTACGAAGCGGGCCTCGGCGCGATCCTGCCGGAGGCCGTCGATCCAACCAACCTGATCGATCTGGACAGCAGCAGCAACTCGCAGGGCTCCGGCAGCGTCAATCGAGACGAGACCATCGACCTGCGGGTCGCCGCCCTGGTCACCCAGGTGTTGCCCAACGGCAACCTGGTGATCGCCGGGCGCCAGGAAGTGCGAGTCAACTATGAGGTGCGCGAATTGCAGGTGATCGGCATGATCCGGCCCGAGGATATCACCTCGATAAATACCGTCAGCTACGACCAAATCGCCGAAGCGCGGATTGCCTATGGTGGCCGGGGCCATATCTCGGACGTCCAGCAAGCCCGCTACGGCCAGCAGATCTTCGACGTTATCTGGCCGTTCTAACCTCTTCCTGAAACGACAAAAAAAGGCCCGGTGCCGTGATGGCGCCGGGCCTGTTTTTTTGACCTTACGGCCGTGTCTATCAGTCGTCCCGGTGGGTCCGTTCCAGGCGCTCATGCCGTTCTTGCGCCTCGATTGACAGGGTGGCGATCGGCCGCGCCTCCAGGCGCTGCAGGCTGATCGGCTCCAGGGTCTCCTCGCAGAAGCCGTACGACCCATCCTCGATCCGGCGCAGGGCGGCATCGATCTTGGAGATGAGCTTCCGCTCGCGGTCCCGGGTCCGCAGCTCCAGCGACCGGTCCGTCTCCAGCGTCGCGCGGTCGGCCAGGTCGGCTTCATGGAGCGATTCGGCCTGCAGGTGCTGAATTGTCTCGCTGGATTCGCGCTGCAGCTCCTGCTTCCAATGCAGTAGCTTCTGGCGGAAGTATTCGATCATGACCGGATTCATGAACCGCTCTTTTGCGGTGGGTCGGTATCGGGGCGGTAAAGACGGTGGCTTCTTCATTCAATTCCCATCCGAGAGGTACCGATTTCGCCGCGGAGTATATGAATTTTGTTTCCCCGGACAAGCATCAGAACACGCTTGGACCATCCTCACAGATATTTGAAATCAAAAGAAAATCCGAAAAACGCTGAAATTCGGCGGATTACCGTTCCAGTTTGGCCAGCTCGACGGCGGCGCGGAGTTCGATTTCGTCCAAAACCTCGGCCAGCTTGGGATCGTCGGTCTTGACCCGCTGAGCGCCCACCACGGCGACCAGCCGTTCGATCGTGGCCCGTGGCAACCGGCCATCGAGCAGGGCCAGCCGCAGCTCGTCCAGGCGGTCGAGCAAGTCCTCGCCGCGCTGCCGGGCGACGGCCCGCCGGTTGGGATTGCCGGCAACCTCCTGAAGCGCCAGCAAGGCGTCCACCGGCCCCAAGGCACCCCCGCCGCTGACCGACGATTGAGCCGGTGCCGGGCTGGCACCTAGGGCCTTGGAAAAGCTACTGGATTTGCTATCGCCGCCGCGCTCTGTGCGACGCGACGGTTTGCTCCCGATGGAAGAGACACGGTCGATCTTCATCGCCTATCCTTGGCGTCCCTGGGGGCTCCCTGGTTCGCCGCACACTGGACCTTTCGCCTTTAAGATGTCTTAAGGCTCGGTCCCGGCGGGCGGCAGGAATTGCCGGTCCCGGGGGACCCAACTTGCCGCACGACGCTGCCGCAAGGCCGCGATCCGCGCCGTTGATCGCCGCTAAAAACCCCAGAAAACATGGCTTTTTCACGACTACCCCGGATTGGCATGCCGTTCGCATGGGGTGGGGAGGATCACCCTGTCACCAATGGGATAGTTGTATGTTTCTTGCCCTGTCCGCCCCGCACCGACGCCGCGCCCTAGCCAGCGGCATGGCGGCTCTTGCCGCTTTGCTTTTCCTGGCTTGGTCTCTGCCGGCGCAGGCGCAGTCGCGGATCAAGGATATCGCCGACTTCGAGGGGGTGCGCGATAACCTGTTGGTCGGCTACGGCCTGGTGGTCGGTCTCGACGGCAGCGGCGACGACCTCGACAGCGCGCCGTTCACGCGGGAAAGCCTCATCGGCATGTTGCAGCGCCTG
This sequence comes from Kiloniellaceae bacterium, assembly GCA_021776215.1. Taxonomy (GTDB): domain Bacteria; phylum Pseudomonadota; class Alphaproteobacteria; order Kiloniellales; family J153; genus JAJFGI01. The sequence goes on along the minus strand of JAJFGI010000381.1, from coordinate 6,978 downwards.
GGCATCAGTGCGCGCGATGCCGATCTGGACACCAAAAATGTCGCCGCGGTGATGGTGACCGCCGATCTGCGGCCCTTCGCCCGGCAAGGCACGCGAATCGATATCACCGTCTCGGCCCTCGGCGATGCCGATAGCCTGCTGGGCGGCACCCTTCTGGTCACCCCCCTGCTCGCTGCCGATGGCGAGGTCTATGCGGTGGCCCAGGGGCCGGTGGCTATCGCCGGCTTCAGCGCCAGCGGCGACGGGCAAAGCGTCACCAAGGGCGTGCCGACGACCGGCCGTATTCCCAGCGGCGCCATCGTCGAGCGCGAGATCCCCTTCGATATGCAAGAGCTGGAAACGATCAAGATCAGCCTGCGCAATCCCGACTTTACGACGGCGCGCCGCATGGCCGAGGAGATCAATCGCTTCGTCGGTCTACCGACGGCCAACTCCATCGATCCGGGCACGGTCGTGCTGGACATTCCCGCCAATTATCGCGGCAACACGGTCGCCCTGCTCACCGACATCGAGCAACTGCGCGTGCAGCCCGATCAACTGGCCCGCGTGGTCATCGACGAGCGCTCCGGCGTCATCGTCATGGGCGAGAACGTGCGCATCAGCACGGTGGCGATCGCTCAAGGCAACCTGACGATCCGCATCACCGAGACACCGCAGGTCAGCCAGCCGGCGCCGTTCTCGAACACCGGGGCAACCGCGGTGGTGCCGCGCACCGACATCACCGTCGATGAAGGCGCGGATCGCAAGATGGCGGTGCTCGCCGAAGGGGTCAGCTTGCAGGAACTGGTCAGCGGGCTGAACACACTGGGCATCGGCCCACGGGATTTGATCACGATCCTGCAAGCCATCAAGGCTGCCGGCGCCCTGCAAGCCGAGATCGAGGTGATGTGATGAGCTTCGATACACCCGTTCTTGACTATTCGCAACTCAGCGCCGCCGCGCGCGGCACGAACAGCGTGCAGATCACGCCCGGCATGAGCGCCGAGCAGGCGCGCCAAGCGGCCGAGGACTTCGAGGCTGTCTTCATCTCCCAGATGCTGGCGCCGATGTTCGAGGGCCTGGACGACGACTACTTCGGCGGCGGGCCGGGGAACGACATCTATCGCTCGATGCTCGTCGAACACTACGGCAAGTCGGTTGCCCGCGCCGGCGGATTTGGTCTGGCCGACGCGGTGCAGCGGGAAATTCTCAGGCTTCAGGAGGTCGCCCAACCATGAACGAGTCGAACCGCATCGCGGATCTCGTACAGATCACCAACCGGCTGAGCGATCTGCTGGAGCGCGAGAGTGAATATCTGCGCGCCCGCAAATTGGCTGAAATGGAATCGGTACGGGACAGTAAATTCGCCCTTTCCGCAGCCTATGAAACCCATGTCCGCGCCCTGCGCAGCCAGCCTGAAATGCTGACCGCGGTGACCCCGGAGCTGCGCGCGCAGCTCAAGGCCGCCTTCGACCGGTTCGAGAAAATCCTGGGCGAGAACGAGCGCGGCCTGCGCGCCGCGAAGGAGACCTCCGACCGGGTCCTGCAAGCGATCGCCGAAGAGGTCGATCGGCAGCACCGCGACAACCTGGCCTATTCCGCGAACGGCTATGCAAGCGGATCGAGCATGCCCGGCTCGCGGTCCCCGGTTTCCGTCGCCGTGGACAAGCGCTTCTAGGCCGGACGCAGCGGAACACATCCCATGTCGCTTTCAATCGCCCTCTCGAACGCCCTGAGCGGATTGCAGACCAGCCAGTCTGTCATCCAGGTCATTTCGAACAACGTCACCAATGCGAACACCGAGGGCTATACCCGGAAAAGCGCGGATCCGGTTTCGCGCGCCATCCTCGGCGTCGGCCAGGGCGTGTCGGCCAGCGACATCAGCCGCGTAGTCGACGAACGGCTGATTCTGAACTTGCGGTCCACGCAAAGCGCGGAAGGCAGCGCCAAGGCGCTAAACCACTACTACAACGAGATCATCGATCAGTTCGGATCGCTGTCCAACAACAATTCGCTGGGCGCCAACCTGAGCAACCTGACCACCAAGCTCCAAAGCCTCGCGGCCGCGCCCGAGAGTGCCGTGCACCGCCTGGATGTCATCAACAACGCGGTGGTCGTCGCCAAGAAACTCAACGAACTGAGCGCCCGCGTTCAGACCCTGCGCTCCGAAGCGGACAAGGAAATCGCCGACAAGACCTCGGTGATCAACGGCGAACTCAAGAAGATTGCCGATCTGAACGTGCAGATCGAAACCGCGCGGGCGAAACGAGAGCCGACGGGAGAGCTGGAAGACTTCCGCGATCAAGCCATCAACAAGGTCTCGAAGCTTGTCGACATTCGATATTTCACCCGCTCCTCCGGCGCCGTCATCGTCACCTTGTCGGATGGACGCACCCTCGCGGATACGCGCGCCAGCACGCTGAGTCACGCGACGGCGGCCGCCCTTTCTCCGGATATCAGCTATCCGGGCGTCGGGATCGCGCCGATCCTGCTCAACGGCACCGATGTGACCTCGACCATCCAGTCCGGCGAGCTGAAAGGGTTGATCGATGCCCGCGACAGCGTTCTGCCCAATATCCAAGCCGAGATCGACAATCTCAGCCAGGTTTTGCGCGATCAGATCAATCTCTTGCACAACTCGGGATCGGGGCTGCCGCCGGCGAACACCTTGACCGGGACGCGCACCTTCGCCGATCCGACCACCGATGCGATCACCACCAGCGCCGGTGTGCGCATCGCCGTGACCGACGCCGCCGGCAAGTTTGTCGCCCACTACGACTTGCCGGCCGGCACCTATACGATCGCCCAGATCGAAGCCGCGATCGATACCAACCTGGCCGGTTTCGCCAGCGCCGCGAGCAGCGCCGGCGGGCCGCTGGCGATTTCCGCGCTTGCCCCCGGCAACGGCATCGCCCTGGTCGATCTGGGCACGCAGAACGTGCTGCACACGGATGGCGCGACGACCTATTCGGGCTTCTCCAACTATTTCGGGCTCAACGATTTCTTTGTCACGCCCGGCAAAGTGCAGGGCGGGTCGACGACGGCGCTGTCGGCGCTCATCAAGGTGCGCAGCGATATCGTCGCCAATCCGGCCAGATTGTCACGCGGCAGCCTCGACGCGACGTTGACCCCGATCCCGGTGGCCGGAGACACGGCCATCGCCCTGGGTGACGCGTCCGTTATCCAGGCGATCGCCGACAAATTTATCGAGCCGCTGTCTTTCGGGGCCGCTGGTGGCCTGCAGCTCACCACTGCCACCTTGTCGGGATACGCCTCGGAGATTCTCGCGGTGAATGCCGTGGCCGCCTCGCAGGCGGAAACGGAAATGGAATCCAAGATCGCGCTGTCCCAGGAGCTGTCGTACCGCAATCAGTCGCTGAGCGGTGTCAACGTCGACGAAGAGCTGCAAAACCTGGTGATCTACGAGAACGCCTATAACGCGACGGCACGTATCGTGCAGGTGGTTTCCGATCTCTTTGAAGTACTCACCAACCTCGGTCGGTAGGGCTGAAAGATGAATCGCATTGCTACCTTCGCCGTTCAGCAGCTCGCGCTGTCCCAGACTCTGGAGACCCAGCGGCAACTGGTGCAAAGCCAGATCCAGGTCTCCAGCGGCAAGGTCAGCCCCAACTTCATGGGTGTCGCCACCGAATCCCGCCGGCTGGTCAACCTGGAAGGGTCCCTGACGGAGACCAAGGGCTTCAATAAGAACATCGATCTGGTCGAACGGCGCCTTGCGGCGATGGAGTCCAAGGTCGGCGAGGCGTTCGATTTGGCCTCGAATTTCCGCGAGCTTCTGATCAGCGCCCTCAACGCGGACAACGCCTCCGTGCTGGCCCTCAACCAGCGCGCCGGAGATATGATTCAGACACTCGCCAGCATGGTCAACACGAACCAGGATGGCCGGTATCTGTTTGCCGGAGCGCGGATCGATACGCAGCCGATCGATCTGGACATTCTCCTCGCGGCGACGCCGCCGTTGGTCAATGCCGCCGAGTTCACGGGTGCGGCGACGACCTCGACGACAGGTATCACCAGCCTGACCGGCATCGTCAGCGTACAGGTCGAGACCGGCAACACCGGCGACGCCTTTCAGTTGACCTACGACAACGTCACCCAGACGTTCAGCATGACGAACCTGAACGGTGGCGCCTCGAACCAGGTGGCCCTGGGCGGCGTTCCGGCGGCCGGGCAGACCAAGGAGCTGACTTTCACCGTCGGCGGCGAGCGCGTCGTGCTGACCATCGACGAGAACTTCAACGCGGGCGCGGCCATCACCAACGCCACGGTCACCGGCAACGTCGGTGCCGGCGTCGGTGCCTTCGGTGCCATAACCGTCACCGGCACGGCCGGCGACATCAGCAAGATCGATCAGAACACGATCGCAACGTCGGGTACGGCGGCGAACGCGACCCTGACCCTCAGCTCGACGGACGGCAATTTCGTCGCCACCGGCGTGAACCTGAGTGTCGGCGCCTCCGTCGTGCCCGTCACCCTGATCAACGCGGCCACCGGCGCCGTCATCACTCTGCAGGTCGGGGTTACCACCGGGCTCGACGATGCGGCGATCGCCGACGCCGGCACCGAAATCCAGCTCGGCAATTTCCTCGAGAACATCGCGGCGACGGACGGCACCATCAATCTGACCCAGGCGCGCCCCGGCGACCCCGGCTACGACGCGGCCAATCCGGCCTTTTACAAGGGTGACTCGCAAAAGCTGTCGGCCCGCATCGAAACCACGACGACCCTGGAATACGGCGTCACCGGCGACGAATCCGGATTCGAGAAATTGTTCCGCGCCTTGTTCATGGCGAAGAACGCGAACGTCTCGCCGGGCAACATCGATAAGACAACCCTCAATGCCGCCCTGGAGTTGGCGCTGGAGGCCATAGACGAGCTGCCCAACATCCGTTCCCGCATCGGCTCCGACCGCAACAATTTGGAGCAGACGAAATCCCGCCATCTGGACTTTCTGGTCAGCACGACCGAGGCGGTCAGCACCATCGAAGACGTCGACGTGGTCGAGGTCGTCTCGCGCATCAGCGCGCAACAGGTGCAGCTTGAAGCTTCCTACACACTCACGGCGCGGCTGGGTCAGCTCAGCCTCGTCAACTTCCTGCGCTAACCGGCACCGCCCCGGCGCGCCAATGCGGCCTCGGCAAAGCCCAAGACCAAGGAGTGACACAACATGATGCTCAACCACGAGAACATTCAGAAGGGTAAGGGCTTCCCGATCGCGGTGCCGACCGAGACGGTCGCCGTCGAAACCCGCTTCGGCACCTACGAGTTCACCCCGCAGAGCACGGTCGTCATGCCGCAAGGCTTGGTCGGGTTTGCCGACCAGCAGCTTTTCGGCCTGGCCAATCTGCCGGAGCCGGCGCCGGACGACTTCAAACTGTTGCAGTCGCTCGGCGAGGTGCCGCTGTCCTTCATCGTCATGCCGGTCGCGCCCGCCGAGGCCCCCATCGGCCCGGCCGACGTGGAGGAGGCCTGTGCCGCCGCCGGCATCGCGCCGGACAAGGCGTGCTTCCTGTTCGTCGTCACCATCCGGCCCAAGGCGAACGGTGTCGGCATCGACATGACGGCCAACCTGCGGGCGCCGATCGTCTTCGATCCGGAAACCCGCCTGGCGCGCCAGCATGTGCTCGCGAACAGCCAATACCCCTTGCGCCAGCCGATCGAGAAGTGGGACGGCCAGGCGTGAACCTGCAGCGAGGCGCACAATCGGCCGGCGCAGCCAACCGCCGGCAACGCCGGCAAGCCGCGCGGCAAAGCAGGAAGGTGCGGCGCGGCAGCGCGGCAAAGCCCGACCTCGACCACATGCTCAGGCAAGCCGTCGCGCGGCAGGACGCCGGCCGACTCGGAGAAGCCGTGGAGATCTACCACCAGATCTTGACGCGGCAGCCGGATCACCTGGAGGCGCTGAATGGCGCCGGGCTTACCGCGTTCCACATGGGAGATTATGACCTCGCCATCCGTTTGCTGCAGACGGTGATTGCGCGTAAACCCGACTTCGCCGAGGCACAGTCGAACCTCGGCATTGCCCTCACTGTCGCCGGTCGGACGGAAGAGGCGCTGGCGGCCTATCGGCGCGCCATCGAGATCGCGCCAAGCTATGCCAACGCCCACTACGGCCTTGGCGCAACCTTACAGGCCATGGGCCGTTTCGCGGCCGCCGAGGCGGCCTATCGCGCCGCCATCGCCCTACGGCCGGACCATATCGAGTCGTATACGAATCTCGCTGCCGTGCAGCACGAGATCGGCGACCTCGGCGAGCTTGAGACAACCTGCCGGCAGGCGATCGCGCGGTGGCCGGACGATCCGGTGGCGCATACCTACCTCGGTTTGGCACTGCTGTCCGGCGGGGCGTGCGACGCGGCGGAGGCGGCACTGCGCCGGGCGGTGAACGTCGATCCCAGTTATGGGCGCGCGCATTACTACCTCGGTCATATCCTGTTTCGCGAGCACGACCCGCACCCGGCCGCCTCCTGCTTCGAGGAGGCGCTGCGCATGGATCCGACTCTGGGCAGAGTCCACTTTTTCCTAGGGATGACTTACGATCTGCGGGGCGACGCCGCAGCCGCGGCCCGCCATTTCGACGCCCTGGCCCGCCACCCGGAGCGAACCGATTACCTGATCGATAGCTGGACCTACGTAAAGAGCCACAGAGCCGCGGGGACTCGGCTCCTCTCGGATTCCTTCGGGACGCTGCAGTACGCCCTGGATTGCGCTCAAGTCGACGGCTTGGCCCTCGAATTCGGAGTCCGCTTCGGCACCTCCCTGAACTTCCTGGCGGGACGACTTGCGCAAGAGGTGCACGGGTTCGATTCCTTTCAAGGTCTGCCCGAAGCCTGGGACGGGGTCGAGCCGGGTCTTTACACGACCGGCGGCAGGCTGCCGCAGGTGGCGGCGAACGCGCGCCTGCACGTCGGCCTCTTCTCCGACACATTGCCCGGCTTCGCGGCCGAGCACCCCGGCCCGATCCGCTTCATGAACGTG
>JAJFGI010000039.1 GCA_021776215.1 Kiloniellaceae bacterium | reverse complement strand
CGCTCGTAGTTCATGGCGATGAAGTTGGTGAGCTGGATGAATCCCGGATAGACGCGGCGGAAGGCGCCCGGATAGGGCGGCGGCACGCTAACGACCACATTCTGCTCGAACCAATCGATGGAATTTTCCTTGGCGAGCTTGTTCACCTGGGTCGGCGATTTGCGGGTATCGATGGGTCCGCCGATCATGGTCAGCGTCGCCGGGACGCAGTTATCGCCCCAGCCCGACATGACCGTAACGGCGGCCAGCGCCGGTACCGAAGGCTGGCACACCGCAAGCACATGCGTGTTGGGCCCGAGCAAGTGCAGGAAGTCGATCAGGTAGTCGATGTAGTCGTCCAGATTGAAGCGATCCTGCACCACCGGAATCATCCGGCAATCCAGCCAATCGGTGACGTAGACGTCGTGGTCCGGCAGCATGGCCTCGACCGTGCCGCGCAACAGGGTGGCGTAATGGCCGGAGAGGGGAGCGACGACTAAGAGCTTCGGATCGTTGCGCTCCGCCGCCCGCTTGAAGTGCAGGAGATGACAGTAGGCGCGCTTGATCATCACTTCTTCTTCGACCGCGACCGGGGCGCCGTCGATGATGGTCTCATCCAGGCCCCAGGCCGGCTTGCCGTAGCTTCGGGTTAGATGCTCGAATATCTCCGCCGACGAGGCCATGCTGCGCGCCAGGGGGCTGCCCGCCATGGGGTTTAGCGGGTTATCCAGGATCATGCGCAGGCCCTCGGTCATGGCGCGCGCGGGCGCCATGGCCATACGGGACATCTCGTGCAGGTAATAGAGCATTGCCGGTTCGGCCCCTTTTTGGTGCGGTCCGCCGCAACGGCGCGCCAAGCCGGGATCCCCGGCAGGTGCCAATTGGCGGAACCTGGCAGCTTTGAGCCAAAGACCTTTAGAAAACGATAAGTTAATAGAAAACGTCAACGAACTCACAACCTTAGCGGGAAATGGTGGAGCGGGGCTGGAAACCGTCCAAGGCAGGGTGTTTCGTTTGGCTTTAGGTGATATCGGCTGCTATCGCATCAACCCGCTGTTTTGCTACACTGCCGGGTATGGAAACCACGTCGCAGGGGATAGGCGCGGCGTCGCGTACGACGGGCCTCAGCCCGCCGCAGATTCGCTATCTGGAACGTTTCGGCGTGCTGACTCCCGACCGTACGTCCGGCGGTAGGCGGCGGTACGGCGACTCGGACATCGCGCTGTTGGGCGAGATAGCGGCGGCGTGGCGCGCGGGCCAGCCGCTTGCCCATGTCGCACGCCGCTTTGCGGGCCGGCTGTCCAACAACGCGTCGGCGAAGATCGGCGAGCTTGCGTTGAAAACAGGCGTGAAGGAGCCACGCATCCGGCAACTCGTGGAACTGGGCATCCTCTCGGCCCTGCGGACCGAGGGTGGGACGCGGCTGTTTCATGAAAGTGACGAGGCGCTGCTGCGAATTGCCGCGACACTGGCCGAGACTGTTTCCATCGGCACGGTGGAGCAGCTGGCCAGCGAGCGGAAAGCCCACAAGACGGGGCGCGAGTCGAGCGTCCATGTTCGGCGCCTGTTGGCCGAGTTCGAGACGGTCGTCGATGCGCGCCTCGCGGCGCTGAAAGAGGCCAAAGCAGACTTGGCAAGGGCGACGAAGCTGGTCGCCGCGTGCGCCAATTGTCCAAATCGACCCAACCCGCGGGATTGTCCCGAGTGCCCCATGGAGCGGCAGCGCGGCGTCTCGGAAATCGCGCGGATCGTCTGGGAGTCCTAAACCTTACGAAATACGCGGCCGTGAATCCGCCAAGCAGCCCAGCCGTTGCCGGTGTCCATGGGATACCGCAGCGGACGGCCCGTGGCGGCGCGCCCGGCGGACGAGCGCGCGAAGTAGGTCGAGAGCTCCTGGACCGACATCTTTCGTTTGAGGGCCGCCGGGGGCATCGCGATCTCGGTGAAGCCGGCGCCGAAATCATGGGTCCGATAGCCGCCGGTCGTCATGCGTTTCTCGACCTCCCAAAAAGGGTCGAGGGCGGCTCGGAGTTCCGCGAATGTTTGGCGCAAGGGCGGGCGAAGATCGAGATCGCCGTAGCACAGCGCGGCCAGGATGCCGCCCGACACTAGCACCCGCCGTGCCTCCGCGACATGGCGCGGCAGGTCGAAGAAATGCAGCGACTGCATAGAGATCACAAGATCTGCCGAGGTGCCCTGAAACGGCAGGTCGGCCGCGTCGGCAACGGTTTTGAACAAGTTTGGGGTGGCAAAGCCCAGCCTGAGGACTCTGGCGTCGGCATCGATGGCCCAAACCGCGTTGAATCGAGCCGCGAGCATGGCGGACACATCGCAGAGTCCCGCGCCGCAGTCGATTGCCGCCCCGGTGGATGGGCAGAGCCCGGCAATCCAATCGATCAATTCCTGGGGCGGCAGGGCGGCGGATTGCCGCCGGCCGCCTGGCCGCCCGTCCTGTCGGGTGCCTATCCCATGGCGCCCAGGAATTTCTCGCGCTCTCCGTCCCGCATGGTGTGGGACAGCTCCGGCTTGGGAAATTGACCGTCCGTGGCGGCCTTGAAATAGGCGGTGTAGGCGTTGCGCATCTCGCCCCAGACGTCTCCGAACACCTCCCGCTTCGGCGGTATCGGAAACACCGAGCAGCCGATGATATCGGATGATACGTGGAAGATGCCGTGCGCGTGAGGACCCGACCCCAGGCTCGCTACCGCAACCGGCAAATTCTCGTAACACCATTTCGTCAGCTCGACCGAGGTGTGCTCGAACAACGCCGCAAAAATGCCGGCCTCGATACAGGCACGGGCCAGCGTAACGATTCTTTGTGCATCTTCTGCCGTGCATCCGGCGGGTGCGTGGCCGGAATTCATGACCGCGCGCTCACCCTGCACGCCGAAATGCCCGATCACCGGGATCCCGGCGTCGACGATCGCCTTGATGTGATGCACGGTGCCCAGCGACGGTTCGATGTGGACGCCGTCGGCGCCCAGCTTGACCACTCTGGCGGCGTTGCGCACCGACTCCTCGACCGAGATGCAGGCGGTCGTATTCGGCATATTGCAGATGATGAAGGGGGAGTGTGCGCCGCGCAGAACGCCTTGCAGCATGTAAAGCTGCTCTTCGAAGTCCACGGTCGCCATGGATTCGTGGCCCATCAATCCCATCGGGCCGGGGCTTCCGCAACAGAGCAGGTCCAGGCCAAGCTCTTCGGCGATCATCGCGCTGGGCGTGTCGTGGCATTCCATTCCGACAATGCGGATGCCGTTCTGAACTTTCTCCGCTAAATGCTTCAGGCGAGTCTTACGTCTTTTGGCCATTCTATCCTCCCTAGGTCGCCAGCAGGCGCACCGTTCATTTTCTTGGCGAACCCGCTAACTGGGCGAGGTTCGCTTTTGAGTATATAATCAAAATCGTCATAAAAATAGATTTTTGATATAAACTGACATTGGCAAGCTGGGGGACGGAAAATTGGCAGGGAACGATCTATCTGCGACGACACCGGCCAAGACGCGGGCGGAAAGCTGGCGCTTTCTGGCCGCACGCCGGTCTGTAGTCATGCGGGCCTGCAAGGTGTGTGGCGTCGTGGGAACGCTTCTTGTCGCCATCAATCAGGGTGATGCCATCCTGGCCGGGCTGCCCATCGATTGGGGAAAATTGATCCTGACCTATTTTGTCCCCTATGGCGTCTCCACCTACAGCGCCGTGGCGGCGTTGCGGGCGCGGCAGGAGGCGGTGGCATCTACGTCCCGAACAGATGGGTGCCGAGGATAAAGCGCTGGCCCGCGACGACGGGCAGGACTTCATGCAACAGCGCGCAGGACCACACCACGACCGCCCCGGTGGGGACCAGATATTCGTGGCCGCCGTATTCGGGAAAGCGCAAGGCGCCGCCGGAGAAATCCTCCGCGTTCAGGGTGACCGACAGGGTGAAACGCCGCTGCCGGGTTTCGGGAGTCGGGTTGTCCCGGTGCGCCGGCAGGGAACCGCCCTCGGCGGCATCGTAGCCGGCGATGCGGTAGTCCTCGCGCTGTGAGACGGCGGTCTGAAAGGCCTTGCGGATCTCGGGCAGCACGCGGCGGCTCAACTTCGCGTCCAGGTATTGCTGCATCCGCGGATCGCGGACCACGAGCTGCAGAACGCGCCCATAACTGTCGTTGCGCACCTTGAAGTTGCCCCTCTCCACGGCATAGCCCTCGCAATGCATACCGTCCGTCTGCCAGATCGTTGCCGGCTGATGCCAGACCTCGATCAGCCGGGCGCAATCGGCCGGCGTCAACGCCCGCGGCAGCACCAGGACCGGGGGATGGGTGCCGATCCGCTCGGCACCGTACTCCGCCGCCAGTTGCCGGAGATCCGCCAGCGCCCGCGGTGCGTGGGAGCCTGCGTCGCTGCCACCGATGGCGCGGACGGCGCGGAAATTGGGATCGACGACCAACGTGACGACGGGACAGCCCGGCGGCACGGGATCCAGGCCGCAGGCCTTGAAGGCTTTGCCGGCCGAATCGGAGAGCACCTGAAACGGAAGGTCATGGGTGACGTGGAGGTGGCGGTTGTCGGCGACGCTCCGGCGGGTGACGGCAAAGACCGTTGCGCCGGTTTCCTGGAGTGCCTTGGCGTTATCTCGCAGGGCCGCGAGTTCCCGCGTGTAGGACCCGCCGTCATCGCCGCTGCCGCACTCGAAGATCAGAAGGGCCGGCTTTCCGGCAACCTCGTCGGCCACCGGGGTGGTGGGGTCACCATTCTGATCGGGCAGCATGAACGGCGCGATCCGATCGCCGCATTCCAGTTGTGCCGCAGCCCCAAGCGGCACCTGGTCCGTGGGCTGCACGTTCGCGCCCCCCTTTGCCGAGCGGGACGTCCCAGGGGGGACGTCCTCAACCGATGATCTCGTTCTACGCGAGAATTCCCCGCAGTATGGCGCAAAACCAGCCGCCGCGGAACCGGCCGTGCTTTCGGCCCTATTTCGTCGTTTGCGGCGTTGAAAGAGCGGGCGCGCGGCGATAGTCTCTCGGCCCCGGTGGATAGGGCCGCAGGCCGCGCGGCATTGCACCGAAGCGCCGGCAAGCCGTCATGCAGGAGAGGTAACAAGATGAACGACGTTGGTGGGATCGGGGCTGATCGCCTGCGCTCCTTTGTTGAGAGAATCGAGCGGCTGGAGGAGGAGAAGGCGGCGCTCACCGCTGACATCCGCGAGGTCTATGCCGAGGCCAAGGGCAACGGCTTCGACACCAAGGTCATGCGCCAGGTGATCCGGCTGCGCAAGATGGAAACCGCAGACCGGCAGGAGCAGGAAGCCCTGCTCGACCTTTACAAGCGCGCCGTCGGGCTGGTGGCCTAAAGTCTAGAATTTTTCCGCGCTGGGGCGCAGGTCCA
>JAJFGI010000380.1 GCA_021776215.1 Kiloniellaceae bacterium | reverse complement strand
ACGATCACCTCGGCGTCCTCGCCAGCGCGCGCCGCCAGGGCTTGTACCGTCTCCGGCCGCATGGGCCAGGTATCCAGGTTCCAGCAGGGCCGGCCGCTGGCGGCGGCGTGAAAGGCCGGGTCGATGAAATCCGGCCCGACCTTGATCGAGGCGGCAGCAACGCCGCTGTCGCGCAAGTGCCGCAACAGCCCCAGGGTCACGACGGTCTTGCCGCTGCCCGAAGCGGGCGCCGCGATCAGCACGCCGCGCGCCACGGCGCTAACCAACCTCGCGGCCCTGGCGCCCGCCGAGCGGATCGGGCTCAAGCACCCGCCCGGCCAACGCCCCCAGCCAATCGAGACCGGCGCGCAGGCGCACCACCTCGCCCACCACCACCAGGCACGGCGGCTCGACCGCCTGTGTCACGGCATCGTCGGCGCAGGCGGCCAACGTACTTTCGATGACTTTTTGCTCCGGCAGAGAGGCCCGGCAGACGATCGCCACCGGCTCGCCGGGCGCCCGGCCGTGGCTCAGCAACAGCTCGGCGATCTGCCGCAGGTGGGCCAGCGCCATGTAGATGACGATGACCGGCGCCCCACGCGCCAGCGCCGCCCAATCGAGGCCGCCCGGCACGTCGCCGGTCATATCGTGTCCGGTGATGAAGGTGACCGCCGAGTTGATTTCCCGATGGGTGACCGGGATGCCCGCATAGGCCAGGCCGCCGATGCCGCTGGAGACCCCCGGCACGATGCGGAATGGCACCCCGGCGCGGACCAAAGCCAGGGCTTCCTCGCCGCCGCGGCCGAAGACGAACGGATCGCCGCCTTTCAGGCGCAGCACCCGCTTGCCCTCCTGCGCCAGTTGAATCAAGCGGAGCGAGATATCCGCCTGCTTGGGCGATGGCTTGCCGCCGCGCTTGCCGGCCGATTCCAAAATGCAGCCAGCCGGCGCCAGGGCCAGTATGCCGTCGCCCACCAGCGCGTCATAGACCACCACGTCCGCTTGGCCCAGGGCATGCCACGCCTGCACCGTCAGCAAGCCGGGATCGCCCGGACCGGCCCCGGCCAGCCAGACCCAGCCAGGCTGCAATTCGGCGAGCGGTGCGGGAAAGGACTCCATGGCGGCAAAGGTAAACCATGCCATCTAACCCGACTAGTGCCCTGTCCCGATCAACGTGGGCGGAAACATTGCTGACAGCACGGTGTCAGCAGGATCTTGCTACCTTGGCCGTGAACTCGGTCGCTGTCTCACCTTATTCGCGTAAGCCCGATTGGAGCGCCTATGTATACCCTGTATCACACTCCATATTCCCAGCACGCGCGGCGAGTGGTCTCGCTGCTTGAAGAAGCCGGGCTCGACTACGAGCTTCGCCGCATCGCCATGGACAAAGGCGAGCACGCATCCCCGCCATACCTGGCCATCAATCCAAATCATCAGGTGCCGACCTTGGTGGACGGCGATGTGAAAATCCACGAATCCAACGCGATCCTTCGCTATTTGTGCGTAAAGCACGGCTTGACCGACTGGTACCCGAAGGATCTGAAACTCCGCGCGGCGGTCGAGCAATGGCTCGACTGGAACCAATGCCGCTTCTCGCCAACGGTGGTCGACATCGTGCTCAACACGGTGTTCATGGGCGACCAAGCCGATCGCGCCGCGATCGAGCGCGGCCGGAAGAACTTGCCGGAGCTTGCCGCGATACTCGAGGCGGGGCTGGCGAAAACCGCCTTCCTTGCGGGCATAAAGCCGACCATTGCCGATCTGTCGGTGGCCTCGAATATCTTTCACCTTAGCCTGGCCGATGCCGTGCCGGGCGAGCCCAACATCGCGGCCTGGTATAAACGCATGGGCGAACTTGGCGGCTTCCGCAAGTCCCTGCCCCCCGTGTAGCTGATCCGTTGTCGCCGGGGCGTGCGTGTTGCACGATCGGCTGCGACCCGCATATCTGCGGTCGCCATCGGGAATTGGGAGGTGCCTGTGCGGCGTGCGGACCGGCTTTTCCAGGTCATTCAGATTCTGCGGGGCGCGCGCGCACCGGTTACAGCCCGGCACCTGGCCGACGAGGTCGAGACGTCGGTGCGCACCATCTACCGGGATATCGCGGACCTGCTGGCCCAGGGCCTGCCAATTCGCGGCGAGGCCGGGGTCGGTTACGTGCTCGAGCCCGGCTACGACATGCCGCCGCTCATGCTTACGGCCAACGAGATTGAGGCGGCGGTGCTAGGCGCCCAGTGGGTCGCAGCGCGGGGCGACCCGGCGCTTGTACGCGGTGCCCGGGACCTGGTTGCCAAGATCAACGTCGTCGTGCCCGAACATCTTCGCCCCATGGTTCTGGACTCACCGGTCATGGCCCCCGGCCCCATGCCACTGACTCCCGACGCCTTGGACATGGAGCATGTGCGAACGTCGGTGCGCACCCGGGGCAAGATTCGGATCGGTTATCGCAATGAGAATGGCAAGGACACGGACCGGGTGATCTGGCCGATCGGCGTGGCATATTTCGACGCCGTGCGCTTGATCGTCGCCTGGTGCGAGTTGCGCCAGGCCTTTCGCCACTTTCGCACGGACCGCGTGATATCGGCCGAATTCCTGGATGAAACATATCCCACGCCCACCCGGACCCTGCGCGCGGCGTGGTATAAGGAACACGAAGCTCAAGACCCCGCGAAGGCGAAGGACAAGCTGTACCCGTGAGCCGCAAGCCTATGAAAACTGGGCCAGAGGGAGAGTTGCGCCGTGGCTGGACCACGGGCGCCTGTGCCACGGCGGCCACAACCGCCGCCTATACGGCATTGTTGAGCGGCACTTTCCCTGATCCGGTGACCGTGCGCCTACCGAACGGCCTGACCCCCGCCTTCGTTTTGGCGCGCGAGGAGCTGGGCGATGGCGTCGCCCGCGCCGCCGTGGTCAAGGACGCCGGCGACGACCCGGATGTCACCCACGGTGCGTTGGTGGTGGCGACCGTGCGCAAAGGCGCGACCGGCAGCGGCGTGACATTCAAGGCGGGCGACGGCGTGGGCACGGTCACCCTGCCCGGCCTGCCTTTGGCGGTGGGCGAGCCGGCCATCAATCCGGTGCCGCGAGAGATGATGCGCCGCGCCGTCGGCGACGTGGCTGCCGGTCTGGGCGATGCGGGCGACGTGGAGATCGAGATCTCCATCCCCGGCGGCGCGGCCCTGGCGGCAAAGACCTGGAACCCGCGCCTGGGGATCGTCGGCGGCCTGTCGATCCTGGGCACCACGGGAGTGGTGATTCCGTTTTCCTGCTCGGCGTGGATTCATTCGATCCACCGCGGCATCGACGTGGCGCGCGCCAACGGCCTGGTCCACGTGGCCGCGTGCACCGGCTCCACTTCGGAACGGGTGGTGCAGGCCCTCTATGGCCTGCCCGACATCGCCATGCTGGACATGGGCGACTTCGCCGGCGGCCTGCTGAAATACCTGCGCCGCCATCCGCTGCCGCGCCTGACCATCGGCGGTGGCTTTGGCAAGTTGTGCAAGCTGGGCGCCGGCCATCTGGATCTGCATTCCGGGCGAAGTCAGGTGGACCTGGATTGGCTGGCCGACACCGCCACGGCCTGCGGCGCCGGCGACAGCATGGTTGCGGCGGTGCGCGCGACCCATTCCGCCGGACACGCCCTGGCCTTGGCCCGCGACGCCGGCGTGCCGCTGGCCGACGCGGTGGCGGCGCGGGCGCGGCAGACGGCTGTATCTCTGCTGGGCGGCGGGACAGCGGTCGAGGTGATCGTCATCGACCGGCAGGGTGGGATAGTCGGACGCGCCGATGGCTGAGCGGGCGCGTCTGCTGCTCCTCGGCGGAACCGGCGAAGCGGCAGCTTTGGCAAGGCGT
>JAJFGI010000379.1 GCA_021776215.1 Kiloniellaceae bacterium | reverse complement strand
ATTGAGGGGCGTGATTATGCCCACCGCCATAGAGGCGATCGATCGAAAGGTATGCTCCGGAAACCAAACGAAATACGGCTTTTAGCCTATGCGATTCACTGGAAAACGCGAGGCGGACGACATGTAGCGCGGACACGGCAGAATGGTTTTGAGCGGGCCCGCCAACCGGAGCACACCGGAGTGGCGCCCTAGTAGAAACCAAGGCGCTGTGGGATTGCAGGACGAACAGAGGTTGCCTTTGAGAAAATCACGCTTGCATTCCAGTCTGGAGGATCTCAGCGCTTACATCGATGGTGCGCTTGAAGGCGAGCAACGGGCGCGTGTTGCCAGTGCGATCGCGGCCGATAGTGATCTGGCGGCGCTGCTGGCGGCGTATGAAGCCCAGTCCGCGTCTCTCAATGAATTTGAATCCGATGTGCTCTCGGAGCCCATACCGCCGAGACTCTTGGACGCCATGGAGCCCCGCCGCGACCAGGTCGACCGGCGCCCGCGGGCCGCGGCGGTCGCGGCGGTCGTGACCGCGGTCTTGGCGGGCCTGGGCGCCGGCTGGTGGGGGAGCGAATTTTGGCGCGATCGGGATGCGGTGTTGCGTGGCTACGTCGCCGATGCGGTCATACGTCACGCGGAGATCAATGCGGAGGAGCTGGCGGCGCCTGAACTCAACCCCGACGAGAAGTTTCTGGCCGGCGTCGATGCGCCGTTCGACGTTCCGGCGCGCTGGGCCGCCCTCCGCGACCTCGATCTTACCCCCTATGCCTTCCGATCCTTGACTCAGCAGGACGTCTCGGCGGGGTTGCTGCATTACCGGGATCCGGACGGGCGCCCGGTCAGCCTCTACGTTCGGAAGTATCCGGGCCGTGACGAGACTCCGTTCATGCACGCGACCGAGGATGGCCAGACCATCGCTTATTGGTTGGACGGGCCGCTCGCCTATATTGTGGTCGGGGACCTTTCAGAGGAGCGAATCACGGAGATTGGCCGCGCCGTTTATGGCGGTAGCGCCCAGTCCCTGGGTTCCGCAGAGCAGGCCCAAGCGTCCAAGGCCGACCCCGATATGTCGGCGAACTAGGGCGGTGCACCGCACCCACCACAAGGGGGCGCACGCAAGGGCTTGGAACGGTCCCGTAGGACTCCCCGTTTATCGCCCGTGAATAGTGGCCGCCGGCGGAAGTGTGAATCCACCGGGGGCACGAGTTTGTTGCGCCTGCGCCGAGTGTGGGGCTACATCTCACGGTTGCTCATGCGGGGAAGGGCCGGAAAACAGTGACCAGAATAGGGGGACAAGCGCCGGACCGGACGAATCAGCCGTCGCCGCCGCTGGCCGCTGTGAATCGGGAGAGCGGCGCGGCGCCAATTGAGGGCCGGTCGCAGGTGGTTTCGTTCGCGGTGGTCGGCCTGTTTGTGCTCGGCTGCTTTTACACGCTGTTTTTCGCGCGCGAGCTGCTCATGCCGATCACGGCAGCCATCGTGTTCTTTATCACCCTGATGCCTGTGGTCCGGCGGTTGTCGCGGTGGCGAATTCCGGCGCCGGTGAGTTCCGCCGTTCTCGTTTTCGGGGTCCTCGCGATGGTCTTGTTCGGATTCTACGCGGCGTCGGGTCCGGTCGCCGAGTGGCGGCAGCGGGCGCCCCACATGTTGAGCGAGGTCGAGGCCAAGCTGGGCGGTCTCAAGGAGTCGGTGGAAGACGTTCAGAAGGCGTCGAAAGAGGTCGAGAAGATCGCCGAAAAAGTATCTGGAGACACGGAAAAGGCACCGGAGGTCACCATCAAGTCGCCTGGCCTGCTGGAGCGGTTGCTTGGCGGTCTTCAGGCCCTCGGCGTACAGCTCGGCATATTTCTGGTTCTGTTATTCTTTATGCTGGCCTCCGGCGAAATCTTCACGGAAAAGGTAGCCAAGGTTTTGCCGACACTGAAGGATAAGAAGCTCGCGCTGACCATTGCCCGACAGGTCGAGCGGGAGGTGTCGCACTACATTCTAACCATCACGATCATCAATGCCGCCTTCGGCGCGGTAATCGGCCTCAGCCTTTATTTCATTGGCCTGCCGAACGCCTTTTTGTGGGGCGCGATGGCCGGGCTACTAAATTTTATTCCGTATATCGGTGCGATCGTGGGGGCAACGATTATCGGCATCGTCGGCTTGGTAAGTGTCGACAATGTGGCGGAAGCCCTGGTGGCGCCGGCGGTCTACTTGGCGCTAAATATCCTCGAGTCTCAGTTTATCACGCCCAGTATCCTGGGCCGGCGCTTCACGCTGAATCCCGTGGTCATTTTCATCACGGTCATTGTGTGGAGTTGGATGTGGGGTGTCCCGGGCGGGCTTCTGGCGGTGCCTCTGCTGGTGATCTTGAAGGCTTTGTGTGATCACATTGTCCCGTTGAACAATTTCGGCGCATTCCTGCGGGGCCGCGAATCGTAACGGCGGAACGTCGCGGGTATCCAACCGGGAATTTTAGCGGAAGATGTTCAGGAACTGGCGCCCCAGGTTGCGTCGCAAGCCCGGTTTGGCGCCGACAACGAAGCCCGCCACAAAGGCGCTGAAGGCCGCCGATTTACCGTGCGAGCCGATCAATTGCGCGCTGGCCCGTCCCAGAGATGCCGCAAGCTCGTCGCCGCCGGGTGCGCCGTCGCGAATGTCCGCTGCCGCTGCAACGCCCGCTGCCCCGCGGCGGCCAAGGTGCCCTCGTTTACGGGTCGAAAAACGCGCGATCCCAGCGAGAAGACCGGCGACCGCGACGACGGCAAGGCCGGTCAGCAGCGCCGCGAGCGGGGGATCCAGTTCGCGCTTCAGGACGAGATAGAGCGCCACGGTAAACCACCCGAAGGCACCGAGACAGAGCAGCACGGCGACGGCCACCAGAACCGCGCCGGTTGCCAGTCGAACGAGTGCTTGTCGCAGGCTTCTAATCATCCGCGGCGCCGGATGACCCGCCGTTCACGGGCGGGGCCAATCCGTTCCAATGTCGAGCCGCTCAAGACCGGCGATCGAACAGAGTGCCAAGCAAGAGGCCGATGCCGAAGGCGATCAGGACGCTCGTGAACGGCCGTTCCTCGATCATCTCCGCGGTGGTTTCCATGGTTTCCTTGGCTTGCGCCCTGGTGCGCTCCGTGGCGGCGCGGAATTGGCCGTAGGCTGCGTCGCCCTGTGCCGTGGCCGCGCCCTTGAGGGATTCCACCAGTTTGGCCAAGTCCGCGCGCAGGGCCGCCATATCCTCGTGGATCGCCTGTGCGTAGTCGTCTCCCGCCGCCGCGTCTCGCTCTGATTTTGCCATCATATGGTCCCCTCCATGTCAGTTTCCGGCGCCCCGTGGCCCTTGGACAGGGCCGAACCCGCAAGACACCCGGATATCGGTTCGACTACCTAGACGACCGCGTCAGACCCGCCGCCGCCCTCGTATCACATGCATCACCAGCGAGGCGACAAAGAGAATGAGAAATATAACGAATAGAATCTTCGCAATACCGGCGGACGCCGCCGCAATCCCGCCAAAGCCAAAAACCGCCGCGATGATCGCGACAATAAAGAACATAATCGCCCAACCTAGCATAATTCACTCCTCCTCTACCCAAAATTGTGATGTCCGTGCGCAACGTCAATGGACAACCACCGAGCACCTCGACGACGGTGTGCGGCGCGTCTTCCGGTTCCGCGCGGGTGGATCCGACTTTTAATTTTCGAGTTTTTCGCCGGCTTTTTCGACGGCCTCGCCCAGATTCTCGCCGCCCTCTTCGATCGCTTCGCCCAGCTTTTCAGCCGGCGTTTCCTCCTCGCAGCCAGCGACGCCACCGGCAGCCACTGCAATCCCAGCGACCAGCACGGCCCTGCGTACAATTTCACCGTAAATCATCTTCATTCACCTCAAGTATGTAGCTGCGTATATCAACGCAAATGCCCCATCAACGGGTTCTTCGCCCAAATAGTTCCGGGCACCGCACTATTTCTGCTCGAAAAACCGGACCGAGCGGGTCGCCGCGCTGGTCGCCCTGGGATCCGCCGATGCATCGTGTCCGGGGAACAAAACCCCGAGCCGGGCGTTGGTAGAATGTGTATCCGGCAAGGAGTCTTGCCGCACTCACGCCGGATCGTAATACAGCAGCGTCAGGAGGCAACTCTCATGGCTTTCAAGCTACCGGATCTTCCATTCGCACAGGATGCATTGGAACCGCACATGTCAGCGGACACGCTCGGCTTTCATCATGGCAAACACCACGCCAGCTATGTGAAAAAGCTGAACAAGGCGATTGAGGGTACCCGTTATGCCCAGATGGCGTTGGAAGAAATCATTCATGCCGCGGCGGACGAGTCCGGCAAACAGGATCTTTTCAATAACGCCGCTCAGCATTGGAATCACAGCTTCTTTTGGAACTGCCTGACCGCGAAAGGCGGCGGCAGGCCGGACGGCGAGCTGGGCCGCCGCATCGAGGCGGATTTCGGGGGCTACGACAAGTTCGCCAGCGCGTTCAAGGACGCGGCGACCGGCCAGTTCGGCAGTGGCTGGGCGTGGCTGGTCGTCGACGGCGGCAAGCTCAAAGTGACAGCTACGCCGAACGCCGTGCCGCCCTTGGTGCGCGGCCAGGAGGCCTTGTTGACCTGCGACGTTTGGGAGCATGCCTACTACCTGGATTACCAGAATCGTCGGGCCGACTTTGTCGACGTTTATCTGGGTCATCTTGTCGACTGGTCGTTTGCCGCCAAACGGTTCGCCAACCAGGGTGAGGGAGGTCGCGTGGCGGCTCACCGCTATCAGAAGGCGCAGCACAAGTTCGCGCAGTCGGGCAAGGCCGAGGAGGGCGGCAGGGCCGCGCGCCAGGCGATCGAGGGCGACGAGGCGGAGGAGTTGGAGCGCGCGCGCAGAAAGACCGCGGCGCGGGGCGGTAAATAGCCTGATGAGACGTTCATCACCCCAGGCGGGTTCCCTTTGGCAAGCCGGCCTCTATTCATGGCTTGCGGCGCATCCGCCCAGCGAATCCCGCCCGCTGTCCGGCATTCCGCCGGGGCACGGGGCAAAGACTGGCGGCGACCCGGCCGATCCTCCCGACCCGCCGGTGCGTCGGCCACCGACACGGCCCAATCCGGATCCTGTCAAGGAACCGCCGGATCGGCCGGTTGTCTACCCGCCGGAACATCCGCCGGAGGAGCCCGATCCGTCGCCGCCCGTCGAGCCGCCGGGGCCCGGGAATCCACCCATTCGGGCCGCTGGCCGTTAGGGCGCGAGCCTTACGGGCTGAGCGTTATTGGGGTGCGAAAGCCGTCTCGTAATATGCGATGGCGTTCTTGGTCACTTGATCCAGGATATCGCCCGAACCGCCGCCGAGAATCGCAAACCCGAATCCTTGCTCGCGCCAGGCGCGCGCGGCCACCTTGCCCAACATACGCGATATCGGCATGCGGTCCGGGTCCATCTTGGAGGCCCAGAAGACCACCGAGATACGGTCGCCTTTCGGACTCTGATAAAACAGGTAACCCACATTGCGGCTCATGGCCGGGGCAATGCGGGCGCCCGTGTATTCGTAACCGTCCGCCGAAAAATCCGGCCGCGGTATGGTCCTCGAGAAGACCTTCTCCGCGGCGGCCGAGAACTCGTCGTAACGGTCCGGTGCATAGGGGAGGTCGTAGTTCCCATCACTCGAAAAGACAGAAAACGCGTAGGCGGTTTCTGAAAGAACCAGATCCATTTCGCTCGGCGGTTTCGGGGTGAGGTAAACGTTCACCCCCCAGCCGGACAGCGCCCCGACAATGAAAATCAGCGAGGCGGCCAAAGCTTCGATCAAGCGTCCCCAGGATTTGGCCGGGACCGGCACCACCGCCGCCGCCGCCGCGGGCGGGCGTTGCCCCTCCTGATTCGCCGCGGCCGGGCGCGCCGTTTCCTGCGTCGCTTCTGAATTCTTCAAGATGGCGGTCAATCGTGCAGGAATCGGCTCGTCCAGAGTTTCCCTGCCAAGCAACCGCAGCATTTCGTCTTGGCGCCGCATATCACCCACCGTGGCAGCTTTCATGGGATGGGCACGCAGATAGGCTATCACCCGATAAAGGCGTATTCCTTCGAGGCGGCCATCCAGGTATTCCTGGAGATCCTCGTCCAAAATCTTGTTGGTCGATGCCAAAGCTTGCTGCTATTTCTTCTGCTCGACGTCTCCGCCCGTGATCCATATCAAATCCGCTCGTATTCGGGGCAGGCTCTCGCCAACCCTCCCCACGCGTACGTCCAGGACTAGGGCAGCCTGGTCGTAGTACAGCCCCCGATTGACGGCCGCTACCAGAACGATAATTTGTTTCCGGGATGAGGTTGAAAAGTGGATGTGAAGATCATCCGACGTTCAACCTGGCCGCGTGGCTCCGAAAGCCTGGACGATCAGCGCCCGGTTCCAGCATCCCTCGTCACCGCGCGCCATGTCGCGGGACGTCGAAACAAACGATCTCCCCGATCACAAACTGTCACTGTCGCGCAAATGCCGCCATGTGCGAATTCGCGATAGCGCAGATCAAACAGATCCAGGCCAAATGATTGGCTAAGTCGGCGCCCGGTGTCAACTGCCTTGCGGGCAGTTGCAGACCCGGGATCGCCGTTCGAGTCATCGCCAGAAAAATTCGTCGCCGCGGCCACTCCGGGCGGGTGGCCGACACATGGAACCATCCCTGGGCGAGGGCGTTAATGTGAACGTATGGGGCGCGGGGCGCGGGGTGCGAGGAACTGTGCCCGGTAAGCGCTATTGAACGAATTCATGTTGGGAAAGGATGATTCACATGTTGAAGGCTAATACGGCGGCGACCGTTGCCGCACTGTTTATATTCGGGTCCCTTGGCTTGGCGGGCTGCAACACGGTCGAAGGCTTTGGCAAGGACACGCAGGCGGCTGGCGAAGCGATCGAAGACACCGCCGAGGATACCAAAAAGGAATTGAACGACTAGCCTGCCGCCATCTGATGAAAGCCCGGATTTCGCGCCGCGATACGGCTCTGGCCTATGTCAGAGCGCGCATTCCGGGCAGGCGGCGAGAGAGGAAACGGGCCGCGGCCGCGTGGTTAATGCACCCTCCGGCACGCGGATCGATGGTTGCGCCGACGGAGCCGGTCGGCTGCAAAAGGTGAATGTTTAGGAGCTTGTCCTCGTGGGGCGTGGCCCATTGGCGGTCTCGGTCAGCTCAGCGCCGGCGGTACCGGCCCCGCGACCGTCGCCGGGTTTGCGATCGGCGCCGCCATCGGCTGGGCGCTGGCCGCCGTCATGGCTATTTGGCGACTGCCCGATCGAATCTGACATGTTTGACCATCGCGTCGCATCGTCCCGCGCGGCCCCGAATATACCCACATGAGGCGCCATGTTTGTCGAAAAAATTAAGTCGGATGGCCTTGCCCATCTCTCCTACCTCCTGGGCGACGAGAGCGAGGCGGCGGTCATCGATCCCCGCCGGGACTGTGAGATCTACGTGGAGATGGCGCGCGATCGTGGCTGTCGCATCAGCCACATCTTCGAGACCCACCGCAACGAGGACCTGATATCCGGGGCACCCGTTTTGGCCCAAATCACCGGTGCGACTGTGCATCATGGGCCGAACGCGGCAGGTGATGTCACCTATGCAGAGACGGTTGGCGAGGGCGATGTCTTCACCTTTGGCGCTCTTCGGATCACGGTTATCGAGACGCCCGGCCATACCGACGACAGCTTGTCCTTCGCGATTTTCGACGAGGATTTCGGCGATCAGGCCGTGGGGGTTTTTACCGGAGACACGCTGTTCGTCGGCGACGTGGGGCGCACCGACTTCTATCCGGACCGGGCGGAAGAGGTGGCGGGCCTGCTGTTCGACAGCCTGCGGAAGATCTGCGCGCTCGGCGATCAGGCGATCATCTATCCGGCGCACGGGGCCGGATCGGTGTGTGGCGACAACATGGCGAACCGCGAGTTCTCGACCATCGGCTTCGAGCGTCTCAACAACCCCATGCTGCAAATCGAGGACAGGGACGCGTTCATCGCCAAGAAAGTGGCCGAGCACCACTATCAGCCGCCCTACTTCCGGCTCATGGAACGCCTCAACCTGGAAGGTGGCGGACCTGTTGCGCCGGTGATCACGCCGCGCCCCTTGGACATGGAAAAATTTCAGCGAGCGAGCGAGCGTGCCGTGACGGTCGATGTGCGGGGCGTAACCGCCTTCCTTGGCGCGCATGTGCCGGGCAGCCTCGCGATCCCCGACGACATGGTGCCGGCCTTCGCGGGTTGGCTGCTCGATCCGGAGCAGGACATCGTCCTGGTGGCGAATGATGCCGATCAGGCGCAGGTCGCGGCTCGGCATCTCGCGCGGATCGGCTATGACCGCGTCGCCGGATTTCTCACCTCGGCCCTTACGGGGTGGGCGTCCGACGCTCGCCCGTTTCGTTCCGTGCCCGTGGTCGACGTGGACGAGGTGGCGCGGCGCGTTGCCGACCGCGCCAACGGCTGGAAGTTGCTTGATGTGCGCGACAAGACCGAAGTGGAGGAGGGCGCCATCGACGGCACGCGTCATGTCTATGTCGGCGAGCTGCCAAAACACCTCGCGACGCTGGAACGGGACTGCACCTACACGGTGATGTGCGAGAGCGGGGCCCGGGCGACCATCGCCGCCTCTGTCCTGCTGCAGGCCGGGTTCTCGGACGTCGATGTCTTCCTGGGCTCCATGGGCGCTTGGCGCGCCGCCGGCCATGCGACCGTCGAGTCCTGAGTGACCGCATGGCCGGAGACCCGTGTTCAGTCAGGCGTGAAAAGGAGTAGGAAGGATGAGCTATTATTTCGCCAAATCAATATCCGGAAAAAGCTTCGACGAGGTGGTTTCCCACGTCACCGACGCGTTGAAGGAGCAGGGATTTGGTATCCTCACGGAGATCGACGTTCGGGCAACGATGAAGAAAAAGCTCGACGTGGATTTTCGCAATTACCGCATCCTGGGCGCCTGCAACCCGCCGTTGGCGCACAAGGCGCTTGAAGCGGAAGATAAGATCGGCACGATGCTGCCCTGCAATGTCATCGTCCAGGAAACCGCCGGCGGAGACGTCGAGGTTGCCGCCGTCGATCCGGCGGCCTCCATGCAAGCGGTCGACAATCCCGCCTTGGCGCGCATCGCCGAAACCGTTCGCGACAAGCTTAAAGGCGTAATTGACGGCCTCTAGCAATCTGCAATGTGACATGGACCGGGGAGGCATCATCCCTTGCCCGGCCTCGCGGCCTTGTAAATGTTACCGGGGGTTTTTCTGTCCACGCGAATCTGCGCTTCCATGACGGCAACTTGGGCCAGGCAGTGGCGGGGGCAACGAGGTGTCGCTTGTTCAACCAATCGGACCCGGTTTCCTGGGCGCTGCGGCCGTCGCCGAACCCGGCGCGGCACCGGCGAGCTGACAGAGCCAAATTCGACCTGCCGCTCAGGTGGGAACCGGACGCTGAACGGCGGCTGCACAGCTAGCGGAGCAATGTCCGCGCGACGGTTTCGCGAATGACCTTTGCCGCACTTTTCTCACTCCACCCGCGGTCACTCACTAGCAAATCCCAAGTCTGAACCGAACAGCTCGCCCACAGGAAATCGGCGGCCTGCGACACGCTCCAGCCGGGGGCCAGGGCACTGTCACGGTGAAGGCCGCGGACCAGACGGCGAAAGAACGTCAACAGATCTGCCATTCTATCGGTCCAGGCTCGGGCGGCGTCCTCGTCGGTTACCCGAAGGCGAATGAGATCGCGCGCCACAGGGTGAATCCGGGGGACAAAATTCAGCCACGCCACCAGGCAGGCATCGAGACGTTGCCAAGGCGGCGCAATAGTCATTGCGTCGGCAAAGTTTTCCCAGATCAGGAAGCGCTCGTCGGCGCGACGGACAAGCGCAATCAAAAGCCCCCCACGCGATCCAAAATGGACGTAGATCGATTGACGGGTCATTCCAACGGCACCGGCGATTTCCGACATCGATACTCCGGCGCCGCGCCGGGCAATAAGATCCCATGCAGCGTCAAGTATCTGTTCCCGGGTTCGCTCCGAACGCCTTATTTTTGACATGCGTAAAATATTTCCGTAAATTGACGCATGTAACATATACCAAGGGGCGGCAATGAGCTATGACCAAGACGCCGAGGCACGGGTCGATCAGCTTATCGAATGGTATGGCGACGGAACGAATGGAGCCAGCCCGACCAGAAGGCAGTGGCGGCGAGTTATCGATCGGCCTATCGACAGTCCTGTAACGCTCGTGAATTTCTTCAGGTTACGCGAGTGGGCTCGTTATGATCGGGACCGGACCGGGGTGGCTGAAGCCGGAACGGGGCAGGATGCCTTCGATCGCTATGCCGAGGTCAGTATTCCGACGCTGGCAAAGGTGGGGGGCAGGTTTTTACTGGTTGCACCGGTCGAGGGGACGTTTGTCGGCGAGCAAGAGGACTGGGACATCATCGCTGTCGGATCGTATCCCGATAGCGCGTCGCTCTTGGCGCTGCTCGAAGATGCGGACTACCGGCGGGTTTTTCATCATCGAACGGCAGCGTGCGAGCGGCAGAGGGTCATTGTTTGCTCCGGCTAACATACCGGGGCAATATATGTTGCGCCCTGATCAAGGTGGAGCGGAACGTCAAAGGGCTTTGCGGCGCCGAAATCGGTGGTTTGGAAAGTCGCCTATGAAGATGGCGGTCATATTCGGGGTCTGTACGGTCCTGCTTGCCGCTTGCGGTGACGAGGGGGACAAACCCTATGTGGAATTCGCAGGCGGCGGCTTCGTCTTCAACTACAACATCGCCGAAGCCTACTACGGCTTTGTGATCCGGGCCCTGCGGCGCATTCCGGACGGAACGATCCTCGAAGCCGAATTCGAGAACCCCGGCGGCGGCGATCCCCTGCTGGTCCGGCAAACGGCGACCGCCGGCCGCGCCGAATACGTTTTTCGCACGCCAGGCGTGCAAGGCGTCGAGGCCGGGCGCGACTATCAGGTGGAACTCCGCCTGCTTGAGCCCGGCACCGGGAAACTCATGGCGAGCTATGGCAAGACGTTCCGGTCCACGGCGGACCAGACCATTCTACCGAAGGTGCCCACGACCATCGGGCCGAGCTACCAGTTGAACCCTGATAGCGAGCTGTTGAACCCGCCGGCCGGCGGTAGCGACTAGCAGGCTATACCGCGCACACGAGCCGGGCGCGCGTTGACGCCGGCCAGGGCGGTTGCCGTGAGATGCAGAAAATCGGGACTTGGCGAGAAATCTGCGTCCTTTCGCCGGGTCCCACGTCTAAAGGGGCGAGGAAACCTATTAGGGAGCCGAACCCATGCGATTGCAGCTTGCCCTGAATGTCCGAAACCTCGATGAGGCTGTGGCCTATTACGCGAAACTGTTCAATGTCGAGCCACACAAACGGCGGCCCGGTTATGCTAATTTTGCCGTCGATTCGCCGCCCCTGAAACTGGTGCTTTTCGAGCATCCGGGGGCCGCGGAGCGGCTGAATCATCTGGGAGTCGAGGTGTTCGACCCCAAGCAGATCACAGAAACCTTGAATCGGCTCGATCAGGCAGGAATTCTTGGGGATGTCGAGCAAGGTACGACCTGCTGCCACGCGACCCAGGACAAAGTCTGGTCGGACGAGCCGGAAGGGCTGCGTTGGGAGTGGTATCGCATCACCGACGACGGGCCAGAAATCAATGCAGAGAGCGAAGGCAAAGTGTGCTGCGCAAAGCCTGCCTGAGCGTCGGGCGAAACATCGGGGTCCGATAGACCCCGTGCCTCCGACGGCAATCATTGCGCCGGACGCTTGGGCCACCTTTCAGTTCCGGCTCCGCACCTATGTTCGACGTCGGGTCGATCCGGCGATGGCGGACGATGTGGTCGGCGATATCATGCTGCGGCTTGTCCGGCATGAAGGCGCTCTGGCGGCGGCCGAAAATCCGACTGCTTGGATGCTGCGCGTGGCCGCCAATGCGATCAGCGACCACCACCGCCGCCGCGAGGTTGAGCGGCGGGCTCTGGCACGCCTGGCGACTGAGGGCGCGTCAGCGCCGGTTGAAGAATCTGACACCAGCGCGTCCACTGAGATAGCCAATTGTTTAGTCCCGCTTATCCGCGGCCTGCCGGCGGCATATGGCCAAGCCTTGTTGCTCACCGACATCGAAGGATTGACCCAGGCCGAGGCAGCGCCACGCCTTGGTCTCTCGGTTTCTGGCGTCAAGTCTCGAGTTCAGCGTGGCCGCGCAAAGCTCAAGCAGGCATTGCTGCGCTGCTGCGTCATTGAAGTGGATCGGCGCGGTCGCGTACGGACTTATCAGCCGCGCGGGAGTGGCTGCCGGAAAAGGTGCTAGAAAAGCTGGCGTGGATCACGATTCGGGCCTGAACCGACGGAGCCGGTTCGGAATCACCGTTGTGTCGTATGCGTGGCTCCTCCATCTTTGGGGAGCGCCACGAGAACCGTCGGCGCTGAAGTCCCCTTTCTTGGAGTTGCCTCTGCATGGATACAGCGACGAACGCCGACATGATCGAGTTCTGGAACGGCGATGCCGGCCAGAAGTGGGTACGGTTTCAGGAAATGATGGACGTCAGCCTCTTGCCCATGGGGCGCCGCGTCATGGAGGCGACGGCGCCCAGGGCGGGCGAGCGGGTGATCGACGTGGGATGCGGTTGCGGGGATACCACGCTGGAGTTGGCGCGCCGGATTGCGCCCGGCGGTGCGGTTGTCGGTGTCGATATCTCGGCACCGATGCTGGCGCGGGCCAAGGCGCGCGCCGGATCGCACCAAGGCGTCACGTTCCAACATGGCGATGCGCAGGTCCACGAATTCGCCAAGGCGGCT
This sequence comes from Kiloniellaceae bacterium, assembly GCA_021776215.1. Lineage (GTDB taxonomy): Bacteria > Pseudomonadota > Alphaproteobacteria > Kiloniellales > J153 > JAJFGI01. Next base: position 4,579 of record JAJFGI010000379.1, on the reverse strand, counting down.
TATGATCTGGTGTTTTCGCGCTTTGGCGTGATGTTCTTCAATGACCCTGTGACGGCATTCCGCAATCTTCGCGCGGCGTTGAAGCCTGGCGGCCGCATCGCCTTCGTCTGCTGGCCGCCGGCCAAGGAGAACGCCTGGGTCCGGATTCCAACCGGCATCGTCAAGGCACACGTGGACTTGCCGGCGCCGCCGGCACCGGACGAGCCGGGCGAGTTCGCCTTCGCCGACCGCGAGCGTGTTCACCAAATTCTGTCGGCGGCCGGCTTCCGCGACATCAAGATCGATCGGCAGGACATGCCCATCACCATCGCCTCTGGCGGGGGGCTGGATGAGGCGATCGAATTCTTCCTGGAAATGGGACCGACCGGCAGGGCTATCGCCGCCGCGGACACCGGCGACGAGCTGAAGTCTCGCATTGTCGAGGATTTGCGCGACGGTTTGCGGCCGTTCGTCACCGACGCGGGTGTCGTCATGGGGGCCACTGTTTGGCTGGCCACCGCGCATACGCCATAGCGGACGGCGTCGGCCCGATCGCCGAGCTTGCCGCGAGGCAGTTGTCAACCCCTCGCGGAAAGTATTAGAGTTTTCTGAACCATTCTTTGGGACACTACGGTCTAAGTGAAGGGACCGTGTGACCGTGTACTTGGTTCTCACGTGCGGTTACGGCAATTCCCCGCCGGTGCGCAATCCGGAGGCGGTGCTGCCATGAGCGTTCGGGCGCTATACCTTGCCGTCGGCGCGGCCTGGGGAATCGTTCTCGGCGGACTGGTTGGCCTGGCGATTTTCGTGTTCGCCTTGGGTGTCGGCGGACGCTACGTGTTCGGCAACGGCGGCTGGCCGGAGTTTACCGATTGGGCCCTTCCGGCCTTCGCCGTCTTTATCGGAATTCTGACATTCGCATTGTGCGTTGCCGCGGGTCGGTATGTTGCCGGCCGCGCCGGCTCCTCTACCGCAGCCCAGCACCGTACCCGACGCATCGGGTTCGGCATGCTGGGGCTTGCGGCGGCGGCGCTGGTCGGCATCGCCGTGATGTCCGTGATCGGCGTCGAGCAAAAGGTTGCCGATGAAGATCGGCGCGAAGCGCAGGCGGTCGCCTTCGCTAGTCTGTCCGCCGCTCGTCATACGATTGACCGTATTGATTTTTTCGGCTGGAACGCGGACACCGGCAGCATTGGGATTGTCATGCGCGGCAATCGCGCCGGTGACTATCACATATCCTGGCAGGTGACCGAACCGACCGACGGCCAACGTCTTGCGGAGGGTCGCGAGATGGTCTCTCTTGGACCCGGCCGCCGGACGGTGGTCATCCCGGTGGCCCGGGACGGCCTCATCGAAGCCTATCGGGAGAAAGTGCTCAAAGGCGCCGGCGGAGTCGTCGTCGATCAACCGTTCCTCCTGACTGCCACCGTCGAGCCGGCGCTGAGCCCCAAGGAAAATGCCGTATTGCCGCCGCGCGAAATTCAGAACATGGCCATGGGCCGGTCGTCGCTGCGCAGCAATGCCGGCGTCGACCTGCCGATGACTTTCCAGGTGCCTGCCGCCCCGACGGTCCAAACCGACTGACCCCGCCGCCTTTCTGTGCCGACACGCCGTCCGGTCGCCGGCGGCGGGCCGAGGACTCTCGTGCGGGGGACTGGCGACGGCTCTTTTCCGCGTCTGCGGGCCGGGTTAAAGTAATCGCGATTGACGTCACCACGAGCAGGTAGAGAGACGGTGAACAAACCCAGAGAAAAGGATTTTGGCCTGACCCGCGAACGGTCGCTCGACCCGGCCCGCACGGCGTTGCTTGTGGTCGATGTTCAGAACGTCGTGCTGGAGGAGCCGGAATCGGTGGCCAACGCCTATTTCCAGGCCGAGGCCCGCGAGCGCGTCATTCCCAATCTCAGGCGCCTGATCGATGGCTGCCGGACCGCCGGGGCCGAGGTCATGTACACGGTCATGGAAAACATGACCAAGGACGGCCGCGACCGCGGCCTGGACTACAAGCTCTCCGGGTTTTTTATCGTCAAGGGCTCGCGCGAGGCCCAGGTTATCGATGCCGTCGCGCCGGGCGACGACGACATCGTCCTGCCGAAGACCTCCTCCAGCCTGTTCAATTCGACAAACGTGGATTATCTGCTGCGCAATATCGGTATCGACACCTTGGCTGTCACCGGTTTCCTGACCGATCAATGCGTCGATCACACGCTGCGCGACGCGGCGGACCGGGGCTACTATCCGGTGTGCATCGCCGATGCCTGCGCGACCCATGCGCCGGAACGCCATGACGCCGCGCTTAGGTTGTTCGGTGGCTATTGCCGGACGACGACGACCGAGGGGTTCTTGGCGGAATTGCGCGGCGCACGATAGCCCGGTCAATAGGCCTCGGTATAGTGGGCGCACTGGGTGTCGCGATCGAGGCCACGCATGATCTCGCTCTCGGCTTCCTTATGCCGCACATAGGCGTCCAGAAGTTGCTCCGGGAACCAGGCGCACGCCGCTTCGTCGGCGGCCAGGGCCTCCAGCGCCTCGCCCAGGGATTGGGGTAGGCGGGTAACACCCAGGCGTTCGCGCTCGGACGTCGTCAGGGTTTCCGGATCGCGGCTGGTGATTTCCGGCGTCGGCAATTCCTGGCGCAGACCCTCGAGGCCGGCGCGGATGAGGACGCCCAAGGCGAGGTAGGGGTTGGCGGTCGCATCGGCGGCGCGAAACTCGACATTGAATTGGCGCGCCGGGTCGCGGCCGCCGGTCTCGTTCACCGGGCAGATGCGGACCATCGCCTCGCGGTCGCGGTAGCCCAGGTTGGTCCATGCCGCGCTCCAGCGGTGCGGAACCAGGCGCTGGTAGGAGACGACACTGGGCGCCGTCAGGGCGCACAGGCCGCGGCCGTGGCGCAGGATACCGGCGACGAAGCTGCCGCCGATACGGCTCAGGCCGTGCGGCGCGGTGGCATCGTAGGCAACCGGTACGCCTTTGCTGTCGAGCAGACTTAGGTGAATGTGCACGCCGTTGCCCACGACGTCGGGGGTGACGGCGGGCGCGAAGCTGACCTGCGAGCCCAGGCGCTGGGCGGTGGCGCGGGCCATCTCGCGCACGATGACGGCATGATCGGCGGCCTGTACGCCACGGGCCGGCTCGCACGTAACTTCGTATTGCCGCGGCCCAAATTCCGCCAGATAGGAATCGCAGGTGATGCCGGCGGCCCGCAACGCCGCCAGATAGACCTCGGCAAAGACGCCGTGCCGACGAATGGAATCCAGATTGTAGGCGGATCCGATACGCTCCTGGGCGCCGAAATAGTAGAACTCGTGCTCGAAGGCGGCGAGAATCTGCAACCCCGTTTCGGATCGCAAATCCTCGACTGCGCTTTTGAGAAACCGGCGGGGACAACAATCCCACGGGCTGCCGTCCGTGTTGCGTACGTCGCTGAGCAGGAAGTGCTCGACGGCGGAGCCGTCCTGGAAATCGACGCGGACCTCCGCCTCGGGGTCGGGACGCAGGATGAGATCGCCGAACGGACCCCACGGGCTGCTGGCGATCGGGCCGAAGGCGGTCAGCATGATGTTGGTCGGGGTCCAGCCGACGCCGCTTGCCAAGCGGGCATCGAGCTCACTAAGGGGAAAACCTTTGCCCCGGGTCTGACCTGCGATGTCGCAATAGCAGGCCATGACCAGTTCCTCGCGGATCATGTCGCTCTCCCGGATTCGGTCGCGAGATGGGCGGCCGCGTGCGAGAGCATATGCGACAGGCGCGCCGCCCACTTCTCTTGCCCGGCCTCGTTTTCGATCTCGTCGTGACGCACCTCGATCTCCACGTGCAGGACGCCGCGCTTCTCGCCGTGCACCGGGATTGTGTAGTCGGTTTCGTCGCTTACTCGGTAGGGTTCGTTGTCGCCGACGGTCAGGCCCGGTTCGCTCCGCAACAGGTCGAGCATCAGGCGGGGCACGCGGTTGTCCCGGTTGTACAGGATGCCGACGTGCCAGGGCCGGGCGCCCCAACCCTCGTAATAGGGGGTGAAGCTGTGCATGGCGACCAGCACCGTTGGCCGCCCGGCCGCGTCGCGCGCGTCCATGATCTGGCCGATGCGATCGTGATAGGGCTGGAATATTTCCGTGATACGCGCCTGCCGTTCGCTGGGTTCTAAATCGTGGTTGCCCGGGATATCGGTCACTTCGCTGCGGGTCGGGATGGCGCTCGGAACGCTGGGGTTACGGTTGCAATCGATGACCAGGCGCGAGTAGGTCTGCAATACCAGGGTGGCATCCAGCCGCGCGGCCATGTGCCGGGCCAGCTCAGCGGCGCCCACGTCCCAGGCGATGTGCCGTTGCCTGTCGGCCTCCGAGACGCCCAGGGTGCCGAGGCGGCGGGGAATCTGGTTGCCCGCGTGATCGCAGACAAGCAGCAGGGGGGAGGAGCCGTCCGGCCGCTCCACGGTACAGGCCGGCGGCTCGCCTTCGGCTAACAGCTTGAAGTTCGCCGCATCCATTCCCTAGTCCTCCCCAATACCCCAGCCCCGGATACCTCGGCCGCGGCGGCCAGGGTATCGCCGCAACCCGTTTCGCGCCAGCCAATGGAAGGAGCGCCGCCCCGTGACCCGTAT
>JAJFGI010000378.1 GCA_021776215.1 Kiloniellaceae bacterium | reverse complement strand
CGACTATCGGCCCAGCATCGCCGATCGCGAGCGGGACCCCAGCAACGATTTCGACTATGACCTCTACAACGGACGCATCAATGCCCGCGACGGACAGGAAGCGCAGGGAATCCTTGGGGTGCCGATCTACGATCCGGCCGCGGGGGAGGGGGCGTACCCTCTCATTCCGTCAAGCCCGGGATTTGATTCCGGAGCGGTCCTGCCCAATTTCAGCGACGGCTTCGTCGGCGCGGCGCCCGACATGGGCGCCCAGGAGGCCGGCACCCCGCCACTTCAGTTCGGGGTCGACGCTTACCGCTAGAGCCTTTTCTTTCCCAATGGAACCGCCAGGGCGCAACCCGACGGGCCGGAGCCCTTTGCGGCGCGGATGCGTCGCGGGGCTTGCCCGAAGTCCCGCTACGCGCTGCGCCTCGCTCCTGCCCGCGCCGCATAGGGCCCCGGCGCAGACGATTCCATTGGGAAAGAAAAGGCTCTAGCTACTCGGCCGGCGCCGGCTGACGCTGCGGGGTACCACGGTGCGCCGCCGGGCTGGTCGTGCCGACCCCTTCCGCGACGGCCAACGGGGTCAAATACATGGAGACGGCGACATAAAGGACCCACGGGATCGTCCCATGGTCCGGAAACACCTGCGCGGCCATGCCAAAGACGACCATGAACAGAAGGTACATGACATACCATTGGCCGCGCCGGTCATTGGATTGGGCCAACCGGCGCAAGGCGCGTCGCCCGGTCACGACCATGGTCGTCACGAACAATCCCAGACCGACCATTCCCAATTCCAGCCAGATGTCGAGGAAGCTGTTGTGACCATTGCCGATCAGCAACCGGTTGGTCAGCCCGCGAGTCCAGAACGTCCGATAGCCATGACCCAGGATCGGCCGGTCAATACCGATGCTGATGGCGGCTTCCCAGATGTCCGTGCGCCCGCTGAAGGTGTCGTCGCGGCCCACGGCCTGCAGGCCGACATCGGCATATTCGAGCAGGACGAACCCGAGGCCGCCGAGACCGGCGAGGGTTACCAAAAGAACCCGAATGATCAATGGAACCTGCGAGCGCTGTAAATAGAACAGGAACGGCACGGTGAGAAGCAGGCCGAAAGCGGCAATCCACGAGGTCCGGGATTGGGACATGATCACCAGGAACAGCGACAAGGCGATCGTCCCCCAAATGAGCGTTCGATAGCGGCGGAATTGCGGTAGAACCGCCCACAGCACGAGTATGCCCAGCACCATGGTACGGCCCAAAATATTCTTGTGGCCCAAGGCGCCGCTCCAGGCGCCGTAGTTGGCACCCCAGTGGATAGCGACCCGGGGTGAAAAGATCACGAACAGCAGAGATTCGACCGCGGTAATTCCCAGCGCAATCGCGAGCAAATTCAACAGCTCCGAGGGGCTGAACCGCAGAGCCAGATAGACGGCGAAGACGGTCGTGCCGACCAGCGCCAGTGCCCGGCGCAATGTAACCGACGGCAGTTCGGACCACAGCACCGACAACACGACCAGGCCCATGAACAGCACCAGGGCCTTGTTCTTTGCCAGCAGGGCGATCACATCCCGGTTCCGCGGCAAAAGGATGATCAAGGCAATCAGGTAAACCAAGGACCCCAGAATCTGGAATCCGAGCGATCCGTCAGTGACCAGGGCGACATTGGCCTGTAGCTGCTGAATCTCGGCCTGGTCGGAAAAGAATGGCTTGATGGAGCCGATCACAAGCAACAGGCCGACCATGGCGTAGGCCTGCTCGAGCAACCTGAGCGGGCCCTTTGTGTCGGATAGTGCTGCCATGGGGGAAATGCCTCGGTCCGCAGTTCAGCCAGCGCTACAATACCAAAATTCACGCCACGGCGCAGCCCAAACGCGGGGTCTAGGCCCTATTCCGGATGCTTGACGCCGAAGCCGCGCCGGACGTGATACGCGGCGATGAGCCACACCGTCAACCAGGGCTCGATCAAATAGCGGAACGTGAACCGGCGCGGATTAGTACAGAATCGGTAGGCCCATTCAAGGCCCATTCGGCCGGTCCAGCGCGGCGGCGTCGGCACCGTTCCGGCGAAGTACTCGATCAAGGCCCCGACGGTGATGATACAATTGGCTTGCAGGCTGTCGATGTTGTCGAGAATCCAGTGCTCCTGCCGCCCCATGCCCATGCCCACGACAAGCAGATTCGGCCGGAACGTATTGATGGCCTCCACCACCGCCGTGTTTTCGGCGCTTCCCAGGCGGGCATCGAAGAAGCCGTCGCGGCCTTCGATCTGGAGAGTTGGGTTCAGGTCGCGGAAATGCGCCAGACCCTTGTCCAGGGCGTCTCGCTTGCTGCCCATGTAGTAAACGCGCCAGCCGTTCCGCGCGGCATGCTCCAACACCAAGGTAAACCAGTCGAGCCAGACCGTCCGGTGCTCGCGGGTCACGGGCAGGCCCGCCAGCCGCCCGGCCAGGATGATCGGCATGCCGTCGATCCGCACGAGGGTGTCATTCCGCAGGTGCAATTCGCGGAACCGCGGGTCCTTGAAGAAGCAATATATGGCGTGCAGGTTCAGGCTGGCGATCACCCGGGTCGAGCCGGTCGCAACCATGTCGCCGATGGCATCGATGATCTGCTCGATGGTCATCGGCGTGACCTTGAAGCCGAGAAGGCCGTATGAATTGATCGTTGTCTTCATGATCTTGTCCCTGCTCAGGCGATTCCGGCCCCTGTCCGCCTGACGCGCCGCTGCCTGGCGCAGCTAAACATCAGCAAAATTAACACTTTATGAACAGGTGCCCTGCTTTATTGGGGGGCAGTTGTGGGTGTGCGCGCCGCGAGGCCGGAGAAGGTCCGGGGCGCCCGCAAAACGCGCGGTCCCATCCCGTCCAGAGTCGCCGCCGCCGGTCCATTTGTCCCGAGGTCATAACGCATCATGGCGGCCTTTCCAATGGCTTCTAGAGGGGGCAGTCCGGCCGTTCGCGGCTGCGTCGCCGTGCCCCCCGATGGCCAAGCGGACCGACCCATGACCTGCCGCGTGAACGGCAGCACCCGTAAATGAGTAACGCGACATTCATTGCGCTGGTTCACGACCGTGCCGCCGCCGCGACGGTCGAGCGAATTGGCGCAGCGCACGCCGCCGCCAAACGGCGCCAATATGACCTCGCGGACGGCCGCTTGACCCTGTGGACGTGGGGCCACCCCGAGGGTCTTGCGGACCGCGCCGGCATGATCCTGGCCAAGGTCGACAAGTCGCGGTCAACCGCCGCTGCGCCGGTGCCCGCTCAGGTCGTCAATCAAGCGTCCGTGCCCGAGGGCCTGCTGGAACTGGTCGATCAGTTCTGCAGTTATCTTTACCTGGATAACCGGAAGCAGGTGGTGGTGTGGACCGACCATGTCGGCTTCTCGAAAATCTTCCATGCGAAATTCGACGGTTGTCAGATCTTTTCCGACGATCTCTCCATCTTTCCTTCGCTGGGGTTCGATATCGATGTCGGGATGGCGGCCAGCTATTTGGTCAACGGCTCGATGCTGCTCGATCGGACATTGTACAGCGGCGTTCAGAGTCTGGCTCCGGGCAAGGTGATCGTGGCCACGCCCGGGGCGCTACGGGAGCGTCCCTATTGGTGCTTCGAGCCGTCGCGGGACGCCGCCGCCGGCGCGAACGGCGCCGATGTCGCGGAAGAGCTGTGGGCGCGAACCGAGGCCGCTGTCCTTCGTCATACCGCCGGGCATGAGGTGATCCTGCCGTTGTCAGGGGGATATGATTCCGCCTGTATTCTTGCGGTGCTGGCCGCGGCGAAACGCGACGTCAGTACCTTCACCTATGTCAATGGCCCCCCCAGGCCGCGATCGGATGCCGATGTGGCGCGCCGCCAAGCGGCGCTGCTGGGTGTCGACCACCAGATCATCGGCATCGAGCGCGCAAGTTTTCTGGAAATGCTCAAGGCGAACATCAACGCCGGCCTATACATGCGAAACGCGAACTATGAGATTTCCGCGTTTCCGAGCGCGATCGATGCCGTCAAAGGTCGATTCAAAGACCCGATGCTCTGCTTTGGCGAGGAATGCTATGGCGGACCCAGCTACAGGCTGAACGGCAACAACGATATTCTTGGCTCGATCATCCTGAGGTCGCCGCAACGACTGACCGACCTTGCAACCGGGCTCGACCGGGCGACCATAGATCGCCTGCGCGGCGAATTGCAGTGCGCATACGACTCGTCCTTTGATCCGTCGCTCCAGGGGTACAGTCCGAAAGACGTGAGCGACCGGTTGTATTTCCGCGTCCGCCTGGGGTTCAATGCCGCCCCTCTTCGCGTGCATACGGCGGGCTGTTTCCTGCCCTTCGCGTGCCCGTTTCTGGACATCGAGATTCTCGACTGGATGCGGTTTGTGTCCGGCCCACAGCGCATCGAAAAGCGGCTGTTCGTCGAGATCGTGCACAACAAGTTTCCGGAGGTGTTCCGTATTCCGCGCTCCCGTTTCGACCAGACGGACCCGGACCTGGGTCGGATGGTGCGGGCGGAGGAGACGGAGATCCGCAGATATCTGGCGGCGTTGACCGTTGGCGTGCCGGGCATCATGACCCCGGTGGATCTGCAGGACTTACTCACTCTGGTACTGACGCCGAAGTCGTCGGCCCGCTCGCCCGAATCGGCGCTGCGCGCGGTCGGTGCGGCGGGGCGAGGTGTCGCGAAATCCATGCTGACGTCGGGCATTATCCCCGCGGGACTGCGGACCCAGTTGCGTCTGCGGACGCTCAGTAACTTCTCCTGGGGGCCGGATACCATGACGCTGTTCCAGCGCGCCCTGCAACTGGCCATGACCTTCGAGCGATTGCAGACCGGCAAAGCCTTGCGCTGACGGCGGGCCACCCGGTCCCGCAATCCCGATCCATCAATCATATGAATGGTTGGCTGCTGCATGCCGCAAGCCGTCTTGCCGGGGTGCGGGAACCGGCATATGACCTACCAAGGAGCTTTCTTTTGTTCAGATATCAAGAACTTGGATTTAACTATCTGAAGTTAACGATAATAATAAACCATGTTTATTTATTTTTACGCGCGATTTATTTTCAGCATAGTTAAACAATGGGAAACAATGCTTGTTGTTATAGAGTTGTATTTATGATAGATAAAATCACGTTTCCGATCGTGCCGAGATCGCGCGTGAGCGGCAATTCACGTGCGGGGTGAGACGCGATCTAAGGAATTGAAATATAGAGGCTTTCGGGGAGGGGATTGGGGATGAGAACGCTTCTCATTGATAACTATGATTCGTTCACGTTTAACCTTTACCAATTTATCGCCGAAGTCTCCGACGAACTGCCGATCGTCGTGCGCAACGATAGCGCCCCATGGTCGGAGATTTCCCAGATGGATTTCGACAACATCGTCATTTCGCCCGGACCGGGCCGGGTGGAGGTGCCGCGCGATTTCGGTATCTGCGCGACCGCGATTCGCGAGAGCGCGGTGCCGGTTCTTGGGGTCTGCCTAGGGCATCAGGGCATCAGTCACTATCTCGGCGGTACGGTGGATTACGCCGCCGAGGTCATGCACGGCCGTCTCAGTGACGTTACCCACACCGGGCAGGACATTTTTCGGGATATTCCGTCGCCCTTTTCCGTCGTGCGGTATCACTCCCTCACCGTTTCCGCATTGCCCGAAGAGTTGGAGGGAATTGCCTGGACCGCGGATGGCGTCCTTATGGGCCTACGCCACCGGACGAAGCCGATATGGGGTGTCCAATTCCACCCTGAATCGATTCTGACGGAACACGGCCACCAGCTGATCCGAAACTTCATGTCGTTGACGGCCGAGGCCGGCGGGCACAAGCCTGCCCGGCGCGCCACCGGGGCAGCCCTGCCCGCCGACGCGGTCACCGGATGGGCCGGCGCGCCGCAGCCCGGCAATGCGAAACCAGGCGTTGCGCGGCCCAAGGCCGCTGCACCTCGGGCGCCGTCGCTCAAGGTCCATGTGCGCAAAATTCCCTACTACGCCGATGCGGAAAAGTTGTTCGTCGCGCGCTATGCGCAGTCTCGGCATGCGTTCTGGCTCGACTGTGCCATGCCCACGGATTTTTCCCGCTTCTCCTATATCGGAGACGCCGCCGGACCGCACGCGGAGTACGTGACCTACGACGTCCAAAACACCCAGGTAACGGTGGAACGGCAAGGGGTCGTGTCCTCGTTCGAGGAAGATATCTTCAGCTACCTCGATCGCCAGCTCCGCGACCGGTACGTCGTGACGCCCGACCTGCCGTTCGAATTCAATCTGGGTTACATCGGCTATCTGGGGTACGAGCTGAAACGCGACTGTGACGGGGATTTCGTCCACCCATCGGCAAGCCCCGATGCCGCCCAGGTCTTTGCCGACCGCGTCGTCGTTTTCGACCACGTCGAGGAGGAGGTCTACCTTCTTTGTCTGGATACGGCGGAAAACGGCGAACGGGTGGCGGCCTGGTTCGAGGATGTCGAGAGTCAGTTGAAGGTCCTGGCCCAGATACCCGACCGTCCGCGTGCGAATGGCAAACAGAAGCGGGTTTCGCAGATCCTCCGCCACTCCTCAGAGGAATACCTCGACATGATTCGTGCCTGCCAGCACGAAATCAAGAACGGCGAATCGTACGAAATCTGCCTGACGAACAGGATCACGGCGGATGTCGACATCGACCCGTTGACGACCTATCTCGAACTTCGTCACAGCAATCCAGCGCCCTATGCCTCGTTCCTCAATTTTCCGGAGATCGCCACCATCGGGTCCTCGCCGGAGCGGTTTCTGACGGTGGATTCGACGGGAGACGTGGAAGCCAAGCCGATCAAGGGAACGCGTCGGCGGGGCAAGACACTCGCCGAGGACCAAGCGCTTCGTCAGGATCTTGCGTCCCGCGAAAAGGACCGCGCCGAGAACCTGATGATCGTCGACCTTCTGCGCAACGATCTGGGCGCCGTATGCGAGGTGGGCAGCGTCCATGTGCCGAAGATATTCGCGGTCGAGACGTACGCCACCGTGCACCAGCTGGTCAGCACCGTCCGCGGGAGGCTGCGGGACGACGTTTCGGCGATCCAATGTGTGCGGGCCGCTTTTCCCGGCGGCTCCATGACCGGCGCGCCCAAGAAACGAACCATGGAGATCATCGACCGGTTGGAGCGGGGGCCGCGTGGCGTCTACTCCGGAGCGATCGGTTTCCTTGGCCTCAACGGCTCCGCGGATCTCAGTATCGTTATCCGAACCATCGTCGTGGAGCGGGACGAGGTCTCCTTCGGTGTGGGCGGGGCCATCGTCGCGCTCTCCGATCCCCAGGACGAGCTCGACGAGATCTTCTTGAAGGCCAAGGCGCTGGTGCGGGCGATCGCTGTGACCGCCAAGGCGAAGAAGACCGGTGAGGCGCGTCCGTCCACGGTCAAATCCCCCGTCCAGCACGACCGTCATGATCATCGGTTGGGGGAATAAGCGCGGCGTTCTCCCGTTCTTTCTCGCCGGTACGCATAGGTAGGCCAATCCGACTTGGAGGAGTCTCGTATGGAAGATCTGTCGAATTTCCGAAGGGCGTTGGACAGCATCGATACGCAGCTTATCGAACTGCTGGGGCGGCGCTTTGACGTCTGCCGCCAGGTGGCGAACTACAAGAAATTGTACAAAGTCCCGATGATGCAGCCGGATCGTGTGAAGGAAGTGCATAGGCGCAACGCCGAACTGGCGAGAAATCACGCGGTGAGTCCTGAATTTGTGCGCGAGCTGTATACTCTGGTAATCGGAGAAGCCTGTCGCCTCGAGGACGAGATCATAGACGCTGATCCGGAAGGCCGTTAGGCGCCCGCCGCATCGGCGGCGGGGTCCTGGATCAAGGAGACCAATGTGGCGACGCCCCGTTGCGACTTCAGGAACGCCGTTGTCCTCGGTGGGAACGGGGCGATGGGCGCTCTCTTGTGCGACAAGCTGGCGGGCTTGGTCGAACGCGTGACGGCGGTGGACCTCGGCGATGGACCGCGGCCCGATGCCGCTGCGACGGGCTATTTGCGGGCGGACGTCCTGGCCCTGGATGCCCCGGCCAGGCGCCTGTTGGCCGCCGCCGACGTGGTTATCCTGGCGCTGCCGGAATCCGTGGCGATCGAGTCCGTGCGCGCGGTGCGATCCGCCATGGGCGACGATGCCCTGCTCATGGATACGCTTTCCGTGAAATCGCAGATCGTCGAATTATTGGCGGGGTTTGCGGCACCCCTCGAAACCCTGAGCATCAACCCGATGTTCGGGCCGTCGGCCGGGTTCGCCGGCCAGAACGTGATCGCGGTCAAGGTTGCCGCCGGTCCGCGCGCCGAGCAGTTCCTGGAAATCTTGCGCTCCTGGGGATGCCGGGTCGCCTTTCGCACGGCCGAGGAACATGATCGGGCCATGGCGGCGCTGCAAGCGGCCACCCACGCGGCCATTCTCTCCTTCGGTATGGCTTTGGAAAGATTGGACTACGACGTCTCGGCGCTGGCCGACATGTCGTCGCCCCCGCACCGGGTGATGCTCGCGTTGCTGGCCCGGATTCTTGGCGGCGAGCCCGAGGTGTATTGGGATATCCAGGCGCACAATCGGTTCGCACAGGGTGCCCGCGACACCCTGCGACAAAGCACCCAGGAGCTGTCGGACATGGTCGCCGGCGGCCGGGAAACGGAGTTTCGCGCGTGCATCGCGACGCTCCGGCATTTGCTTGGCCCGGACCTGGCGTTCCTCGCTCGGAAATGCAGCGCCCTGTTCGACGCGGACTGGGAATGCGAACGGTCGCGCGGCGCCTAGCTAGGCGCTCGTGGCCGTCAGTGGAACTTAGGAAACAGTACTCCGTTAATATACCTGACGTAACATGGCTCGCATGGCGACGGCGTGTTAATCTGCGGAGTCGGTCCACCGCT
>JAJFGI010000377.1 GCA_021776215.1 Kiloniellaceae bacterium | reverse complement strand
GGTCCCGAATGATGAAAATCGGGCTGAATATGAAATCCGGTGTACGGATACAGGTTGTATGTTCGAATGGTCCGTTCTTCCTGTTCTTGGTCAAACGAAGCGCGGTCCGTTGCATGAAAAATAAAAAGATCAGCAAGTTTTGCTCCACCAAGAACCGCGACAATCAGCACGGCAACCAGAACTAAAGCCGAGGCAATCCGCAACGCGGCATGCTTTGCGCGTTCTGCGGCCATTCCGGCTGCCCACCAGCCGAAAGCCGTGCCGGCAGCGCGCAGAACCTGAGAGATCGACAGTAACAACAGCAGACCGCCACACGCAGCGGTGACAAAACCGAACAGGAATAGTGATCGCCTCGGGACCCCAAACATGTTGTAGAAGAGAAATTCTTCGTTTTCGCCCAAGCCCACAACCGGCGCTGCGATCGCAACCGCCACAATAATCGCACCCAGGCCGCCCACGATTGCGCCAGTCAGCCGAAGTAGTATCGGTAAGTGCTTCCAAGATTTTCCCATCCGGCTAGTCCAGTTCGAACGCGTTCTCCTAATCGAGCCCCAGGCCCGGATTTTCTGCCGAATTGATCAGCACGCCGCTGTCATTCGCCAGCAGATCAAGATCCGAACCCATGAAGCAGCGGGATGCGTCCTCAGGCATGTTAACGATCGGCTCGACATCCTGCCGCCGTTGTACCGCGAGCGCAATGCTGCGAGCCATTTGGGTCAGGCTGTTCATCTTCGTACTTTTCCGCCAGCCAGCCGTTGCGTTGCATGCATCCAGATCGCGAATGCGTCGTAGGGTACGACGCGGTGACCGAGAAGGAGCTCAGACGCCTCGAACAACCGCATTTCCGCGCCCTCGCCGAGGGAAAGGCCGTTTAAGCGCGTGCGCGACAGGCTCAACTCGAAATACGACCGGCGCACCCAGCTGCAGCCATTGAACGAAAAGTCCATCGAAAGCTCGGTGAAGTAGCGCACCTCGTCAAATTCAAGCGCTAGTTCCTCGAGTAGTTCTCGGCGCAGGGTCTCGAAGCGCTCCTCGCCATCGTCCTGGGCGCCGCCGAACAGTCCCCAATGGCCGGGATAGAAAATACCCGGCTTCTGGTCCCGCCGCTGCATCAGATAGTGCTTTTCATCAACGACAATAAGCGCCACGGAGGCGTTCGATGGAGATAGTATCCCCTCGCCGCCAAGGAAATGATCCGCAGTCACGCTAACTCCCGCTTGACGGGCATGGCAACAATGTGTGCGGCCATCGATTCGTCGATCCCAGCAAACGGATCGAGCACCGGAAGGCCGGTCAATTCCGCCAGACGGCTTGCGTCCATGCTCGTGAAGTCCGGGCGCTCTTCCGCCGGGATACTCTGGGCGGCGGCCATCTTGCTGTGGACCAACTCGGCCGGCGCCGACAACCGTCGTGCCAGATGCTGCGCCGCTTCGAGGTACGTGATGTCGCGCGTGGCGGAAACTTGGAATATGCCGCCCGCCCCGCTGTCGACAATCGCTGCGAGAGCTACGGTAACGTGGTCGATGCCGACTGGTGCCAGCCGCATATCCGCGAAGGCGCCGATCGGCGATCCGCGCGCCAATGCGTCGCACCACCCGGCGAACAGCGGAAATCCCGGCACCAGTACCTTGGTCAGGCGCACGATGGTAACGGCCCCGCCGAGCGCGGAGAGAGCCGTCTCCGCCGCCGCCTTGGTGCGGCCATATTCGGACACCGGTGAAGTCGCCGCGTCGGCCCGGCGCTGCGGCGCGCGTCCATTGAAGACGGCACTGGTCGAGAGGAAGATTAGCCGCGCGCCGCGGTCTAGCAACGCACGGGCCAGCACGACCGTGTTGTCGACGTTAATCCGGTGGGCGAAGTCAGGCTGATTGCGGCACACTGCATAGCGAGTTAGGGCGGCGCACAGGAACGCAACCTCGGCCGTTGGCAGGTTGGATACTTCCGGCTCGGCGAGGTCCAGCAGTGGCCGGCCCTCGGCATGGGCACGGTCGGCATGGCGGGTCGTCGCAAACACGTGATCGCCCCGTCGCACCAATGCCGCACCAAGCGCCCGGCCTACCGTGCCATCCCCGCCAATCACCAGCGCACGCACGCTTGCCTCCGCTCAGGAAAGGCCAAGCGCATGGCCGATCCGCGCCGCGTCGAGCCCGTGCGCCGCCAGCAGCTCCGCATGGCTACCGTAGTGATGGATAAACTCATCCCGTAGGCTGAACGAATCTACTCGACAACGTGCCCCGGCATCGTAGGCGATCGCCTTGATGCGAGGGCCGAGGCTGCCAATTGGCGCCGTCTCTTCGATCACCACCATGCGGCCGTGTCGGCGCAGGGCGTCGACGATACCCTCTTCGTCCAGCGGTTTCACCGTGTGCGCGGAGACGATCGAGACGCTGTCGCCGCGTTGGCGGAACCGATCCGCGATCTCGACGGCAAGGCCCATAATCGGCCCGTAAGCGAGGATGCAGACATCCTCGCCACGCTCGATATAGCGTAACTTTCCGAAACGCCATGGGTCGGCGGCTTTGTCAGTCAGCACCGGCTCGCCTGCCTTGCCGAGACGCAGATAGACTGGTCCACGCGTCTGCGTAGCACACCAGCGGGTCGCCATCTCCGCCTCCGCCGGATCGCAAGGCGCAATTACCGACATGTTCGGGATCGCCGTCGCAACGCCGATGTCTTCCTGTGCATGGTGCGTCCCACCGAGCGTCGAATATGTGACACCACCGCCGATGCCAACGATGGTGACCGGCAATTCCTGATAACACAGATCATCGCGCACGAATTCGAACGGCCGGTATAGAGTGAAGGTCGCGATCGTGTAGGCAAAAGGCCGCAGGCCGCGCTGTGCCATGCCGGCGCACATGCCGATCATTATTTGCTCAGCAACACCGGTGTTGATGAAACGTTGCGGGAACTCCGTCCGGAATTTCCCGATCGAGCCGGCCGGCGAGATATCTGCCACGACGATGCACAGCTTGGGATCATCGCGCCCTAGCTCGTAAAAGACGTCGGCGAATTTGTTCCTCATCGGGCAACTTCCGCTAGCTCGTCGCAGGCCTGTCGATATTCCTCCGAACTAGGTGAGCGGTAGTGCCAGATAGGCACATGCTCCATGTACGAAACGCCTTTACCTTTCACTGTGTTGCATACAACGACGAACGGCTTGCCGCGCCCGCGCTGATCCACGGCCTCGAATATTTCCTCGGCGGCGTGGCCATTGACCTCAACACCTTCCCACCCGAAAGCTTGGAACTTGTCGAGCAGCGGATGAAAGGCCGGGTGGCCTTCGCTCATTCGTTCAAGGCCGGAGAAATCGTTAAGGTCGACGAAGGCGATCAGATTATCGAGGCCGAGATTGGCGGCCATCATAGCCCCCTCCCAGGTCGAGCCTTCCTGGCATTCGCCGTCGCTCAGAACCAAGTAGATGGCGCTCTCACGCCCCTGCAGCCGTTCCGCCAAAGCCATGCCGGTTGCCAGCCCCATGCCATGGCCGAGCGAGCCGGTCGAGGCGGCGATGCCAGGCACGCCATAGTCGGGGTGGGCGCCGAGCCGCCCCCCTGCCTTACAGTATAAGTCGAGATCCGCGCGGCTTAATACGCCGCGCTCTTCGAGAATCACATACTGAATCATACAACCGTGGCCTTTCGACATCAGGAACACGTCGGGCGAAGCTTCCCGCGTGTCCCAGCGCATGAGACCGTTGTAAATCGTGTCGACAATCTCGGTGCAGGAAAAGGCGGGTGCGACGTGCAAGGCCGTCACCTGTTGCGAGATGTCGAGGATGCGGCGGCGGTAGGTGAGACAGCGTCCACGCGCCGCTACCGTATCGAAGGAATTCCGATACGGCACGCCAACATCAGGACTGCTCATCGATGTCTTCTTCGTGTTATCGCCGATCATAGCCATGTCGTTTCAGGCGCGTAGGACATAGCTCGTTGGCCAATCCCGGATCTCGTCCAGATAGCGCCGACCCCAGTCGGCCATCTCCGCAAGGCCAGTGTCCCAGTCGATCTGGGGTTCCCAGCCGACGGCCTCGCGAATTGCCGTCGAATCCAGCCAGTAGCGGGAATCTTGACCCAGACGGTCTCCAGTGACCTCGCACAGTTTCTCGAAAGGCATGCCAAGTGCACTGGCACAGCGCTCGACAACTTCGCGTATCGAGGTAGGTTGTGCCGGTCCGGCGTTGAAGATTCGGCCTTCCGGCCCACGTTCGGCAACCAAATGGATAGCGCGCCCGAGATCCCGCGCGTGCATGTACGACTTCTCGGCCTTGCCGCCGCCGTGGAGCGGCAGCTTGTGACCAGTCAAGCCGCACCAGATCGCCTTGGGAATCACTCGGTGCAGAAGCTGACCGGGGCAATAGCAATTGGAGGGACGAATCACCGACATGGGAAATTTAAGAAACCGATTGACCGAGACTAGATACATGTCGAATGCGACCTTGGATGCCGCATAGGGGCTGGTCGGCTTGATCGGCTCGTCCTCCGTTACGGCGTGGTCAACGGAGCCGTACATCTCTGATGTGCCGATTTGGATGAAATGCTCCAGCCAATCCCGCTTCATTAACTCCTCCGTCAGCCGGGCAAGAGCCATTGAATTGGTCTCGAAAAAACGCCAGGAATGCTTCCACGACACCGCGCCTTCGCCTTGCGCAGCAAAATTGACGACGATATCGGGCTTTTCCTCGTCCAGCAGTTCGAGCAGTAGGTCGAGTTCATGGGTGACGTGGCGCGCATGATACTCGTAACCGTCCCGCTTTTCGATGTTCAGAGAGAACGGCTCGGGGCGCAATGGATTGCGACCGATGCCAATCACCTTTTTCGGATCTGCATGATCCAGAAGGTACATGGCAGCGTGGATACCGAAGGAGCCGCCGCCACCCAATATTGCGTATGTCTTTCTTGACATCGTATCCTTTCTCAACCTTACGTCGGTCTTGTCAGGCGGCCACGCCGCCGGTTACTCGATGATGGTCCAGTAGTAGTCCCCGGTATAGCCGGCCTCCTCGAATAGCTTCAACCAGCCGTCGGGATAATCGTGGAACTCGGCGGTCAGCACCCAGGACTCGAAAATCGCCTTCTGCGCCGGCGTCCGATAGCTGTCTACGCGCACGAAGGCACGGCCACCTGACAGGCGCTGAATCTCCTTAAGAGCGATCGCTGCCCGCGGACGCGGCAAATTATGAATGGTGTCGAGAGAGATCACACAATCGAAGCCAGCGTCGGGAAACGGCAGGTGATCGGCGCTGCCAAGATGCAAACGACCGACGACCTCGGGCGGGCTGTTCATCAGCGCGTATTCGGAGACGTCGAGGCCAAATACCTCCAGGCCTGGCAAAGCGTCGAGCAGATCCTTCACCAGGAAACCTTTGGCGCAACCGACGTCGAGCACTCGGTCACCCGGCCTCAATCCGAAATGCGCAATAATATCCCTCGCGACCGGCGCCCAGCGCCCATCGTAACGATATCCACCATAGCCGTAGTCCCGCGGTCCGTCGAAGTACATCTCGCCATATTCCTTGGAGATTCGGATGACTTCAGGGTCCTTGGCCTCATGGCGTGCCTCGATGTTGCGCATGGTCCGCGGTATCGAGCGAAGCAGATTGATCTCATGTCCCATCATGCACGCTCGGTCATTGCTGCATGTACTCTCGCGAACCCGTCAGCCGGCTGTACATACCGAAAGTTAGGGAAAGCGGCCTGGGTCGCGGCCGGATCGAACGGCCGATATCCGTTGTGCGGCATCGATCCTTTGCGCGGTGATCCCATAATCGCAACAGGCCGGTCAAACTGTGCAACCACAAGCTCGGCAACGTCGCGGAAAGAAATGGCGGTACCCGTTGCCGCATTCAAGATGCCGCGACTGCGCTGCATCAGGATCCGCACAGCAAGTTCCGCGACATCCTCGATGAAGACATGATCGCGTCGTTCCTCTCCCTCTCCAAATAGTACGATCTCCTCACCCTGCACTGCGAGCCGGCGAAAGCGGTTGGGCCCGTAGCCGTTATGCGGGTCGTCGAGGCCATAGATCAGCGTCGGCCGCAGGCTCGCAAACGGCGCGGTGCCGGCTGCTTCGCGCAACATGACCTCGCGAGCCAGGTGCATAATGCC
>JAJFGI010000376.1 GCA_021776215.1 Kiloniellaceae bacterium | reverse complement strand
GGAATGCCGGTCTCCACCTGCCGCAGCATGCGGCTGGCCGACGAGCCGTGCCAGAAAATCCGGTCGCCATCGCGCCAATAGGCCGTCGGCGTCACATAGGGCTGCCCGTCGATCACATACCCCACATGGCAGAGCAAGCCGGCGTCAAGGACGCCATAGACCGCCTCGCGGTCGTACA
Source organism: Kiloniellaceae bacterium (assembly GCA_021776215.1). Lineage (GTDB taxonomy): Bacteria > Pseudomonadota > Alphaproteobacteria > Kiloniellales > J153 > JAJFGI01. The sequence continues at coordinate 6,653 of JAJFGI010000376.1, read as the reverse complement.
CGCCGCGCTGGCCCAGGCGCTTCACCCGGCTTCGCGCCGTAGGCTTGAAATCCGCAAGGGTGTCCGACGTTCCGGTCCTGGCCATGGCCTCGATCTCCCCGAAAATGATGCCAAAGTAGGGCACGAATAGGCGCAAAGTGGTAATGTGGAAAGAACCTCTTTCGAATATTCTATAATACCACTTAACATGACACCCGGTTTCCTCCCTGGGGCCAACGGTCGCATGCCACGCCGAGATACTGTCGCCTCGCTGGCCGCTCTCGCAGACGATCACCCTCTCGGCCACCCGGATGGCGGTGCCCTCCACCGGCGCATCTACAGCCGAATTCGCGATCTCATCCTGGGCGGCCGATTGGCGCCGGGAACCCGCCTGCCCGCCAGTCGCGCCCTGGCGGTGGAGCTTGGCTGTTCCCGCACCACCGTGCTGGCGGCCTTCGATCAGCTCCACTCTGAAGGGTACATCGACGGCCGTGCCGGCTCCGGCACCTTCGTCTCACGGGTTCTGCCCGAGCAGCTTCTCAGTGTCCGGCCCGGCGCCTTGCCGGCCGCCGGCCGCGCCTTGTGTGACCCGGATGTACCGCGCCGCCAGCTCTCGCGGCGTGGCGAGGTGTTGGCCCGCTATGCGCGCGGGCCACGCGTCCCCGCGACAACGTTCATTCCGGGGGTGCCCGAGCTGCGGGCCTTTCCCTTTGACGTTTGGGCCCGCCTGCTGGCGCGTGCCTGGCGGCGGCCCACGGGCGGCTTGGCGCGGCCCGGCGATGCCGCCGGCCAGCGGCCCCTGCGCGAGGCGATCGCCGAGTACCTGCGGGTGGTCCGCGCCGTACGCTGTGATTGGCGGCAGGTGGTGATCACGACCGGCGCGCAGCAGGCCGTCGATTTGGCGGCGCGCCTGCTGCTCGACCCCGGAGAGGCCGCCTGGATCGAGGAGCCGGGGTATCCGGGTCTGCGCGGACCGCTGATCGCCGCCGGGGTGCGCCTGGTGCCGGTTCCGGTCGATGGCGAGGGGATTTCCGTGGCCGCCGGCCGGCGCTTGGCGCCGCGCGCCCGCCTGGCCGTGGTCGCGCCATCGCATCAATACCCGCTGGGGGTTGTCATGTCCCTGGCCCGGCGGCTCGAGTTGCTCGACTGGGCACGGGCCGAGGCGGCCTGGATTGTCGAAGACGATTTCGACAGCGAGTATCGCTACAGCGGCCGGCCCTTGGCGGCGCTGCAGGGCTTGGATGCCGAGGCGTCGGACGGCGGCCGGGTGCTCTATGTCGGCAGTTTCTCCAAGGTGCTCTTTCCTTCCCTGCGGATCGGCTATGTGGTACTGCCGCCGGCGTTGGTGGAGCCGATGTCGCGGGGCCGGGCGGGTCTCGACGATCACCCTTCGGCGGTCGCGCAGCCGGCCCTGGCTGCCTTCATGGGCGAAGGCCATTTTGCCGCCCATATTCGCCGCATGCGCACCTTGTATGCGGCGCGCCAGGCGGTGCTTGTGGCGGCCGCCCAGCGGCATCTCGGCGGCCTTCTAGAAGTTCCGGCGGACGAGGCCGGATTGCATTTGGTGGCGCGGTTGGCGCCGGGGCTGGCTGCGCGCATGGACGACCGGCAGGCCGCGGCGCGGGCACAAGCGGCCAACCTCGTGGCGCCGGCCCTGTCCAGCTACTTCCTTGAAACACCGACGGCCGAAGGCTTGCTGCTCGGCTACGCCGCCGCCAACGAGGGCGAGATCACCCGAGGCGCCGAACGACTCGCGGCGGCCCTGCGCCGGACTACCTAGGCGCGGTTCATGCGCTTGTCGACCAAGTCCTCGACCACCCCCGGATCCGCCAGGGTCGAGACGTCGCCCAGGTTGCCGGAGTCGTTCTCAGCGATCTTGCGCAGGATCCGGCGCATGATCTTGCCGGACCGGGTTTTCGGCAGGCCCGGCGCCCACTGAATCAGATCCGGGCTGGCGATGGGGCCGATCTCCTTGCGCACCCAGGCGACCAGCTCCTTGCGCAGCTCTTCCGAGGGCGACACGCCGGCGTTCAAGGTCACGTAGGCGTAGATGCCCTGACCCTTGATGGGATGCGGATAGCCGACGACCGCGGCCTCCGCCACCTTGTCGTGGGCGACCAGGGCGCTTTCCACCTCGGCGGTGCCCATGCGGTGGCCGGACACGTTCAGCACGTCGTCGACCCGCCCGGTGATCCAGTAGTAGCCGTCCTCGTCGCGGCGACAGCCGTCGCTGGTGAAATACATGCCCTTGTAGGTGCTGAAATAGGTCTGCACGAAGCGATCGTGGTCCTTGTAAAGGGTGCGCATCTGGCCCGGCCACGAGTCCTTCATGCACAGCGATCCTTCGCCGGCGCCCTTCACTTCCTTGCCGTCCTTGTCAATGATCGCCGGCTTGATTCCGAAGAAGGGCCGCGTGCACGAGCCCGGCTTCAACGGCGTCGCCCCCGGCAACGGCGTGATCAGAATGCCGCCGGTCTCGGTCTGCCACCAGGTATCGACGATGGGGCAGCGTTCCTCGCCGACCACGCGGTGATACCACATCCAGGCTTCCGGATTGATCGGCTCGCCCACCGTGCCGAGCAGGCGCAAGCTGCGCCGGCTGGTCTTCGTTACCAACTCGTCGCCCAGGCCCATGAGCGCCCGGATCGCCGTGGGCGCGGTATAGAATATGTTGACGTTGTACTTGTCGCAAACCTGCCAGAAGCGCGATGCGTCCGGATAGTTGGGCACGCCCTCGAACATCACCTGGGTGGCGCCGTTGGACAGCGGTCCGTAGGTCACATAGCTGTGCCCGGTGATCCAGCCGGCATCGGCGGTGCACCAATAAACCTCGTCGTCGTGATAGTCGAAGACGTATTTGAAGGTGATGTTGGTATAGACCATGTAGCCGCCGGTGGTATGCACGACACCCTTCGGCTTGCCGGTGGAACCGGAGGTATAGAGGATGAACAGCGGATCCTCGGCCTGCATCTCCGCTGCCGGGCATTCGGCCGCGGCATCCTTCACCAGGTCGTGGTACCAGACGTCGCGCCCTTCGGCCCAATCGATCTTGCCGCCGGTGCGCTTGACCACGATCACCTTCTCGACCGACGGCGTCTTGGCGACGGCCGCATCCGTGTTGGCCTTCAGCGGGATCGGCTTGCCGCCGCGCAACCCCTCGTCCGAGGTGATGACCACGGTGGAGGCGCAGTCGTTGATGCGCCCGGCCAAGGACTCCGGCGAGAACCCGCCAAAGACGACGGAATGGACCGCGCCGATGCGCGCGCAAGCAAGCATGGCCATGACCAGCTCGGGGATCATCGGCAAATAGATCGTCACCCGATCGCCCTTCTTGACGCCGACGCTCTTCAGGCCGTTGGCCAGGCGACCGACCGCCTCATGCAGCTCCCGATAGGTCAGCTTTCGCGCCTCGGCCTTCGGATCGTCCGGCTCCCAGTAGATGGCAACCTTGTCGCCGCGGCTGGCCAGATGGCGGTCCAGGCAGTTGGCGGCGGCATTCAGCGTGCCGTCGTGATACCAGCGAATGTGCACATCGTCGGGTCCGAACGAGACGTCCTTGACCGCGCTGTAGGGCTTGATCCAGTCGATGCGCTTGCCTTCGGCGCCCCAGAAGGCGACCGGGTCCTTCACCGATCGCTCATAAGTCTCAAGGTACTGGCGCTCGGTGCACCAAGCGCTCGCCGCCACTGACTCGGGGACGGGAAAGACCTGCGTTTCCGACATCTTGCTAATGCTCCCTTGCGTGATCGTCTTGTCTAAGCGCCCGCCGTTTCGGCGTGGCCTGTTGCCGGCATCCTTGTTCGCAATGGTGCCGGATTATTTCCGGTATTTGAATGGGAGACAAGGTTTGCCGGGCTTCCGGCAGGCCGGTGCGCCGGATTTCCTACAATCTATAGTCGTATTAATCATGCATTTACTCAACCTAGATACGTTGCCCCAGACATTAACCTTCCGGTGCGGCATTTCCAGGCGATCGAGCCAAACCGGAGTCGGGCCGGACAATAGGCGTCGCGAGACGGAATGCACAACCAGGAGAGTGGTTCATGAGGTCGTCCGTTACATACGGCGTAGTTGGTTGCCTGATTGCCATGCTGGCGGTGGGCGCCGCGGCATCGGAGATGGCGCCGCCGCCAGCGCCGGCATCGCCCGGGGCGCAGGTTGCGGCGACCCAGGCGACGGAGCCGGCCTCGGGGCACGGCGGTCCGACGTGGGGCTATGCCGGGGCGGCGGGTCCGGAGCGGTGGGCCGGCTTGTCCCGGGATTTCGAGCTGTGCGGCATCGGCGCCATGCAGTCGCCCATCGACATGTCCCACTTCAACGGCGCCAGCGTCGAGCCGATCGTCTTCGACTACAAGCTCTCGCCCCTGGAGATCGTGCACAACGGCCATACGGTGCAGGTGACCTACGCGCCGGGCAGCGGCATCACCGTCGAGGGCAAGCGCTTCGAATTGTTGCAGGCGCATTTCCATGCGCCCAGCGAGCACAGCCTCGGCGGCCGGCAGTCGGCCATGGAGCTGCACCTGGTGCACAAGAGCGCCGCCGGCGAGCTGGCGGTGATCGGCGTCATGATGGAGGTGGGCGAGGACAACATGGCCCTGCGCGAGTTCTGGGGGGCCATGCCGCAGCAGGCCGGTCCGGCACGCGTCGAGGAGCGGATCCTCATCAATGCCCGCGACATGCTGCCCTCCGATACCGGCTATTACCGGTACATGGGCTCGCTGACCACGCCGCCGTGCAGCGAGGGGGTGAACTGGTTCGTCATGCGTCAGCCGGTGTCCATCAGCCTGGCGCAGATCAAACGCTTCACCGCCGCCGTGGGTGAGAATGCCCGCCCGGTGCAACCCGTCAACCAGCGCTTTGTGCTGGCTCCGCTGACGGGCCAGTAGAGCCCCATCATGTTTCAGAGATTTCCGGGCAATACCGGGCACCCGCACACCCCTTCAAGAACTTCATCGCTTTAGCCTCAAAGGTCATGACATGAGCAGCAAGAAAGACGACAACGGACGCGGCATCGCTCTTCCGAGCTTTTCCGGCAAGGGCAAGGCGAATTTCTTCGCCAACATCAAGATCGGCGCCAAGACCTATGCCGGCTTCGGCATCGTTCTGGCGCTGCTCATCGCCGTCGGCGGGGTCGGCTACAAGGGCCTTCTCGATCTCGACCATTCGTACGCCGAGTATGCCCGCGTCGCCACGAACGTGCGACTCGGCGGCACGATCGACCGCAATGTCGTCGGCCTGCGCCGGAACGTGCTCGCGTTCGTCATGCAGGGTGACGAGAAGGCAGGGGAACGCGCCAAGGAACTGGTCGAGACGTTGAACAAGGACGTCGCACAGCTTCTCGAGTTCGTGCACAACCCGGAGCGCCGTCAGTACATTACGGACATCAACAACGATATTACAGAATATGCAGCCCTATTTTCCAAAGTCGTGGATTTCGCGCACACCAGTTGGAAGATTCGCGACGAAGAGTTGTTTCCCACCGGGAGCGCAAGCCGAAAAGCATTCACCGATCTCATGAAGACATTGATTGAGCGCGGCGAGTACGAGGCCGCCGCGTACATCGGCATCACCCAGGAAGCCTTATTGCTCGCCCGCCTCAATGTCACTCGGTTCGACGCCACCTCGAATCAAGAGAACCAAGACAAGGTGCACACCGAGCTTGAAGAGGTCCGCAAGGATATCGAACTGACGCGCGGCCGGCTGCCCATTGGAGACATGCTGCAGCAGTTCGAGGCAGCGGTGGCGTTGGTGGCCAAGTATGGCGAGACCTTCGATCGCTACGCCCCCGCGGCCCAGGAGTCGGAAGGCCTTGTCTCGGGCCGAATGGCTGAACTTGGACGTGAAATTGCCGAGACCGCCGACAAGCTGAGGGAGATCCAGATCGCCCAGCTCAGCCAACTCGAGGCCGAGGCCAACGCAGAAATCGAGCTGACCGAAACCACCACCATGGTGATCGCGCTGGTCGCCGTCGTGCTTGGCGCGCTGATCGCCTTTGTCATCGTCCGCGGCATCGCCGGCCCGATCGTCAAGATGACCGGTGCCATGGCCAAGCTCGCCGGTGGCGACAGGACGGTGCCGATCGAGGGGGCCGAACGCAAAGACGAGATCGGCGCCATGGCCAAGGCGGTTCAGGTGTTCAAGGACAACGCCATCGAGATGGATCGGAAACAAATCGAGGAAAAAGCCGAAACAGAGGCCAAGCAGCGCCGCTCGGAGGCGATGGCCAACGCGGTTTCCCAGTTCGAGCAGACCATCAGCAGTGTGGTCAAGGCGGTGGCGGCCGCCGCCACCCAGATGGAGTCGACGGCGCAGTCCATGTCGGCGACCGCCGAGGAGACCAACCGGCAGTCGACCACCGTGGCCGCGGCGGCGGAGGAGGCCTCCACCAACGTGCAGACGGTGGCCAGTGCCGCCGAGGAGCTGTCGTCCTCTATCGAGGAGGTCGGCCGCCAAGTCAGCCAGTCGAGCAAGGTGGCCAGCGCCGCGGTGACCGAAGCCGAGGCGACCAATACCAGCGTCAAGGGCCTGGCCGTGGCGGCGGAGAAGATCGGTGCCGTGGTCAGCCTGATCCAGGACATCGCCGAGCAGACCAACCTCTTGGCCCTCAACGCCACCATCGAGGCGGCGCGCGCCGGCGAGGCCGGCAAGGGTTTTGCGGTGGTGGCCAGCGAGGT
>JAJFGI010000375.1 GCA_021776215.1 Kiloniellaceae bacterium | reverse complement strand
ATGCCCACGCTCAAGTCTTCGAAGTACAAGGTCTGAAAGGGCGGAAGGGTCATGGTCACCTCATGGGGCCGCTCGACTGCTCGACGTCGGGTCGGGGCCGGCCGCGGTCTAGCCGCCGAGGAACAGGCGGCCGACTTGCGGGTCTTCGAGCAGCTGGGCGCCGGGGCCCGCCATCGCGACCTCGCCGGAGACCAAAACGTAGCCGATATCAGCAAATTCGAGGCCCTTCTTCGCATTCTGCTCCACCATGATGATGGTCTTGCCTTCGGCCTTCTGCAGATCCTCGAGGATTTCGAAGACCATGTCGATGAAGCGCGGCTCCAGGCCGATCGACGGCTCGTCGACCAGCAGCACTTCGGGCTCCATGATCAGCGCCCGCGAGATTTCCAGCAAGCGCCGCTCGCCGCCGGACAGGGTGCCGGCCCGCTGGCCGCGGCGCTCGCGCAGCCGCGAATACTTGGCGAAGACCCGCTCGGCCGCCTCCCGGGCCTTGGCCGGACGGTCGCGCAGGAAGCCGCCCATCCACAGGTTTTCCTCGACCGTCATGTCCGGGAAAACGGAATTGTCCTGCAGGATATAGGCGATGCCGGCGGCCTTGAGCTTTTGGTTTGGCGACAGCCGGGTCACATCGGTGCCACCGATAGTGATGGAGCCGGCGAAGATGTTGGTGAAGCCGAAGATCGAATGCAGCACCGTCGATTTGCCGGCGCCGTTGGGGCCGATGAGGCAGAGGGACTGCTGCCGTCCCACCGCCAGCGAGAGATCGTGGAGGATCTCCATTTTGCCGTACCCGGCGCGCAGCCCCTCGATGGTCACCAGGGGCTCGCCGTCGACCAAGGCGTGCAGGGCGGCGCGATCCGGCGCGTCCGCGGCCAGGGCTTGCGCCTGGCGGGTGACGTCGTCAACGGACATGACGGTTTCGACGCCGCCGTGGCCATAGCCGCGAGTCTTGTCGGCTTTGGTGCCGTCTTTCGGTGTTTCCGGTGTCATCAATGCGCCCCCAGGTAGGCGGCGACCACGCGTTCGTCTTTCTGAATCAGCTCCGGCGGGCCTTCGGCCAAAAGCTCGCCGTGGGCCAGGCAGTACATGCGCTGGGCCAGGTTCATGACCACGCGCATGTTGTGCTCGATGACCAGCAGGGTGATGTTCATCTCGGCGTTGGCGCGGCGCAGGCGGTCGATCAGGCCGTTGATCAAGGTCGGATTGATGCCGGCGGTCGGCTCGTCGAGCAGCAGCATCTTCGGCCCGTTCATCAGCGCCATGGCGAATTCCAGCAACTTCTGCTGGCCGAAGGACAGATCGCCGGCGAGCAAATGACGCTTGGAATAGAGGCCGACGAATTCGAGCAGTTCCTCGGCGCGAACGTCGATCTCAGGGGGAAAGCGGGAGAACATGGTCGACGGCCGCTCGTCCCGGTGCGGGATGCTGATGCGCATGTTCTGCATGCACGACATGCCGCCGTAGACCCGGGTCTGCTGGAACGTGCGCAGCAGGCCGCGCCGCGCGATCTGCGGCACCCGCAGGCGGGAGATCTCCCGCCCTTGAAAGCGGATGGAGCCGGAATCGATGGGATGAAACCCGACGATGGAGTTGAACAGGGTCGTCTTGCCGGAGCCGTTCGGCCCGATCAGACCGACGATCTCGCCGGCGTTGACCTTGATCGAGATGCCGGCGTTGGCGACGACGCCGCCAAAACGCTTCGAGACATCCTCGACCGCGAGCATGGGGTGATCCGAAGTGGCGATTGCCATCTGGGCCGCCTCTAGCGCGCGTCCGCGTCGTCGGCGCCGGCCTCGACCCGAATGCCGAAGCGTTCCGGGAACCGCTCGCGCACCCAGCCGAGAATACCCTGCGGGAAAAAGACGACGATCACGATGATGAGCAGACCCAAGGCGACCCGCTGCCACCCCAACAAGTACGTCCAGAAGACCTCCTGCATCACATGGAAGACGGTGGCGCCGATGACCGGGCCCCAGAGGGTGCCCTTGCCGCCGAGAATGGCCATCAGGACCATGAAGACGCCATAGGTCGCGCCGGCAAAGGCGACGTCGCGCGGATCGATGAAGCCGTTCAGGTTGCCGACCAGGCCGCCGGCGATGCCCAGGAAGAACGCCGAGACGCTCCAGGCGACGGTCTTGTACCGCGTGGTGTGCAGGCCCATCGCCTCGGCCTTGTCCTCGTCGTCGCGGATCGCGTTGATGGCCAAGCCGAACCGGCCCGCATAGATACGCTTCAAGGCAAAGAAGGTGATCGCCGTCACGATGAAGGCGGCGAAATAGAAGAAGGTCTGCCGGCCGCCGATCTCGCCCGGGTAAATCGGGGTCACCATGCCGGAACCGGCCCCGATGTAGTCCCAGCCCGAGGCGATCTCGCCGGCGGCGATGCCCAAGCCCAGGGTGCCGATGGCGAAATAATGCCCGCGCAGCCCCAGCAGGCCGGACCCAAGGACGGCCGCGACGACGACGGAGAAAATGGCGGCGGCGCCGAGACCAACGAACAGGCCCGGATAATAGGTGAAACCGGCGTCGCGCTGAACCACCGCGCAGACATACATGCCGATGCCGAAAAAGAGAA
>JAJFGI010000374.1 GCA_021776215.1 Kiloniellaceae bacterium | reverse complement strand
GGTCACGGCCGCGTCGCACCTTAGTTCGTTCAGGGTGCGCACGTCGGGATCGTCCCGCAGGTCGTCAGGCAGTTTGTCTAGCAGGCGGTGGACGGCGCGGCGCATGGTCTGGGTGCGGCGAAAAACGTCGGTGTTCAGACGAGTGCGGCTGGAATAGCGGATATCCTTCTCGCGCTCCGCCGCCTCGACGATGGAGCGCGGCATGGGTCCGTGAGCACTGAACAGATCGACCTGAAAGACGACCATGTTCGGCCGCGGCACCTCGTCGAGGACATATTGCAGGGGGGTGTTCGAGACCAGGCCGCCATCCCAATAGCTCTGGCCCTCGATCTCGATCGGTGGAAAGCCGGGGGGCAGGGCGGCGCTGGCCATCACATGCTCCGGCCCGATGGTCTGCGTTCGGCTGTCGAAATAGGTTGAGTTCCCCGTTAGCAGATCGACGGCCTCGACGCTGAGCCGTATCGGGCCGTCGTTAATGCAGTCGAAATCGGCAAGCTCCTCCAGTGTCGCGCGTAGCGGACTGGTGTCGTAGACACTTAATGCCTGCGGCGCGCCCGGCGGATACACGAAGGCCGGTGGCACCCGTGGGGTGAAGAATCCGGGCACACCAAAGGCGACCGCCCAGGCGGCGCTGGCATCGTTGAAAATATTCCGGCCCTGTTCGCCGGGGGCGACATAGGGCGCCAGCAGCGTCGAGGACACTTCCTCCCAAAAGGCGCGCAGGCGCTCGACGCGCCGCTCCGGCGGGTTGCCGGCGATGATCGCCGCATTGATCGCCCCGACCGATATACCCGAGACCCAGCTCGGTCGCTGTCCGGCCGCGGCGAGCGCCTCATAGACCCCCGCCTGATAGGCGCCCAGCGCCCCGCCGCCTTGCAGGACCAGGACCGTCTGCTCGCCAGCGGACGTCGAGGTCCGGGATGACTCTTTTCTCTTGTTGGCCGTTTTGGTGCTCATCTGGGCTGATTCTCGATGGTTGGGCCCGGTCGTAGTGGACGCGAGCCGCGCGTTGCTAGTGACAGATGGGGTCTGAACCCGGGCTGTCCATGACCCGCGGCTTAACGATTCGTCATGTTGCGCACGACAATTATTGACCACATGGTCAAAATTTGCTGTAATCCGCCAACAAAACTACGTGTTGATCCCGCCTGTGGCCGTGCCGGTGTTTGGCCAGGAGGGAAGGGCGCGTGCGGAAGAGCTTCGGGCCGCGTGCCGGTACCGAGCCGCCAAGAGGAGGCGCGATACCAATGAGCCAACACAGGGCCGACATTGCCGCTGGCCGCCTATCCAAGGCCGAATATGCGGACAACTTCGCCGATTTGCACCCGGCGCTCGATGATCATCAGGCGCTGGTCGAGGCGGATCGCTGTTATTTCTGCGACGGAGCGCCGTGCACCACGGCGTGCCCGACGGGCATCGACATCCCCATGTTCATCCGCCAGATCTCCACGGGCAACCCGAAGGGGGCCGCCGCGACGATCCTACGCGATAACATCATGGGTGGCATGTGCGCCCGCGTGTGCCCGACCGAGACGTTGTGCGAAGAGGTCTGCGTGCGCAACGATGCCGAAGACAAGCCGGTAAAGATCGGGCAACTGCAGCGCTTTGCCACCGACACGTTGTTTGCCGCCGGAAAGCAGATCTTCGAGAAGGGCGCGGATACCGGCAAGCGGGTCGCCGTGGTGGGGGGCGGTCCGGCGGGTCTGGCCTGCGCGCACGCCCTGGCGCGGCAGGGGCACGCGGTCACGGTTTTCGAGGTTCGCGACAAACTGGGCGGTCTCAACGAGTACGGCATCGCCGCGTACAAGACCGTCGACAACTTCGCGCAGCACGAGGTGGACTATATTCTCGGCGTCGGCGGCATCGCGGTGGAGTTCGGCAAGCGCCTGGGCGCCGACGTTACACTTGGGCAACTCAGGTCGGACTACGACGCGGTATTTCTCGGCTTGGGCCTCGGCGCCGTCAACGCCCTGACCCTGAAGGGCGAGGAGATGGCCGGCGTTTTGGATGCGGTCGATTACATCGCCGATTTGCGTCAGGCGAAAGACCTGTCGACGTTGCCGGTCGGGCGGCGGATCGTGGTCATCGGCGGCGGCATGACCGCCATCGACATCGCCGTACAGACCAAGCGTCTGGGCGCGGAGGACGTGACCCTGGTCTACCGCCGGGGCAAGGAATTCATGAAGGCCAGCGCCTACGAGCAGGAGCTGGCGCAGATCAGCGGCGTGAAGATCAAATATTCGGCCAAGCCGGTACGTCTGCTGGGTGAGGGCGGCCACGTGCGCGCGGTCGAGTTTGAATACACGCAAGCTCTCGCCAAGAGCTTGCCCCGGACTGGATCCGGGGGCGAGCGCTTCACCCTCGAGGCCGACATGGTCTTCAAGGCGATCGGGCAGAAATTCGTTGCCGGACCCGTCACCGGCGGCAACGATGTGCTGGAGTTGGAGGGCGAGCGCATCGCCGTCAACGACGACCGGCGCACGTCCTTGCCGGACGTGTGGGCCGGGGGTGACTGTATCGCCGGCGGTCAGGACCTGACTGTCTCCGGCGTGGAAGACGGCAAGGTCGCTGCCGTTGCCATCGACACCTATCTTCGCGGCGGCGCGGAAAAACGGGAGTAACGGCCATGGCGGATATTCGCAGCAACTTCCTCGGCATTAAATCCCCCAACCCGTTCTGGCTGGCCTCGGCGCCACCCACCGACAAGGAATACAACGTGGTCCGCGCCTTCCGCGCCGGCTGGGGCGGCGTGGTTTGGAAGACCCTCGGCGAGGACCCGCCGATCGTGAACATCAACGGCCCGCGCTACGGCGCCATCTATGGCGGCGATCGGCGCCTGCTCGGCTTCAACAACGTGGAGCTGATCACCGACCGGCCGCTCGATGTGAACCTGCGCGAGATCAAGCAGGTGAAGCGCGACTGGCCGGACCGCGCCGTGGTGGTCTCGCTGATGGTGCCGTGCGAAGAGCAGGCGTGGAAAAAGATTCTGCCCCTGGTGGAGGATACCGGCGCCGACGGCATCGAGTTGAACTTCGGCTGCCCGCACGGCATGTCCGAGCGCGGCATGGGCTCGGCGGTCGGCCAGGTGCCGGAATACGTCGAGATGGTCGCCCGCTGGTGCAAGCAACACTCGCGCATGCCGTTGATCATTAAGCTAACCCCCAACATCACCGACATCCGCTTTCCGGCCCGCGCGTCGAAGCAGGGCGGGGCGGACGCGGTGTCCCTGATCAACACGATCAAGTCGATCATGAGTGTCGATCTGGACAAGATGACGCCCGCGCCGGATACCGATGGCAAAGGCTCGCATGGCGGTTTTTGCGGTCCCGCGGTGAAGCCCATCGCGCTGCACATGGTGGCGGAAATTGTCCGCGATGCGGAAACCCGCGGCTATCCCGTTTCGGCCATCGGTGGCATCACCACCTGGCGCGATGCGGCCGAGTTCCTGGCCCTGGGCGCCGGCAATGTGCAGGTGTGCACGGCGGCGATGACCTACGGCTTCCGCATCGTCGAGGACATGATCGAAGGTTTGAAAAACTGGATGGATGAGAAGGGCTACGGCCGCCTTGACGACTTCATCGGGCTGGCCAATCCAAATTTCGTCGAATGGCAGGATCTGAATCTGAACTACGTGGCCAAGGCGCGCATCAACCAGGACCTGTGTATCAAGTGCGGGCGCTGCTACGTGGCGTGCGAGGACACCTCGCACCAGGCCATCAGCAATGCAAAGGATGGCCGCCGGCACTTCGAGATCATCGATGCCGAGTGTGTCGGCTGCAACCTGTGCGTCTGTGTCTGCCCGGTGGAGAACTGCATCACCATGGAGCCGATGACCAGCGGCGTCGATCCGCGTACCGGCTTGCCGATCACCAAGGACTACGCCAACTGGACGACGCATCCGAACAATCCGAACCGGGTCGCCGCCGAGTAGTCCCGGTCCGGCAAATTGCCGCCTGATCCGGCCGCCACGGCGGCCCAAGGTCAGCGTACGCGCCGGGCGCACGGCGCGATGCTGCTCTATGCGGTCATGATCAGCACGTCGTTTCCGGTCAGCAAGGCAATTACGGACGCGCTCGAACCGGCGGTCTTAAGCCTGGTGCGCTTCATCCTGGCGGCGGCAGTGTCCGGCGTTCTGATCTTCAGCCACGAACGTTGGTTCTGGCCGCGACCGGTGGCCCTCCTGCGCTATCTGACGATCGCCGCCTCGATGGTGATCTTCTTCCTGGCGATGTTCGAAGCACTGCGCTGGACCGATGCGGTCAGCACCGGGGCGATCTTTACCCTGGTGCCGCTGGCCAGCGTCGCCATTGCCTTTGCCCTGATGCGGCAGCGTACCGGGCCGCGGCAGCTTTTCTATCTCATCCTCGGCGGGGCCGGCGCGGTGTGGGTGCTCTTCGACGGCTCGCTGGCGCACCTCCTCTCCTTCCGTCTGGGCAAGGGGGAGCTGATCTTCGCCATCGGGTGCATCTCCTACGGCGCCTTTGGGCCGCTGGTCGCCCACTTCCACCGGGGCGAGCCGATCATGGTCATGACCTTCTGGAGCCTGGCCCTGGGGGCGCTGATCCTGGCTGTCGTCGGCGCCCCCGGCGTTCTGCGCACCGATTGGACGGCGGTGCCGCCCGGCGCCTGGCTCGGCGTGGTCTATCTCGCCGTTTTCAACACCGCGGGCAGCTTCTTTCTCTTCAAGTCGGCCAGCGTCGTCCTGCCGGCCTCGAAGGTGATGGGCTATACATACCTGACGACCGCCTTCGTCGTGCTGCTGGAGGCGTTGCTGGGGCACGGGTGGCCGACACTATCCGTTGCCGCCGGTTTGGCGATCTCCGTCAGCGCGACGGTTCTTTTGCAGCGGACCTAGCGTTCCGGCGGCAGGATGCCGCGCAGGAGGATGTGGTCGATCGCCGCCTCGGTCTCGCGAAAGAACTTGCGGTCGCTCAGTCCGTTGCCCACGACCGCCTCCACTTGCGACGCGAAGTCGGCGTAATGCTGGGTTACCGCCCAGATAACGAAAATGAGGTGGTACGGGTCGACGTCGGCGATCTTGCCGGCGCTCGCCCAGCCGCGAATGACGGCGGCCTTCTCGTCGACGATGCCGCGCAAACCGTCCTGGAGCACGGTTCCAAGTAGGGGCGCGCCTTGAAT
>JAJFGI010000373.1 GCA_021776215.1 Kiloniellaceae bacterium | reverse complement strand
CGGGCCATCTTGGTCGATGCACCAGTCTCATCGATGAAGACCAGGCGCTCGGGTTCCAGCTCCGGCTGGGCGTCGAACCAGGCGCGGCGCCGCCGCAGGACGTCAGCCCGCCGCTGATCGCTGGCGTGCGCGGTTTTTTTTAGGTCATGCCATGCCGGTCGAGCAGGCGCCAGACACTGCCCTGGGCCGCCCTCAGCCCGTGCACCTGATCCAGGTGCTCCGCGATCTCAGCCAGGGTGATGTCGGGCTTTTCGTCGATCAGCTCCAGGATCTCCTGGGCATGGCCCTCGAGCCGGTGCGAGCGGTGATCCCCGCCCTGCGGGCGCGGCCCGATATCCCCGGTCCGGCGCCATTGCTAGACCATCGCTAGAATCGGAATTTGGGTCACATGGTGGTGTCGGGCCGGGGCCGGCCATGCGCAGCTGCGAGGTCACCGTGGCACGGGCAGCGGTGCGCGCAATGGGGAACGCCCGAGGTGAAGATCGTCGGACTTCCGTGGACGTTGCTTTAGGGGGCTGTTTTTTCATCATAGCCAAAATAGGCATCATCGAGAACATTGATGGACGAAATATCGCTGGTCAGTTCGGAATAAACGATTTGCCCGTTGCGCAGAATGTTGACCCGGTCGGCGATCGAAAAGATGCGGTTGGTCTGTTGTTCAACAATCAGCAGCGTCAATCCATTGGCATTTAGTTTTCTCAGACACTCATAAACTTGGTCGATCACGAGCGGTGCAAGACCGAGGGAGGGTTCGTCGATCATCAACAGGCGCGGGCGCTGCAATATGGCGCGGGCAATGGCAAGTTGCTGTTGTTCGCCACCGGACAGTTTTCCAGCATTGCCATCGAAACGCTCCGCCAGGACGGGAAAGAGATCGAGAACTTCGGCCAAGTCGGCACGAATGCGAGCCTTGTCTTTTCGTCCGGTTGCTCCCAGAAAAAGATTGTCGCCAACTGTCAGTGAACCGAATATGTGACGCCCCTCCGGTACAAGCACGAGGCCCTGGCGGCACAGGTCTTCGGGCAGTTCGTTGGTGGTATCTTTATCGCAAAAACGGACTGTGCCTGCGACCGGCTTAATCAGGCCGGCAAGAGTGCGCAGGATCGTGGATTTGCCGGCTCCGTTTGGGCCGACGATGAAGGTGATTTCATTTTCGGCAACTTCCAGGTTCACACCACGCACTGCATGGACCCTTCCATAATTGACGGCTAGATCCTGCACTGACAGCATGGTTCTGCTCCGAATTGTCTCAGTTCGTTCGCTATAAGATTTCACCATGGGAGCGGTTCGCCGTCCCGAAAAAAATCCACCGCTGGGCCCGCCAGGTTCAAGCAATGCCGCCGAGACAATGCTAACCGCTCCGGTTGGCACGTGGCGATCCGCCTCCGGCCCGCCTATGTCGGTACGCACCCGGCAACAGACGACATCCCGCCGAGCCAAGCTGTCGGGCGGTTTCCAGCCCGAGGCCACGCGAACTGCCGTCAACGACTGCAATCCGTTGAGTTTGTGGATTCATTTTGTCGCACGTCCCTGTTTCCCCAGGCGAGGTGTTCTAGTTTCTATATTTTAGTGTTGCCACTGTCCACAATATACACCATACAATATGCCTTTCCACGCAACACTTAATGATGGATGCCGGCTCAATGTGGCTGGCATATACCGGGAGGAAAAAACAATGACGGCGTCGAAGACTCTTACGCTTGCAGCCGCTGCGACGGTCGTGGCTGGCGGACTTTTGTCGTTTGGTGCGTTTGCCGCCGACCACCCGATCAAAATAGGGTTTGCCATCGCGGAAAGTGGCTGGATGCACAACTACGACGGCCCGCCATTCAAGGCTGCGGTTATGAAAATTGAGCAAATCAACAAGGCCGGTGGACTGCTTGGCCGCCAGATCGAATATGAGGTGATCGATACAAAGACCGAGCGCGAACGCTCCGCCACCGCGGGCGCGGAACTGGTGCAAAGCGGCGTCGATCTTCTGGTTGTCTCGTGTGACTATGATTTTGGTGCTCCGGCGGCGCTGGCCGGCAACCAAGCCAAAATCATTTCTATCAGCCAATGTGCGGCGGATCCCAAAATGGGCGTCCAAGGCGTTGGGCCATATGCTTTTACCGCCAATAGCGCGGCGCAAGCCGAGGGCATTGCGATTGCCGAATGGGCGATCAAAAAGCTCAACCTGAAAGCCGCCTATGTGCTCGAAGATACGACAATTGAGTATAACAAGTCGGCCTGCGCCGGTTTTCGCGCGGGCTGGGAGGCGGCTGGCGGCACGATTGTCGGCGAAGACTCCTTCAAGAACGACGACCCATCCATCGCAGCTCAAATTACGCGTTTGAAAAACAGTGCCGAGACACCCGACAATATCTTCATCTGTAGCTTTACTCCGGGCGGCGCCAGTGCCATTCGCCAATTGCGCGGGGCTGGCATTGACTTGCCAATCCTCGGCAACACCGCAATGGTCGATAACTACTGGCTCAATTCGGTTCCCGGCTTGAAGGACTTCTATTTGGCAGCGTTCATGTCGCTTTATGGCGATGATCCACGTCCTCAGATGAACACGTTCGTCGAAGACCACAGGGCGCGTTGGTCCGAAGCGCCGGTGTCATCCTATTCGGTCCTTGGCTACAGCCTGATCGAGCAATGGGCCCATGCAGTTAAGAAGGCCGAGTCAACGGATGGCGAAAAGGTGCTTGGCGTCATGAACGGCTTTTCCGACGAGGCATTCCTGGTTGGACCGACCAGCTACTCCTCCGATCTCCACATCCAGACGAACCGGCCCTGGTTGATCATGAAGGTGGAGAACGACTCGTTCAAAGCGGTCGAGATGTACCGCAATGAGCTCACACCCGATATGAACCTTCTGTTCCGGATTGGGAAATAACACCGAGGTGAAGCACGCCGGGATCGATCACAGACGATCCCGGCGATGCGGTAACCACGGTGTGCCTTGGATTCCGGTGGATGGGTTTTCGGCATGACCGGCGATCGAAAAGCTGAGCTGAGCGCCGAGAACATCTCGGTGTCTTTCGCTGGGCTGCGGGCGCTTTCAAATGTAACTTTTGCGGTCCACACCGGTGAAATCGTCGGTCTGATCGGACCCAATGGCGCGGGCAAGACGACGATGGTGAATGTCCTGACCGGGTTTCAGCGGCCGACGGACGGCCGTGTCCTGCTGAACGGTACGGACATAACCCGATACAAGGCCGATGCCGTGGCAAAGTCGGGCGTGGCAAGGAGTTTTCAGGCCGCACGGATGTTCAACGCCTTGAGTGTGGCGGAAAACGTGGAAGTCGCGGCTCTCGGTCATGGGGCTCCCCGACGCCAGGCGCGGGCGCGTGCAAGTGAAATTCTGGAGTGGATCGATTTTGGCGGCAAGGCGGAGAGTCCAGCCAGCGAATTATCCTACGGCGACCAGCGCCGGTTAGGCATTGCCCGGGCACTTGCCGGAGCGCCGAAATTTCTTCTGCTCGACGAGCCCGCCTCAGGCATGAACGACGCTGAGTGCGACGACCTCAATGCGCATATTGCGGAGATACCAAGCCGCTTCAATTGCGGTGTCTTGCTGATTGAACACAATATGCGCGTCATCATGCAGGCCTGTGGGCGAATTCATGTCCTTGAAGGCGGTCGCAGCCTCGCAGAGGGAACCCCGGATGACGTGCGGACAAACCCAGCGGTACGCGCAGCCTATCTGGGTGCAGACCAACACCCGCCAAAAGCGACCTAGAGGCATCGGGCGATGTTGCATGTCTTACAAGTGATATTGGATGCCATAGCCCTGGGCAGTCTTTATGCGCTTGTTGCTCTTGCCATTGGCCTTGTTTTCGGCGTTATGAAACTGATCAATTTTGCTCAGGGCGACTATATTACGCTTGGCGCCTATTCCCTGGTGGTTCCAAGCGCGAGCATCACGCCGCCTCTTTTGTTTGGCGCCCTTCCCGTGCCGGCTATGATATTTTCCGTGGTCATCACTTGTGTGATACTGGCGTTGGCCACCGAGCGGATTGCTTTTCGTCCGTTGCGGAACAGTTCCCCGGCAACATTGCTGGTGGCCTCCTTCGCCGTCAGCTATTTCATCCAGCATGTCACCATGCTGGTCCAAACTGGGCGGCCCAAATCCGTCGGCATCGGATCTCAACTGGCCAATGCCGTCGAAATTGCCGGGCTGCGTATGCCCGGCGTCCAGATCTTGACCATGGGAGTGACATTGGCACTCCTGATTGGGCTGGTTCTGTTCCTCAAGAAAACGCCCCTGGGCGTGCAAATGCGCGCCGCCGCGGAAAACTTCGAAATGGCCCGTTTGCTCGGCATCCGTGCCGACAAGGTAATTGCACTGGCATTCGTAATCAGTGGCGGGCTGGCCGCAGCGGTATCCATGCTCCTGGTCGTGCAAACCGGAACACTTGATCTGCGCATGGGTTTGATGCCGGTGGTGATCGCGTTTTTCGCCACCGTGATTGGTGGCATCGGGTCGCTTTCGGGAGCAGCCCTTGGGGGCTTTCTGGTTGGGTTTGTCAGCGTTCTTCTTCAAACCTACCTGCCGGCTGATCTTAGACCGTCTCGCGATGCGTTCGTTTTCGGGTTGGTCATTTTGACGCTGCTGGTCAGGCCGCAAGGACTTATCGTCACCAGCGCCGCGAAGGAGCGGGTGTGATGGCGAATTTAGCCGCGACCTTGCGTGCGGCATTTGTCCTGGCTTGGCCGGTTCTGGGGCTGCTGTTGATGATGGCAGCTGGAGTATTGATCGTTTCCTCGTTCGGATCGATTTCGCTGCAGCGGACCTTGACCGAAGGATTGATCAAGATTGTTACGGTCGTCGGGCTCTACATCTTCATCGGCAACTCCGGTGTCATCTCGTTTGGTCAAACCGCTTTCATGGCGGTCGCCGCCTATGCGTCGGCCTGGCAGACCTGCTGTCCGGGCCTCAAACCCATCACCATGCATGGGCTGCCCGAGTTCCTGATAAGGAATTCGATCCCGATAATTCCTGCTGGGCTGATATCCATTCTGTTGTCCGCACTGGTGGCCCTTATCGTTGGCCTGGTAGTCATGCGATTATCGGGGCTCGCCGCCAGCATTGCGACGCTCGCGGTGCTGTTCATTCTTAATGCGGCGTATTCCAATTGGGACTCGGTGACAATGGGTGTTAGTTCCATTGTTGGTCTGCCGACTTATGTGACGCCTTGGATTGCCTATTCGATGGCTGCCGGGGCAATGATTGTGGCCTATCTGTTTCAGATCAGCCGGTTCGGCTTGATGCTGAGGGCTACCCGCGAAGATGAGGTGGCGGCAAGGAGCGTCGGACTTTCGGTCTTTTGGTTACGTCTGATCGCATTTGTGTTGAGTGGTATTGTCATGGGACTGGCCGGTGTTTTGCATGCACACTTCCTTGGCACTATCTCGATAGACACCTTCTTCCTGAACCTCACATTCATCACGCTCGCCATGTTGGTTGTCGGCGGCACGAGGTCTCTTTTCGGTGCCGTGGCCGGGGTGTTCGTGGTGATGACCGTTATCGATGTATTCCGGCGCGTTGAATCTGGTGTCGACCTCTGGAGCTTTAAACTTGCGCTTCCGGCCGGCACCCAGGAAGTCATTCTTGCGATGGTGTTATTGGGTGTTTTGATTTTTCGCCCCAACGGACTGACCGGTGGGCGCGAGCTTACCTGGCCTTTTACCCGTTCTGTTACCCGTTCTGTCGATTCGATGGAAAAAAAGAGAGGGCATGTTGGTGGCAAACCGGCACGATAAAGTAACCGAATATACAGGCGGAAACCGGGGTGGACCGATTCAGCAGCATAGCCTGTCGGAGCAGGTTACCGAATTTTTGTTTCGCGAATTGATTCATGGTCGGCTGAAACAGGGCGACCGGATCAATGAAGTGTTGCTGGCGAAAAACCTCGGCATCAGCCGTAATCCGGTGCGTGAGGGATTAAAGCGTCTTGAGGAACGCGGATTCTTGGTCACCATCCCCTACAGGGGTACGTTTGTCCGTGAATTTACGATCGACGATGTCGATGATGTTTTTGAATTTCGCAAAGAAATCGAAATATTCGCACTCAAAAAGGCGCTACCGCGCGTCACGGACGCCGATCTGGCGCTGCTGGGAAACGCGGTGGCCAACATGTTGGCCGCCGCAGAAAACGACGACGGAGAGTCACTGGTCGAAAATGATCTGAGGTTCCATCAACTGCTAGTGGAACTTGGCGGTAACCATCGCTCACTTCGCTCTTTCCGGGATCTTTTTTCGGAAATATGCATGTTGGTCGCCTTTGTCGATCATACGTTCGACAGCTTGCATCATGCCGCTGCCGATCACATTCCAATTCTTGAAGCGTTGAAAAGTAGGGATATCAAGCGTTCAATCGCTGCACTCGACGAGCATCTCGACGACGCGCACCGACGACTTCAAGGTATTTACAACAATCGCGCAGAAATGGGCACAACCGCCTGAACGGGCCGGTCTTTTGTGCACCCCGTGCGGTGCCAACTTGTAAGGAGACAAACAAAATGGGCTACCTTGTCGGAGTGGACATTGGCGGGACGTTCACGGACTTCGTGTCGTTTGATACGGCAACGAATGAGATTGAAGTTTGGAAAAACCTCAGTACGCCAGGCGATCCGTTCGACGGCGTCTTAGACGGTTTGACCAAGATGGAGCATCTCGACGGTATCCAACGCCTGCGGCTTGGCACCACCATTGCCACCAATGCTATTTTGCAGCGCGCCGGGGCCAATGTTGCCTATGTTACTACCAAAGGGTTCCGCGACATTCCGTTTATCCAGCGCGGCAATCGCAAAGCCCACTACGACATGACGTGGATAAAGGCTAAGCCGCTGGTCAAACGGCGTCACTGTTATGAGCTTGATGAGCGGCTGGATGCCAAGGGCGGCGTCCTGAAGGCGCTGGATGACAACGAGGTGCGTGCTCTTGCCGCCAAGATCAAAGCCGAGGGCGCAGTCGAGGCGATTGCGGTCAATTTTCTGTTCTCCTATCTCAATCCGGCCCATGAGGTGCGAGTGAAGGAAATCTTTGCCGAAGAACTGCCCGACATCCCGACGTCTATCTCTTACGAAGTGTTGCCGAAGTGGAAAGAATATGAGCGCGCCTCGACGACGTTGGCCGATGCCTATGTGAAGCCGCTGGTCGGGCGCAGCTTCGCGACGATGAACAAGCGGTTCGATGAACTGGCGCTTGGCGGCCGTGTCGCGGTCATGAAGTCTAACGGCGGCGAATGCTCTTTTGATGCCGCCGCGGCCCAACCGGTGCAGATGACCGTGTCCGGCCCGACCGGCGGCGTGGTGGCGAGCCGCGCCCTTTCGAAACTGATTGATGTGCCAAATCTCGTGACTTTTGACATGGGCGGCACGAGCACCGACTGCGCCACCATTATCAATGGCGAGGAGAATTTTACCACAAGCTTCGAGATCGAATGGGGTTTGCCCATTCAGGTGCCGATGATCGACGTGCGCACGATTGGCGCCGGCGGTGGTTCGATCGCCTGGATCGACAAGGGCGGTCTGCTGCAGGTCGGCCCGCAGAGCGCCGGCGCCGACCCGGCTCCCGCCTGTTACGGCAAGGGCGGCATCGAGCCGACGGTGACCGATGCCAATCTGGTTCTAGGACGGCTCAATGCCGAAGAGTTTCTCGGCGGCGATATGCACATCGATGCAAAGGCAGCGCACGACGCCGTCAAGAGGATCGCTGGTGAGTTGAAGATGGGGGTCGAGGAGACCGCCAATGCCATTGTCCAAATTGCCAATAACAATATGGTCGGCGCCCTGCGGTCGGTGCTTTTGGAACGCGGCCATGACCCGCGCGACTTTAGCCTGCTAGGTTTTGGAGGCGCCGGTCCGTTGCATGTCAATGAGCTGATGGTGCTGGGGAACATTCCGCAAAGCATCGTACCGATCAATCCCGGCCAATTCTCTGCCTTCGGCTTTGTGATGACCGATGCCCGTACAGACAAGCAGCGCACGATTCAACAGACATCGGCAAGGTTCGATCAGGAGGTTTCGACTGGCTTGATGAGCGATCTGGTCGAGATGGCGGTCAACGAGGTGCGCGAGCAGGGCTACAGCGATGAGCTTGAAATCTATCGCACGGTCGATCTGCGTTATCTTGGGCAAAACTACGAATTACAACTGCCCTATGGCGGCGACGATTTCACCGATGCGGGACTAACCGACTTGTGGAAGCGGTTCCACGAGGCGCATCAGGCGCGTTTCAATTTTCATATTCCCGGTGAAACGATCGAAATGGTCAACTTGTCGATCGC
Source organism: Kiloniellaceae bacterium (assembly GCA_021776215.1). Classification (GTDB taxonomy): domain Bacteria; phylum Pseudomonadota; class Alphaproteobacteria; order Kiloniellales; family J153; genus JAJFGI01. The sequence goes on along the minus strand of JAJFGI010000373.1, from coordinate 17,152 downwards.
CGTCGTTGCGCCTTCACCGAAGCCGACGCTGACCACCCTGGCCAAAGGTTCGGGCAGTCCGAAAAAGAAAGGCGAGCGCGCCGTCTGGTTCGACAAGGCATTTGAGAAGAGCAGTGTCTATGACCGGGCGGATTTCCTGGACGGCCAACAGGTCGATGGCCCCGCGATCATTCGCGAGTCCGCTTCAACCACAGTGGTATGTCCGGGCTATGTGGCGCGCGCCGACGCATATGGCAACCTGCACATTGCAAATAAAAGGAGCTGAGAGTCATGGACCCCGTCATGATGAAAATTCTGGACTCGACCATGGTGTCGGTATGTCGCGAAATGGGCATTACCCTCATGCAGACGTCCTATTCGACAATCTTCAACGAAGCGCTCGATTTTACCTGTGCGATTGCCAACCGAGACGGCGACATGATCGCCTGTGCCGAATTCTGCCCGGCGCAAATCGGTGGCATGCCACTGATGGCGAAATCGATGGTCAAGGAAATGCCGCTCGATCAATTCGATGAGGGTGACATCGTCCTGCACAATGACCCTTATCGAGGTGGTCTGCATACACCGGAGCATACCTTTTTCAAGCCAATTTTCGTCAACGGGGAAATTCGTGGATTTGCTGTTTCCATCGGTCATATCGCCGAGGTTGGCGGCATGGTACCGGGCGGCTTCTGCGGCGAGGCAACAGAAATATTCCATGAAGGCCTACGTGTTCCGCCAGTCAAAATTGTCTCCAAGGGCGTTCACAATAAGGATATCTGGCGGTTGCTGTTGGCCAATGTTCGCACCCCACGCTACAACTACGGCGACCTGCGCGCCCTGATCAGCGCCGTAGATCTCGGTGAGCGGCGCATGAAGGAGATCTACAGCAAATATGGTGCCGACGTAGTTGATCAGACCTGCAATGATTTGATGGACTATTCGGAACGGCGGATGCGCGCTGAGATCAGCCAAATCCCCGATGGCATCTATCCCTTCGAGGACTTGGTCGAGGACGACGGCATTGAAGACCGCCCCTACAAGATCAGCGTCGAGGTTCACAAGACTGGGGACGACATCGTTGCCGACTTTTCCGGCAGCGCCAAACAGGCAAAAGGTCCGATCAACGCCACGCTCGGTGTGACACTGTCAGCGACCTACAATGCACTGCTGCACATGACTGATCCGAGTATTCCGAAAAACTCCGGCTGCTTCCGCCCGATCCGCGTTGTGGCGCCTGCTGGAACCATTGTTAACGTGAATTATCCGGCCCCCGAGGTTGGCGGCAATACCGAGACCCATCCGCGCATAGCGGGCACGGTGATCGGCGCGCTTGCCAATGTCATTCCGCATCTGGCGATGGCGGCTGAAGGAGCGACGCACGGCAATTTCGTCTTTGGTGGCGTTCATGCCGCCACCAAAGAGTTTTTCGCCTGCTATGACATTGAAGTTGTCGGTTGGGGTGGGCGTAGTTTTGCCGATGGCAATGATGCCTGCGACTCGATCAACGGCAATTGCCGAGTTACCCCTGTCGAAGTTTTTGAGGTGCGTTACCCCTGGCGGGTAGAGGATTGGGTGTTTCGTGAAGATTCCGCGGGCGCAGGCAAGTTTCGTAGCGGCGTCGGCTATACCAAGACCCTTACCTGTCTCAATGACGAGATCATCATTTCACAGATGACCGACCGGCATAAGGTCGCACCCTGGGGCCTCAATGGCGGATTACCTGGTGACAAGGGTGCAACGCTGTTCATGCTGTCCGGCGCCAACGAGTGGCTCGATGCGAGCCAAGCCTACGGTAAGATCTCGCCGAGCAAATACTCCAATATATCCATCCGCAAGGGCGACCGGGTACGGCTCGTCATGCCTGCCGGCGGGGGTTTCGGTGATCCGAAGGAGCGCGACCGCGAGTCCCTGCGCGAAGATGTCGTCGAAGGGTATGTCAGCGCCAAGGCGGCACAAGATATCTATGGTTTATAGGAGGCAGAAATGAAGTTTTCTAGCAACGGCCTTTACGTTGAAGAATATGTGAAGTGCACCAATTGCGGCACCCTGATCTACGAATCTGACCGCCCTGCATGCGTTGAATCAACGGACAAGGAACTGTTTTGCTCGCAATGGTGTGTGGACTGGGCAGCCGCGCGCGAAAAACGCTGGAAACAAAATGCTTGACCTTATTGGGAAAGAAAGCAGAGCCAACATCCATGGACCAAGCGATTTATTGTTGGCAATTGGATTGTGATCATGGATGAATTCCAGAATTTCACCCTTGCTGAAATGGACAAGGAACATCTGTTCCACCCAGTTACTTCGATTGCGGACCAGCAACGCAGAGGACCGGAAATTCTGGCAGACGCGGCCGGTGTCGAACTCCGCGATATCCATGGCAATTCCTATGTCGATGGGGGTGCCGGATTGTGGTGCGTAAATGCCGGCTACGGCGATACGACAATCGCGGAGGCTGGTTATCAGGCTTTGAAGACGTTGAGTTATACACACCTGTTCGGCGCGACCGCCAATGAGCCGGCGATAAGGCTCGCAAACCGCATTGCCGAACTATTCCGCGACCATGCTGACGCCGGACATCTTTCAAAGGTGTTTTTTGGCACCTCTGGCTCGGATGCCAATGACACGGCGTTCAAGATGGTGCGCTATTACAACAACCTGCTCGGACGGTCCAAGAAAAAGAAATTCATTGCACGTCAGGGCGCGTACCACGGACTGACCCATGCGGCAACGGCGCTGACCGGTATTTCGGCTTACCACAACGCCTTCGATGTACTGGACGGTCAGGTCATTCACGTTTCCTGCCCGCACTATTATCGCTTCGGCAAAGTTGGAGAGACGGAAGATGCGTTCTGTGATCGTCTGATAGACGAGATAAAGGATGTGATTGTGCGTGAGGGCGCCGACGCGATAGCCGCGTTCATCGCCGAGCCCATAATGGGAACCGGCGGTGTCCTTATTCCGCCGAAGGGATACTTCGAAAAGTTGCAGCCACTGTTGAAGGAAAACGACATTCTTTTCGTCGTCGACGAAGTAATAACCGGCTTTGGGCGGCTGGGCGATTGGTTCGCAATTGGAGCGTTCGGACTGAAACCGGATATCGTGACGTTGGCCAAGGGCATGACAAGTGCGTATTTCCCCATGTCGGCAACGGTATTTTCCGAAGCTGTGTGGAATGTGCTGAGGGATGCGTCCGAGGCCATGGGGCCGGTGATGCATGGCTTTACATACTCCGGCCATCCCGTCGGAGCGGCCATTGGCCTCGCCAACATTGATGTGCTGGATCGAAAGGGTCTTATCGGCAATGCCGCGAAAATGGGACCTATGTTGCTGGAGCGTCTCCGCGCGGCAATTGCCGATCACCCTTGTGTTGGTGATGTGCGTGGCCGGGGATTGATGATCGCGGTGGAGTTTGTTGCCGACAAGCGGGACAAACGCGCGTTCGCTGTCGACGCGGCGCCACACAAGAAGGTTGCCGCGGCTGTTGCTGCACAAGGACTGATGGTCCGGGCGCTGCCATTTCTGAACGTTACCTCGATCTCGCCGCCGCTTTGCCTGACGGCCACGGATGTTGACGAAATCGTCAAGCGCTATGTGGCTGGTCTTGACGCTGTCACGGGAGAGTTGCAGCAGTTGGTGTGATGCGGGTGCTGGACAATGTCGTTGCAAATATAGTTGCACGGATTGGACGCGGTCGCATTCCAATGATACCTACATATAGACACAAGACTGACGAACGGCTTGCCCATTACACGACGACGCGATGATTGAGAAGATCGACTGTGTCGTCATCGGTGCTGGCGTCATTGGATTGGCGTGCGCGCGCGCATTGGCGATGGCGGGGCGCGAGGTCGTAATCCTCGAGCGGGCGGACACCATTGGCGCGGAAACGAGCGCGCGGAACTCGGAAGTGATTCACGCGGGAATCTACTACCCCAAGGGTAGCGAAAAAGCCCGGCTCTGTGTTCGAGGCCGCGACATGCTTTATAACTACTGCGCATCCCATGGGATCGGGCACAATCGATGCGGCAAGCTCATCGTTGCGACCAATGAGGATCAACTGGTGAAGCTTGGCGAATTGTCGACCAAAGCCTGTGAAAACGGCGTCGACGATTTGCGGCGACTAAGCGCCCATGAGGCGATGACGCTGGAACCCAACCTCCACTGCACGGGTGCGTTGCTCTCTCCGTCGACGGGTCTAGTCGACAGCCACGGCCTGATGCTTGCCTATCTCGGTGACGCCGAGGCGGCCGGCGCGATGCTGGCGTACTACAGCCCCGTCGAAAGCGGGCGCGTGACAGACGAGGGAATTGTTTTGAACGTTGGTGGCGAAAGCCCCATTACGCTCATTGCAAATTCTGTAGTCAACGCGGTCGGATTATGGGCGCAACCACTCGCGCATTGTATCGAAGGCATTCCGTCGGAGGTCATTCCCGCGCGCTACTTTGCCCGGGGAGTATATTTTACGGTTTCCGGCAAGCCGCCATTTTCCCGATTGATCTATCCGGTACCGGAGCCAGGCGGACTGGGCTGCCACTTCACAATTGACCTCGGCGGACAAGGCAAGTTCGGTCCCGATGTAGAGTGGATCGACGATATCGACTACACGATAGATCCGGCGCGAGCGCAAAGTTTTGACACTGCAATCCGTCGTTATTGGCCGGGGCTGCCGGAAGGCGTCCTTGAGCCTGGCTACGCAGGGATTAGGCCAAAAATCCACCCATCCGGTTCACAAGAAACAGATTTTATCATTCAAGGCGCAGAAGTGCATGGCGTGAAAGGCCTAGTCTGCCTTTACGGAATAGAATCGCCGGGATTGACGGCTTCAATGGCCATTGCTGAAGAGGTCGTACGTGTCCTCGATCATGCCGCGGTGAAGGGTTTGCCGAACTCGGTGACCAGATAGGTCAGATGGCCCGAGCGCGTCGCGCGGTGGTGTCAGGCTAATGCGCACCAGTCTTCAAGTTGCGAGGCGTCGGCTCTTTCAGACGGCTAGCTGACGCCACTCGATCAAGGCAGCTGAGCGGTTCTGCTTGAAGATGTCGCGGCGATTGAGATGGCGGTGGAGATTCAAGTGATTATGGATCGAGGCGTGAACGGCGGCGAATTTTTGCAGGGTCTTGATGTCCCTGAATTTCGCCGTCGCGCCTTCTCTTCGTCGAAACGGCCGGTGCGAGTTTTCAGCCCGGTTGTTGAGCCACCCCCGCATCAAGCCGATTTAGTCTGAAAACGCCCTTGCAAGTCTTAGCGGCTTCTCGGTTGCCGTGGATTGCATGGCGTTGGACGACCAGCCGCCGTGGGCACGCTTATAGGCTTCGAGCGCCGGCCACAGGTGATCAACGCACAATCGCATCAGCCGCTTTCGGTTGCCTGTCCTCAGTGCGTTTAGTATCTGGCTGTGCTCCTCAGGCGTCTTGCACAATAGGGTCGGATCGCCCATCGCATAGCATCGGATGCCCAGTGTTTCTGTCCACATACGCTGGATTAGATCTACAAGACAGCGGTTGTCGGACGCCTTGAAGATCGTGTGGTGAAACTCGTTATTTAACTCACATACTCGCTTGAGATTACGCCTGTCCACCTCTCGACAGTATTCAGCGTGAATTTGCTCCAGTCGGGCGATCAGATCGGGATGGGCCGGAAGCGGGACGCGGCTGGCCGCCTCCCGCTGTAATATGGCGCGCATCTCGTAGATCTCATCGACCTCTTCCGGCGAGAAATCGCGCACGACGGCGCCCTTGTTCGGGCGGCGCGTGACGAGGCCCATGCGCTGCAGCTCGGTAAAAGCGGTCCGGACCAGATGCCGAGACGCACCGAACTGGGCGCTGAGATCGTCTTCGATCAAGCGCTCACGGGGGCGGAGACGACCGAATATTATATCCAGCTTTATCCTGTCGACGAGTTCCGCGAGCTGTCCATCGTTTTGCGGCTTGCTCAAAATGAGTTCCTGTATCTCAGTTCACGGTTGTCCTGAAGAGATCCATGTTCCTGCAGCGTGCTCCGCACCAGATTAGGGACGATGCGAATTCCGAAAGGTCAGCATCAAATAGGACTAAAATCTCCGAAACACTGCGGCTATCAAGACATTATATCACGACCTCGGCAAGACTCGTTACTGCTTGCCGCCTGGCGCGGACGAGGCCCACCATAACTCACAACATGATTCTCGACAATATTGTTGACAATCCGTCGCGGTCATTCAAAATACCGGCAATGGAACGGCAAAAATTTTGCCGCTGTGTGCTGCGCGACTCGACACACAGGGGTGCTGCCGCAGTTGGGTAGCGCCCAGCGGGGAGGCAATTAGTGCTGGGAATGATCGCTCAAATCACCACGAATGAGCTGACCACAGCCTATCGAAAAGACGGCAATGCCCGGGGTGTGCCGGTGTTGTTCAGCAACAGCCTCATGTCCGACCACCGCATGTGGGACGGTCAGATCGCGGCCCTGTCGGACCGCCATCTCGTCGTGCGTTACGACACGCGTGGACACGGAGCAAGTGGCGTGCCGCCGGGCCCGTATCGCCTGGAAGAACTGGTTGATGACGCCATCGCTCTCATGGACGGCCTGGGGATCGACCGGGCGCATTTCGTCGGTCTCTCGCTGGGCGGCATGATTGGCCAAATGTTGGCGGCGAAATATCCGGCACGCTTGCTGAGTCTGGTGCTTAGCGATACCGCAAGTGAGTGGCCGGGCGATATCTGGCAGTCACGTATCGCAACCGCGCAAGCCGAAGGTATTGAACCGCTCGTTGAGCCAACCATTGAGCGCTGGTTCACGGAGGACTATCGGCGGTCTCAGCCAAAGAGTGTTGAGCGGATTCGGGCGATGATCAAGGCGACGCCGGCCGAGGGTTATATGGGATGCGCTGCGGCGATCCGCGACATGCACCTGACCGGCCTTCTACGCGATATCTCGGCGCCGACCCTGGTCGTGGTCGGAGCCGAGGATCCCGCGACGCCGGTTTCGGTAGCCGAACAGATTCACGCCGGCATTGCCGGATCGAAGCTGGCGGTGATTCCAAAGGCCGCGCATCTTCCAAATATCGAGCAGGCTGAGATGTTCAACGATCTGCTCGTCAAGTTTCTCAACGAATCAAGTGCTTAAAAGGAACGAAACTCAAACTGCCATCGATTCGAGGCGGTAATTAACGGGAGGCAAAGATGGACGATTTCAAAACGCGCAAGCATCTTTTACAGGAGGCAAGAGAGTTCGCCGAGTTTTCGCGGCGCGATTTTCTAGGGGGTGCAACGGCGGTTGCCGGCGTGGCCATGGCCGGGGCCAGCTTGACCAAGAGTGTCAGCGCTTCGGAAATTCAGGTGGCCCAATCGGGAAAGAAAGTCAGGGTCGGAATACCGTTGACGTATGGACCGTTCAACCAGCCATGGCGTCGCGGTTGCTGGCAGCTGGTCCAAACTGTTCTGGACATGGGTGGCGAGCCGGTCACGATCCGCGGCGAGCCCACAAAGGCAAGCGAGCAGGATGCGGAGCGCAGCCTTCTGGATCGCGATATCGATGTCCTTTGCATGGGCATTTACTCGCTCGAGCCAGAGACAGAGTACCTTGCGGACGAGGCAGCGAGCCGCGGCATCCCGACGGTTGGCTTTGCCGTTCCGGTCAAGAATTCCCCGGCGGTCGTCGAGGACACTTGGGCCACTGCCATGACTCTCGGGTATTACGTTCAGAACGCCCTGCAGCGTAACGGTGCGCTGGTGCAGACGGCCGAGGACAAAGGTTTCTATACGCCCTTCGACATGGAAGCCGACATGCTCGATCTGATGACCAAGTATGAACCACGCATGAAGATGCTTCCGTTCATGCCCGGCACCGTTTCGACTCAAGACCAGATCTCGAAGGGCCGTGAGAACGGACTGTCGCTGATGCAGGCCAATCCGGAGCCCGGTTCCGTGGCCGGCTTCATCTCTTGGTGGTGGCCGTTGACCATCGGGTTCGGTCAGGCGGCGAAGCAGATGGGGCGGACCGATATCCGCATGTTCAATCACTACTTCTCCGACCAACTGCTGGGGGAGATGGCCGCGGGCACTTACCCGATCGAGTTCAGCACCGATGTTCCCTGGCACACGCTGGGGAAAAAGACGGCAGAGCTAGCCATGGCAATGGGGCGCGGGGAAAAGGTCGAGCCGTACCAGTACCGCGTGCCGGTCACGGCAATCGTCCAGGAGGAAGCCGCTGCCGCGCTAAGCGAGGTCCAGGAGATGGATAAAAAAGCCATCGCTCTTCTGGGCAAGTACGGCGGCTAGCCAATCGGCGATGTCATCTGACGGGGCGGTTTGCGGGAACGTCGTGCGCATTCTTGCTTTCCGTCCCGGGACTTGTCGTAAGAACGTTCGACGGGGGCGGCAACATCTGGCCCGTCGAAAACGTGGGTCGAAAAACGAGCGAGGATAGGCGTATGCCCGTCATTCAGGTTCACATGAAAGCAGGCTGCGGCCGGCAAAAGAGGCGCGAGTTGGTTCGGCGTATCACGGACGCCATGGTAGAGGTCTGCGGGTCGGTCGAGGACCGCGTACATGTGATCATCGACGAGGTGCCGGAAGACAGTTGGGGCAGGGGCGGCGTTCTGCTCTCGGAGATTCAGTCGACTCCAGTAAAAGAGAGCGGTTAGGCGGATCGAGGGGGAGGCATTTGTATGAGCGGACGTTTAGACGGCAAGCGAATCATCATTACCGGGGCGGCGGACAACATTGGTAAGGAAGCGGCCGTGCAGTTTGTGCGCGAAGGGGCTCGTGTCGTCATCGGCGACATCAATACCCGGGCCGGAACGGCAACGCAGGCGGCGCTCGGCAATGACGCCCATTTCATCCCCTGCGACGTGACCAGCGAGGACAGCGTCCGGAACCTCATCGAGGAAGGGGTGACCTGGCTCGGCGGTCTGGACGCACTCTGCCAAAACGCCGGCCTGCAGTACTCTGGCAGCGTAACGGAGTTCGACGCCGAGCGCTGGGACGCCGTTTTCGCTGTCAACTCGCGGGCGCATTTCTTCGGGGCCAAGTACGGCGTACCGCACCTGCGCGCAGCCGGCGGCGGCTCCATCGTCAACACAGCGTCGTTGGCAGGGCTACGGGGAGGCCCCGGAATGACGGCTTATTCCGCCTCCAAAGGCGCGGTCATCGCCTTCACCGTAGCGCTCGCCACCGAAGTGGCCCCCGACAAGATCCGGGTCAATTCGATCTGCCCGGGCTGGGTCGATACCGCTTTCAATCAGCCGGCGATCGATTTCATGGGCGGCCGCGCGGCACAGGAAGAGGTGGTCAAGGCGATTGTCCCGCTGCAACGCCAAGGCACCCCGGCAGACATCGCACCCATGTTTGTGTATCTTTGCTCCGACGAGTCCACCTATATGACGGCGCAGGCCATTACGATCGACGGTGGCGTCTACAACTAGACTTTAAGACTGTGGGTCGTCAGCAAGGCAGAGAACCACACGGATGACTGAAACAATGGCTGAGGATCAAGCACGGACCGCCCCAATCACCCGGGCGGCAGCGGGTGAGCCGCTTTGGATACGTCTGCTGCGGCGCTGGGGAACGATCGCGGTCATCGTCCTGACGGGAATCGGCTTCTCGTTCGCCTCTGAATGGTTTTTTTCCTTCTCCAACTTCAACAACATTCTCTTTTCCATGATCGTCAGTTGCCTGGTTTCCATGGGGCTGACTTATGTGGTCATCGTGGGCAGCTTCGATCTGTCCGTGGGTCTCTGCGTGACGACGACCTCGATAATCTGTGCCTTCATGGTCCCGATATTAGGGCCGTGGCTGGCGATATTGGTCGCCCTAATGTTCGCGCTGGTGATCGGTTTAGTGAACGGCGTGTTGGTCACGTACGGCAGATTGTCGGGCATCGTCGTAACGCTCGGCATGATGTTTGTCCTTGGTGGCATAAACATCTATCTGACCGGTGGGTATCAGGTTGCGATAGGCTATGAAGAGACCGCGTTTCGTTATATTGGACAGGGACAAGTCCCGCTGTTCGGATTGAAGGTGGCAATTCCGGTCATCCTACTGCTGATCGTGTTCCTGGCTGCCCATCTGCTTGCGACCAAGACCAAGGTCGGACACTACATCGTCGCGGTCGGTGATAACCCCATGGCGGCCTTTTACTCGGGCATCAAGGTCTATCACTGGGTCATCGTCGCCTTCATGCTTTCCGCCTTCATCGCCGGAATCGGCGGCGTAATCCTCACCTCGATCTCCTCTTCCGCCCAGCCGGTGGGCAGCGCCGGCTATCTTCTCGAGGCATTTGCGGCGGTGTTTCTCGGCGCCACGGTGCTGGGAAAAGGCAAACCTCACATCCTGGGTACCCTTCTGGGGGTGTTCTTCATCTACATGGTGAACTCCGGCATGAACATGGTGGGCTTCCCCTACGCGGCTCGGCAGCTCTTCGCGGGCTTGGTTCTGATCCTTGCGGTCGGCGCCAACGCCATGCTGAACCGCGAGGAAATTCACCTGAAGTTCATTTAGAGGACGAGGTAATGACCGGAGAGCTGCTCGTCGAAGCTCGGGATATCGTCAAGGAATTCAGTGGCACGATGGCCCTGAAGGGCGTGTCGCTGAGCTTCAAGCGGGGCGAGGTGCATGGCCTGCTCGGCGAGAATGGGGCGGGTAAGTCGACGCTCATCAAGATCCTGACGGGGGTCTACTCGCTCACCTCAGGCCAGATACTACTTGGCGGCGAACCGGTCAAAATCTCCAGCCCATTGGACGCGCACAACATGGGCCTGGGCGCGGTCTATCAGGATGTGGAGTTGGTTTCCGGATTCACCGTGGGTCAGAACGTAGTCTTGGGTAACGAGGCGGGCGGACTGCTGGTCAATCAGGCCGAGGACCACCGAGAAGTGCAGGCCATTTTCGACGAGATCGGGATCAAGATCGACATCTCACGGCCGGCCTCGACGCTCTCGGCGGCGGAGACGCAGCTGGTGGCGCTCGCCACATTGTTTCACCGTAAATACAAACTCATCGTCCTGGACGAGCCGACGGCCCGTCTCTCCGCCGGCGAGGTGGACCTGCTCTTCAGTCTGATCCACAAATTCCAGGCGCAGGGGATCACCATCATCTACATCTCTCACCGCCTGGGGGAGATTAAGAAGATCTGCGACCGCATCACCATCCTACGCGGCGGGCTGATCTCGGCCACCTTGGAACACGCCGAGATCACCGAGGAACGTGTCACCGAGTTGATGGTCGACCGGAGCAAGAAGGATCTCGAGACCTATAACGAAGGCCATGCGACGGACGATGTCGTGCTCGAGGTCCAGAACCTAAGTGCAGATGGTCTGGCACCCTTGTCTTTCACAGTGCGCGCGGGCGAGGTGCTGGGTATCACGGGACCTGTCGGCGGCGGCATGGAAAAGATCGGGCGGGTGTTGGGCGGGATCATTCCCTACGACGGAATGGTGTCCCTGGACGGTGACGTTGTAGCCATTGACTCTCCCAGTCGGTCGCGACGGGCGGGGTTTGCCCTGGTGCCGGAGGACCGCCGCAAACAGGCCCTTTTCCCGAACCTTTCCTTCGCGGAAAACGTCTGTTTGCCGGTCCTCGATTCCTTGACACGCTTTGGCCTGATCCGCCGTAACCTCGAGATATCTTATGCAGATAGCGTCATGTCGCGCCTGTCGGTCCAACCGCGCCAGCCGTCGAAGCTGATCAAGTTTTTTTCGGGTGGCAACCAGCAGAAGGCGGTTATCGGCAAATGGCTGAAGGTGGAAGCTCGGGTTTTTATCTTTGTCGAACCGACGTCAGGGGTGGACGTCGGCGCGATCAAGGAGATCTACGACATCATACTCCACATCGCCGCCGAGGGTGCGGCAGTCATCGTTATCAGTTCCGCCATCCAGGAAATCATGTCGCTGGCTGAAACGGTGCTCGTCATCCACGACGGTCGTGCCGTCCATAGTGCGCCGAAACGCGAGTGCAGCCACGACCAACTTCTGGCGCTGTCGATGGGGGCGCGCTCTCGCGACGCGGCATAATATGAAGTTGACGTCAACCCAACTAAGCCAGGGAGGAATTTGCCGTGAGTGAGATCACAGTCGCACAAGCGCTGAAGGGCCTGAAGGCAGGTATTGCGAAGGCTAACGAGATAAAATCGCCGGCCAGTATCGCGGTCGTCGATTCGGGGCGCAACCTGTTGGCGTTTGCTCGTATGGACGGGGCGCTTTTGGCCAGTATCGAGATTTCTCAAGGCAAGGCCTACACGGCCAGATCGCTGAACATGAAGACCGGCGACGTCACCGAATTTGTCCAGCCCGGCGCACCGCTCTACGGCATGGAGACATCGCACCGTCTACCGCTCGTTGTGTTTGGCGGCGGCCGGCCAATCTCGAAGGGCGGTCAGATTGTCGGTGCGGTCGGCGTGGCCGGCGGCATGGTTCCCGACGACGAATCGGTCGCCGATGCCGTGGCGAGCGCCATCGAGGGCGGCTGACACGATACGCTCGGATGCCTGAAAGGGTGGCTGGCTTTACCGGTTGGGAGTGAAGCCGTAGAGCGCTTCCGGGTTTTCCACCAGGATGCGGTGTCGCAAATCCGGATCGGGTGCCCAATCGGCGAGCAGGTTCAGCAAGTCGCCATCGTTGGGCATCGGTATCTTGACAGCCGGATGGGGCCAGTCAGTGCCCCAAACGGCGCGTTCCGGCGCTACCTTCAGGATCGCACGGGCAAGGGGCGTGACATCGTCGTACGGCGGATGGTCCTGTGCCGTGATCCGGTAGGCGCCCGAAAGCTTGACCCAGGCGCGGCCATCGCGGAGCAGCGCCAACATATCCTGAAAGCCCGGTTCCGCGACTCCCTTCGCTGCCGCCATATGGCCCATGTGGTCGAAGACCAACGGGACCCCGAACTTATCAAAAGTCTTGCGAAGATCCGGGAAGGTCGAAACGTCGATCAGGAGTTGCAGATGCCACCCAAGGTCCGCAATGCGGCGGGCCAGATGGTCGGCTACTTTCAAATTGATTCCACCGCGATACAGCAGATTGGCACGGAGACCGCGCACGCCCAGGGCGGCCAGGGTCTCCAGCTCCGAATCGGTGGCGTTCAAATCCAAAACCGCGACCCCGCGCAGGGTTTCCGGATGGGCCTTGAGGACATCGGCCATCAGCCGATTATCCGTGCCGTAGACGCTGGGCTGGACCAGCACCGCGCGGTCGATCCCAATAACATCGAGCATCTTTCGGTACGCCGGCCAGGGCGCCGGGGGCGGTGTGTAGCTCCGATCGGGTGTGAGGGGCCAGGCGCCGTTCGAATCGAAGACGTGGCTATGGCAATCGACGGCGCCTGACGGCGGCGTGAACCTTGCCGGACGCGGGTCGGGGTCCGGCGGCGAGCAAAGTGGTGGTTCGGACTGCGGCATGCGCTGAAAATTCCGTCCGGCGATCATGGTATCGAGTGCTGCGGGGGTCGCCGGTTATGCAATTTCAATCAGATCGATAATGTCGCGAACCTCGATTTTGCCCTCGGCACCCAGGGCCTGAACCGCGGCCGTGTACATGACGTTGTCCTTGGGACAAGCGACCACGAAATAGCGCGCATCGCCGAGCGCCAGCGCCTCCTTGATCCGATTCTCGCTGGGCCGCTCGGTCATGTTGGAATCGTCCATCCAGATTCGTCCGCCGCCGGCGCCGCAGCAGAAGCTGTTCTCGCGGCAGCGCCCCATCTCATGCAGTCGATAGCCCAGGTGGGAGATAATTTGTCGGGGCGTGTCATAGCCGCCGTTGTAGCGGCCGAGATAGCAAGGATCATGATAGGTGACCGCCGCGCCATCGGATTTCACGGGGCGCAGGCGGCCGGACTCGATCAACTCCCACAGATATTCCGTGTAGTGGACCACCTCGTACTCGGCGCCGAAAAGGCGGTATTCCTGCCGCAAGGCGTTCAAGCTGTGGGGATCGGTCGTCATGATCCTGTTGAAGGAGCAGCCGTTGATTGTCTCGATATTCTGCTGCGCCAGCATCTGGAACAGGCCTTCTTCTCCGGCCCTGCGAATATCGTTGCCGCTGTTCTGTTCCGAATCGTAGAGAATACCGAAATCCACGCCCGCCTCGTGGAGCAGCACGGCCACCCTGCGCGTAAGCGACTGGACCCGGGGATCGAACGACGCGAAGTCGCCTAGGAACCATAGGATGTCGACGGCTTCCTTGCGTGCGTCCTTGACCTTGAAATCCAGATCCTTGGTCCATCGGGCCCGTTGCCGGGCCGCCTTGCCGAAGGAATTGCCGTACTGTTGAACATTGCCGAACGCCTCCTGAAGCATTGGCTCCACCCGCCCCTCTTCCACGAGATGGCGGCGCATTTCGACGATCTTCGGGACATGCTCGATGTGCAGCGGGCACACCTCCATGCAGGCGCGGCATGTCGTGCACGCCCACAGCATCTCTTCGCCAATAACGCCGCCCGGGAGCAGGGATTGCTCACCTTCGCCCTGCGTCTGACTGATCAGGTGGTCCCGCAGGTTCATGATTAGGAGCTTCGGGTTCAGTGGCTGTCCTGCGCTGGTAGCAGGACAGGCCGCCTGGCATCGGCCGCATTCCGTGCAGGAGTAAAGATCGAGCATGTGCTTCCACGAGAACTGCTCGATTCTCTGGATGCCCAATGGCGGTTGATCAAGATCGGCGGCGGTCAAGATTCCCTTGGGCCGCAGATCGCGGAAGAAGATATTGGGCACGGCGGTGAACATGTGCCGGTGCTTGGATCCCGGCAGGTAGTTCAGAAATCCCAGGATGACCAGGACATGGATCCAATAGAAGACCGGCGCGGTGGCCCGGGCGGCTTCCGGCGTCATCCCAAGGCCGCCGAGCGCCGCGGCGATGGCGGAACTGACCGGTCGCCAGGATTCCGAAGCGCTGGTTCCCGCGGCGATCGACAGAGAGAACTCCATCAGCATCGAAACGACGACCGCCGCGATCAGGAGATAGACGATCGTGGCATCGGTCGTCTTGGAGCCCGCAAAACGCGCCGGCCGACTTACGTAGCGTTGATAAACGGCCATGCCAAGACCGACGAAAATGATGACCGAAAAGATCTCTTGCAGCAGCGCGATCCAGGTGTTGCCGCCGACCGGCGCCAAGCTGAATCCGGGGAACAGTCCGGCGCCGAAGGCCTCGATGATGGCGGTCAAGAGAACCAGGAAGCTGGTGAAGATCATCAGGTGCAGCGCGCCCGAGTACCGGATCCGAAGCAGCCGCCGGTGAAGGGCAACGTTGCTGAAGACACCCGATGCGCGTTCCCAAGGCCGATCCCAACGGCCAGCCGAGGGCGCCGTCAGCAAGGGTTTGAAGAGGCGGAAGAATCGATAACCCGCCGTGCCGATGCCAACGAGAAAGACGATCCAGAAGATCGTAGTATTCATCGTGGGGCCATCCTAGGTGCCGCCAGATTTAAGCCGCTCTTCCAGGGCAGGCAGCAGATCGAAAAGGTCGCTGGTCGTGCCATAGTGCGCCACGTTGAAAATCGGGGCTGCCGGGTCCGAGTTGACGGCGATGATGAGCTCGGAGTTTTTCATGCCCTCCAGATGTTCGGGAGCACCCGAAACCCCGGCGCAGAGGTAAAGCTTCGGCTTCACCTTCGCGCCC
Source organism: Kiloniellaceae bacterium (assembly GCA_021776215.1). Taxonomy (GTDB): domain Bacteria; phylum Pseudomonadota; class Alphaproteobacteria; order Kiloniellales; family J153; genus JAJFGI01. Next base: position 1,581 of record JAJFGI010000373.1, on the reverse strand, counting down.
GACTTGCCGACTTGACGTGCTTTCGGCAGCCAGCCGTTATCGATCACCGGCCGACTACCGGCGATTTCCGCGCCAAGGAGTTTGGCCAGGGTTTCCGCTTCCGCAATGCGATCGGCATCGCCAATGCCGCGGCCGACACAGAGAATTCGGTCGGCCTGGGTGATGTCGACGTCGCCGGAATCGGGAACCATGGATTCAACCACGCGCATGCGCAAATCCGAAAGGCTCTCGGGGGCTGGCATCACTTCAACTTCGGGAGACCCCGCGATCCTACCGGCATCCTCATCGTAGGAGCCTGGCGTGACCGCGAAAACCGCGGGCAGAGGGGCGCGGACCGTCGCATTCAGCTTCCCCCCGTAAAGCTGACTGACGGCTTCCACGTCGTGACCCACCAAGTGCAGCGCTGTGCAGTAGCTGACCAGCGGCCGATCCGTCAGGAAGGCCGCGGCGGCGGCCAGATCCAGACCGACGGACGTATAGGCGAGGAGCACGATGTCGGGTTGGTGTTCACGGACCGCGGCAACGAGGACGGCAAGCTGCGCGTCCGGCAGGTAGGTCTCCAGCGCCGGATGCTCGACGGTGATCACCCGGTCGGCGGCGCCGAGCGACGCGACCATATCGCCGACATCGTGACCAGCGAGCACGGCATCCACGGTGCCGTCCTTACCGACGAGGGAGCGGCCTGCGTGCAGGAGTTCATAACTGGATCCGGTGATCGTGCCCTGACCGATCTCGACGTAAACCATGGCGCGCGTCATGCCGACGATCTCCTCAATTTTTAAGAATGCCGCGCTCAAGGAGGATCGCATGGATCCGCCCGGCGATTTCCTCGGGCGTTCCTTCGAGTATCTCCGCGCCACCGCTCCGCTCTGGAACCCCGAGCGAGGTGACCTCTGCGGTATTGGCTAGGGGTTGCGACGCCGTGGTCAGGGTTTCGAGCACGTTGTCTGTCATCGCCTGGCGCAACCTGCTGCCGGAGACGTAGCGCGGCGGCTGCGACGCGGTCTGCAATCCGACGACGGCGGGGAGTTGAACCTCGATCAAGGCAGACCGTCCGCCGCTATATTCTTGCCGAACCGAGATCGTTCCGTCGCCTGCTACGAGACCGCTGGCGGCGCTGACTTGCGGATAGCCGAGAGCGGCGCCCAGATACGGGGCCAACTGCCCAAAGACGTCCTCGGCGGTTTGCACGCCGGTGATGACGAGATCTGCCCCAAGCTCTTTGATGGCCTCTGCCAAAACGGGCGTGGCGGCACGGGAATCGAGCTTGTCTTCGTCCTCCACATCGATCCGCAGGGCGCGGTCCGCACCCCGGGCGACGGCGGATTGCAGCATGCGGTCGACACCGTCCCCGGCCACCGCCAGGGCGCTGACCGTGGCGCCGGTGTTTTCCTTGATGATGACGGCTTCTTCCAGGGCGTGATCGTCGAATTCGTTCAATTTGATCCCGGTCCACTCGCGGTCGATGTCGGTGCCGTCCTCGTTGAGGTCAAATTCCTCGGCGAGGTCCGGTGTCATCCGCATGATGACGACAATGTGCATCGTGCGCGTCCTCCTCTTGGGTTCGTGGGCGGTCGTTTC
>JAJFGI010000372.1 GCA_021776215.1 Kiloniellaceae bacterium | reverse complement strand
CAAGCGCTTTGCCGATCTGGATGGCGTCGATCTGGAGGTCGATACCCGCGACGTGGACGAGTTCGTCAACTGCGTCCGCTATCTCGGTCCCACCTTCGGCGGCATCAATTTGGAGGACATCAAGGCACCCGAATGCTTCATTATCGAACAGCGTTTGCGCGAGCTTCTTGATATCCCCGTCTTCCACGACGATCAGCACGGCACCGCCATCATCACCACCGCCGGCGTCATCAACGCCTTGCACCTGACCGGGCGCGAGATGGGCTCGGTGCGGGTCGTCATCAACGGCGCCGGCGCCGCCGGGATCGCCTGCGCCGAGCTGCTCAAGGCCATGGGTGTCCAGCACGGCAACGTGATTCTCTGCGATACCACGGGGGTGATCTACCAGGGCCGCACCAAAGGCATGAACCAGTGGAAGTCGGGCCATGCGGTCAAAACCAAGGCCCGCACCCTGGCCGAGGCCATGGCAGGCACGGATATTTTCATCGGCCTGTCCGCCAAGGGCGCGGTCAGCCAGGACATGGTCCGCGTCATGGCGGATAAGCCGATTATCTTCGCCATGGCCAATCCGGACCCGGAGATCACGCCGGAAGAGATCGAGGCGGTGCGCAAGGATGCGATCGTCGCCACCGGCCGCTCCGACTATCCCAACCAGGTCAACAACGTGCTTGGATTCCCGTACATCTTCCGCGGCGCCTTGGATGCCCGTGCCTCGACCATCAACATGGAGATGAAGATCGCCGCCGCCGAGGCTTTGGCCGCCCTGGCGCGCGAGGATGTGCCGGACGAGGTCGACCGGGCCTATGCCGGGCGGCGGGTGCGCTTCGGCCCCGGCTACATCATTCCCGCCCCCTTCGATCCGCGGCTGATCGTCGCCGTGCCGCAGGCCGTGGCCAAGGCGGCCATGGATAGCGGCGTCGCCCGGCGGCCGATCCCCGATCTTGCCGTCTACGGGCAAGAGCTTGCCGCCCGCCTCGATCCGACGGTCGCCGGCCTGCAGCGCATCTTTGAAAAAGTGCGCGGCGCCGGCAAGCGCGTGGTCTTCGCCGAGGGCGAGGAGGAAACATCGATCCGCGCCGCCTTGGCCTTCCTGCATGCCGGCTACGGCACGCCGGTTCTGGTTGGCCGCGAGGAGTTGGTGCAGGAAACCTTGCATCAGATGGGCGCCGCGGCCGAGGGGCTGGAAGTGCACAACGCCCGCCTGTCGGCCAACAACAAGCGCTATACCGATTTCCTTTACGAGCGCTGGCGGCGGCGCGGGTCCATCTACCGCGATTGCCAGCGCATGGTGAACCAGAACCGCAATGTCTTCGCCGCCTGCATGGTCGCCATGGGCGATGCGGATGCCATGGTCACCGGCCTGACCCGCAGCTTCGGCGTGGCCTTCGACGACATCAGCCGGGCCATCGATCCGAAACCGCGGCGCCGGGTGTTGGGCATGTCCATCATGCTGCTCGAAGGACGCTCGGTCTTCATCGCCGACACCTCCGTGCACGAGACGCCGACCCCCGAGCAGCTCGCCGATATCGCCATCCAGGCCGCTGCCCAGGCCCGGACCATGGGCCACGAGCCGCGGGTCGCGCTGCTCAGCTTCTCCAACTTCGGCAACCCCATGCGCGAGAAGGCACAGCGCATCCGCGACGCGGTGCAGGTTCTCGACTCCCTCGAGGTCGATTTCGAGTACGACGGCGAGATGCAGGCCAACGTCGCCCTCGACTATGACCTGATGCGGCGGATCTATCCGTTCTGCCGGCTCAAGGGGCCCGCCAACGTCCTGGTCATGCCGGCGCTGCATTCCGCCAACATCGTCGCCAAGCTGGTGCAGAGCGCGCACATCGGTACGGTCATCGGGCCGATCCTCATCGGCCTCTCGAAACCGGCGCAGATCGTCTCCCTGGGGGCAACCGTCAACGACCTGGTCATCGCCGCGGCGATCGCCGCCCACGATGCCGTGGTCTCGTCCGACCGCCGCTGATGCGCGCGGTCTCGCCGGTCGATGCCCTGATCGCCTTCGCTTTCCTGGCGGCACCGGCCGTCGCCGTTCTCGTGGCATTGGTCATTGCCGGGGCGCTGGATTGGCCCGCGGCCCTTATCGCGGGTCTGGTCATATCGTTTCTCATGGGCCTGGTCCTGCGCTGGCACCTGCGGCGGGTCGCGACCCTGCAGCAAGCGATCGATGCCCTTGGCGGCGACATCGAGGCACCGCTGCCGACGGCGCACGCACAGCGCACGCCGCTGTGCCCCGGCCTGGATGCGGCGGTCGCCGAGATGGCGCGCGAGCGGCGCCGGCAGCGGCACGCCTTGCAGGAGACGGTGGCCAGCGGCGAGGCGATCCTGACCGCCCTGCCGGATCCCTTGTTGCTGCTCGACGAGGACGGCCGCATCGTCCGCGCCAATCCGGCCGCGATGGAAGCTTTCGAGGGGCCACTCGCCGGCCGCGATCTGCCGTCGGTATTACGTAATCCGGCCCTTTTGGCCGCCGTCGATGGTGTCCTGCAAGGCGATGCGGGCCGCGTCGTCGAGTTCACCCGGCCGGGACCAGTCGCCCACCACTACAGCGCCCGTCTGGCGCGGCTGCCGGCGCCGGCGCCGGATGGCACCCTGGCCGTTCTCGCCCTGCACGATATCACCACCAGCAAGCGCATCGAGCAGATGCGCGCCGACTTCATCGCCAACGCCAGCCACGAGTTGCGCACCCCCTTGACCAGCCTGCTCGGCTTTATCGAGACCCTGCAAGGCGCGGCGCGGGAGGATACGGACGCGCGCGACCGGTTCCTGGGTGTCATGCGCGAACAGGCCGAGCGCATGTCGCGACTGGTCAAGGATCTGCTCTCGCTCTCGCGCATCGAGCTGCACGAACACACGCCGCCGCGCGGCAGCGTCGACGTGAGCGCCCTGCTGCACAGCGTCGCGCGCACCCTCGAGCCGCAGGCCCGCGAGAAGAACATGACCTTCGTCTTCGATGCGCCGGATGTGCCGGCGGTCGCCGGCGACGCGGACGATTTGGCTCAGGTTTTTCAGAACCTCATCGACAACGCGGTCAAGTACGGTCGCGCCGGCAGCGAAATTCGCATCGCCGCCCGCCGGGCGGATGCCGGCAGCACCTTGGCCCGCCGGCTCGGCCGGCCGGGGGTGGCGGTCTCGGTCGCCGACCGGGGAGAGGGTATTGCCCGCGAATACCTGCCGCGCCTGACCGAGCGCTTCTACCGGGTCGATGCGGCCCGCTCGCGCAAGCTTGGCGGTACCGGACTCGGCCTGGCCATCGTCAAACACAGCCTCAACCGGCACCGCGGCCTGCTCGACATCGACAGCCCCGTGGGAGAGGGGTCTGTCTTCACCGCCATCCTGCCGACGGCCGGAGAGTCGCGGAGCGATCCCTCCGACAAGAAATAACTCTTTGGACGGAAAAAGAAATTCTCCTCTTTGCCTGTCACAAAACTGTCACCTCTCTGTAGTATTTGTATCCTTGTGCTTGCATAGGCTGCACCCAGTCGGCGGGGTGCCGGCGCGCGCAGCGGCGTTGGGGCCGCGCGCGAAACCCTCTGGACCTCGAATGGAGGTATCACCTGTGATCAAGCAACGTCTCGCTCCCGTCATACTGGTTAGCGCCGTATTCGCCGGTGTCGCCATGGCCGCCGCGCAACCGGCGCAGGCGCGCGAGCAAATCCGCAACGTCGGCTCGTCGACGGTCTTTCCCTTCTCCACCGCCGTGGCGGAAACTTTCGGCAAGACCACAAAATTCAAGACCCCGGTGGTCGAGAGCACCGGCACCGGCGGCGGCATGAAGCTGTTCTGCGCGGGCGTCGGCGAAGATACCCCGGATATCACCAACGCCTCGCGGCGCATCAAGAAGTCCGAGTA
>JAJFGI010000371.1 GCA_021776215.1 Kiloniellaceae bacterium | reverse complement strand
CGTAACCGTCTCACCAACAGCACCGGCGGTGCCGGCGTGGTGACGGGTCAGCGATAGAGGTCGGGGTGTTTGGCGGCGGTGCAGGAGCCGCAGAGGTAGCTGTCGGCGGAAGAGCTGTAGCCGCCGTCTGCTAGGACGATTTCGCGACCGCACGCACTGCAGTGGGTGGGTTCGTACGCCGGCGGGTTTTCGAGGACCTCGAAGTTGTACTCGTTGGTGCCGTAGTAGACGTACATCTCGGTTTCGATCTCCTCGCGGCACTGGGCGCAGTCTTGCCAGCGGCCGGAATGTTCTTCGCACGAATGAAAGCCGCAGAGCGTGTAGCGGCGGTGGTTCCGTGAGCAACTGTTGCGATCGTAGGAGAACAGCACATACTGGTGCTCGTCGTCACAGATCCACTGATCGCAGCACTCGGTCTTGGTGAGGTTCGTCGCCGCGCCGCACAAGCCACAGCAAGGCTGGGTAGAGCGTTTTGTCCGCATGACGGCCCGGCTCTTCGCCTGCTTTTTCTTCTTCGTTCGCGTGGCTGCCTTTCGCTGTTTCTTCAAGCGGTGCGCTGTCTGCTTCTGCACGCGGGACGTCATGGGAGGCTCCTTCCGTTTTCGCTAGACCGCAGGATCCACAGCGGAGCATTGTACCCGATGCATCCGGCCCGCTAGCGAGACCACTTCCGCCGCGCTTCGGGATGGCTTTCGAGCCAGACGTCGGGCAGCAACCCGTCGGTCGATCGTGGCGAGTTGCCCGGCAACTGGACCAGCAGATCGCGCAGATAGGTGAACGGCTCGACCTGGTTGGCTTTACAACTGGCCATGATGCTGTAGAGGATCGCGGCCGCGCGGCCACCGTTGTCGCTGCCTAGAAAAAGGTAATTCTTGCGGCCGATCGTACAGGGCCGGATCATGCGTTCGCTCAGGTTGTTGTCGATCGACAGCGCGCCGCTGTCGCAGTAGCGCGTCAGGCCGTCCCAACGTGGCAAGACATATTGCAGGGCCTTGCCGACGGGGCTCTTGGGCAGCACGGCGGCTTCGGTCCTTTGCAGCCACTCGTGGAACTGACCGAGTACTGGCAGCGATCGTTCTTGCCGCAGCGTAAATCGCTGCCGATGCCAGGTGGACCAAGCCGGCTCGTCGATCAGGCCCTCCGAGGGAATCAACTCCTTCGCCTCGCGTTCGACCCGGTACAGCCGCGCGATAGATGCCAGCGCCGCATGAGCCGGCTCCGGCTGCACCGTGCGGGCTTCGTAGAACTTTCTGCGCGCATGAGCCCAGCAGAGCACTTGCTTGACTTGTCCACCGGCGTAAATCCCGTCGTAGCCAGCGAACGCATCGGCTTGCAGATAACCTTTGAAGCCTTCCAAAAACTCGGCCGGCCCATCTCGCTGGCGACTGGTCGTGTAGTCGTAGACCGTGTAGGGATTCCGCCAGTCGCCACAGTAGACCCAAAAGCGGGCCGTGCGAGTTTTGGGCAGGTTGGCATCGAGCACGGGAACCGGCGTGTCGTCGGTGTGGATCGATGCGGACGAGCAGACCCGCTCGACCATCGCCTGATAGAGCGGCTCCAGCACGGTCGCCGTTTGCATCGCCCAGCGGCACAACGTGCTCCGCGAAAGCTCCACACCGTGACGGGCAAAGACGTCTTCCAATCGGTACAGCGGCAAGTGATCGGCGTACTTGCCGACCACGATGGCACTCAACAGACCCGGTCCGGGCAACCCCTTTTCAATCGGCTTCGCCGGCACCGGAGCGATCGCCACGTGTTCTTCGCACTGTCGGCAAGCGTACTTGAAGCGAACGTGCTTGATCACTTTCAGCACGGCGGGCACGAACTCCAGCTGCTCGCTCGTCTCGCAGCCGATCCGCTGCCGCACCGCGCCGCAACCAGGGCACGGCTTCTGGTCCTCGTCCAAATCGTGTTCGACCGTTTCCCGAGGCAGGTGGTCCGGCAGGGTGTTACGACCGCCACCGCGACGATGCTCGCGAACCACGACGGACGACGGAGCATCGGTTTCGTACGACGGGTCGCTGGTTGCTTCGGCCAGTTTCTCGCGGTCGAACAACGATAGCTGACTCGGATCGATCCGCTCGCTGCGTGGCCCGTACTTGCTCGTGAGCAACTGCTCGACGTAATGCTGGACTTGCTCGAGCGATCGCTGCAACTGGCCGATCGTCGACTGCTGTTGGTCGATGATCTGATGGCACTGTGCCAAGTCGTCCGGACGAGAGGCGGCTTCCTTGCTCATGCCTTGTTAAACGCGTGAAATGCCGAAAGGGTTCGCTCGTTTTTGAAAAAACTTTTCACGCGCTTCGTCGATAGCGTTTTCTCCTGCGGACGCTGGCCAGTTCGATGCCGCCCAAGAGCAGACTCAACTGAGTGGGCGAGAGCACGACATGCTGCGTGTCTTCATCAGCCTTCGGTGCCTCGAACGTGCCAGCTTCCAGTCGTTTGTACCAGATGCACAGGCCGTCCTCGTCCCACCACAGCAGCTTCGCCCGGTCGCCGCGACGATTGACGAATACAAACAGTCCGCCGGAGAGCACGTCCCGTGCGGCCTGCTCTGCGGCGAGACGCATCAGGCCGTCAAAGCCCTTCCGCATATCGGTCGGACCGACACAGAAGTAGACCGGCATCGCACCGGCGGTGAGCGTAAGCATCAGATGGCCCTCAACGACTCGAGTACGGTGCGGAGCAGTTCCGCGTCGACGCCCACTTCGATCCGCAGCGTCGCGCCGCCCAACTCCAGCGTGAGCGGCGAGGTCATCGGACCGATCACCGAGACCGGCATCAACGTCGGTGGGGACGGGTCGACCGTACCGGTAGCGCATTTCCGCCGATTGACGCGCAGCTCCCGCTTCCAAAAATGAAACGCCGACTCAGTCACCCCTTGCTCGCGGCAGAATCCGCGGATCGCCTGACCGCTCTGCTGCTGCTCGCGAATCAGCCGTCGCCAATACGCCTCCGACTCAGCCCGGCTCCGACGCAACCGCTTGGCCATTGGTCGCCCTCCCAAGGTCGTGGATCGAAAACCTCAGGCTAACCGACCCGTCAAGATGCCGTTCCTGGAACGCTTAC
>JAJFGI010000038.1 GCA_021776215.1 Kiloniellaceae bacterium | reverse complement strand
CTTTCGCCAGACGCTGATCTATCAGGCGCTCGGCTGGTCGCCGCCGGCCTTCGCCCACATTCCCCTGATTCATGGGCCGGACGGCGCCAAGCTGTCGAAGCGCCACGGGGCCCTGGGTGTCGAGGCCTATCGCGAGATGGGATATCTGCCGGAGGCGCTGCGCAATTATCTGCTGCGCCTTGGCTGGGGCCACGGCGACGACGAGATCATTTCGACCGAGCAGGCCATCGCCTGGTTCGACCTTGACGGGGTCGGCAAGTCGGCGGCGCGCTTCGACTTCGCCAAGCTGGACAATTTGAATGCCCACTATCTGCGCGAGGCGGACGATGCCCGGCTTGTGGAGGCGATCAAGCCGCGTCTCGAGATCTCTCTCGGTCGGCCCCTCGACGGCCCGGCGGACGCGCGCCTGCGCCGGGGCATGGGCGGGCTGAAGATGCGCGCCCGGAACCTGAAGGAACTGGCGGAGAACGCTCTTCTCTACGTTGTCAAACGCCCCCTTTCTCTGTCACCGAAGGCGGAGAAGTTGCTGGCCGACGGTGGCCGCCAACGGCTGGCCCTTGTGCTGCGCTACCTCGAGGCCGTTGAGGAGTGGACGGAAACCGGCCTCGAGGCGACCGTGCGACAAGCGGCGGAGCAGCAGAACCTCAAATTGGGTCAGATCGCGCAACCATTACGTGCGGCACTGACCGGATCGGAGTCGTCCCCGGGTCTTTTCGAGGTCATGGCAATCCTGGGCCGCAGCGAGTGCCTCGGGCGCATCGCCGACCAGGCAACCCCCTCAGCCGGCGCATAGATTGGCGCCCATGGCGCCATTGCCAGCGGATTGATCGACTCGCTGTTAGGGCTTATGCTGCGCCGCACGCGTTCCCCGCGGCGTAAGGGGCCCCCAACTCATACCAGGAATTAGCGATATGGCATCGAGCTCCCCCAAAGCGAAAGCTGCCTCGCGCAAGAACACCGTTACTCTGACCGACAACAGCAGCGGCCAATCCTGGGAAATGCCCATTATCGAGGGATCCACGGGGCCGCGGGTCATCGACGTGCGCCGGCTGTACTCGGACACCGGATTCTTCACGTACGACCCCGGCTATACCTCAACCGCAAGCTGCGACTCGGCCCTGACGTATATTGACGGGGACGAAGGCATTCTCATGCACGGCGGCTATGCCATCGAAGATTTGGCCGAGCACAGCGACTACATGGAGGTCTGCTACCTGCTTCTCTATGGCCACCTGCCGACGGCGGCGGAGCGCCGGGATTTCGAGAAGGCGATCACCTATCACACCATGCTGCATGAGCAGGTGATGTATTTCTACCGGGGCTTCCGCCGGGACTCGCATCCGATGGCGATCATGGTGGGTGTGGTCGGGGCCCTGTCCGCCTTCTATCATGACTCCACGGATATCAGCGATCCGCATCAGCGGATGGTCGCTTCCCATCGTCTGGTCGCCAAGATGCCGACGATTGCCGCCATGGCCTACAAATACTCGATCGGCCAGCCTTTCGTGTATCCACGGAACGATCTCAGCTTCGCGGCCAACTTCCTGCACATGATCTTTGCGGTGCCGGCCGAGGAGTACAAGGTCAGCCCGTCCCTGGCCCGGGCGATGGACCGAATCTTCATTCTGCATGCCGATCATGAGCAGAACGCCTCGACCTCGACCGTCCGCATCGCCGGGTCGAGCGGCGCCAACCCGTTCGCCTGTATCGCCGCAGGCATCGCCTCGCTGTGGGGCCCGGCGCACGGCGGCGCCAATGAGGCCGTACTCAAGATGTTGCAGGAGATTGGCTCCAAGGAGCGCATCCCCGAGTTCCTCAAGCGCGCCAAGGACAAAGACGATCCCTTCCGGCTCATGGGCTTTGGCCACCGGGTCTACAAGAACTACGATCCGCGCGCGGCCGTCTTGCGCAAGAGCTGCCACGAAGTGCTGGAGGAGTTGAACCACCAGGACGAACCGCTGCTCGATCTGGCCATGGCGTTGGAGAAGATAGCGTTGGAGGACGACTATTTCGTCAAGCGCAAGCTGTTCCCCAATGTGGATTTCTATTCCGGCATCATTCTGCAGGCCATGGGCTTCCCGACGTCCATGTTCACGGTCCTGTTCGCGCTGGCGCGGACGGTCGGCTGGGTGGCTCAGTGGAAAGAGATGATCGAGGACCCGGACCACCGCATCAGCCGGCCGCGCCAGCTTTACATCGGCAAGACGAAGCGTGAATTCGTGCCCATCGAACGCCGGTAGCGGCGCGCCGTCCGGGTGACGGAGACTACGCGCGCTCGATCAGCTCTATCTTGTAGCCGTCGGGATCTTCAACGAAGGCGATAACACTGCCGCCGTGCTTCATCGGCCCGGGCGGTCGTGGAATCTTGACTCCTGCTTTTTCCAATGCCGCGCAGGTCCCGTAGATATCCGGAACGCCGACCGCCAGGTGTCCAAATCCGGTGCCCAAATCGTAAGGTTCCGTCTGATCCCAATTGTGCGTCAACTCGATGACCGTATTGCTGGCCTCGTCACCGTAGCCCAGGAAGGCCAGGGTGAATTTACCCGACGGATAATCCTTCCGGCTTAACGCCTTCATACCCAGATGCCGGGTATAGAAATCGATCGATTTGTCCAGGTCCTTGACCCGGATCATGGTATGCAGCAGGCGGAACTTGTCCGCCGCTCCTCCCTGGCCCGATTGCTTTGGTGCCGTCGTTGTCTGGCTCATAGTTCCTCCTCATGTATCTTTTCTCTATTTAGGTTCTCTGCGGATCTCTTGCCAGTACCGATCAGGTTCAACACGGCTCGCGCCGCCCGTTGGCTTGGCGGTGCACCGCCGGGAGTCAGCATCCGAATGGCCTCGCCCACGGAGGCGACCTGAGCCGCCCGGGCGCCGCTGTCGTCGAGCAAAGCGCCGAGCGCGACTGCCAATTTGTCCGGCGTACAGTTTTCTTGCAACAGCTCGGGTTGCACTTCCCGTTTCAGCAGGATGTTTGCCAGGCTTGCGTACGGTGACTTTACGACCCGCCGCGCGACGAACGCGGTCAGGGGTGAGACCCGATAGGCGATGACGCAGGCGACACCCGCCACGGCGAGTTCGACGGCCACCGTTCCCGAGGCGGCCAATGCCACATCGGAGGCGGCGAAGGCATCGGCCTTTTCCCCCGGCCCGGCGAGCACGATGGACGGCACCGGCCATGCACGCGCCGCCGCGGTAACCTCGGCCGCGACGGTCGATACGGTCGGTGCCAATGCCCGCAAATCGGGAAACCGCTGCACCAGGCGGCCGAGGGTCGCGCCGAATATGGGCGCCAGCCGGCGCACCTCGCCGCGGCGGCTGCCGGGAAGCACGCAGATGACCGGCGCCGCGGCGGCGATTCCGTGCCGGACGCGAAAGGCGGCCGGGTCGGTGGCCGCGCCCTGCATTTCCACCGCCGGATGGCCAACGAAGGTGGTGGCCAGGCCGTGCTTCTCGAAATACGGCGCCTCGAAGGGCAACAGGGTGAGCAGATGATCCACATAGCGCGCCATCTTCGCCGCCCGCCACGGCTTCCACGCCCAAACCTGCGGCGCGACGTAGTGGATCAATGGCACGCCGAGGTCGCGGAGCCGCTGGCTCACCTCGAGGCTGAAACTGGGCGAATCGATGGTCACCACCGCCGCCGGCCGCATTGTGCGCGCCGCCGCGACCGTCTGCCGGATGCGGCGGATGATGCGAAAGGCATGCGGGACGATTTCGAAGACCCCCATGACCGCCAGTTCGTCGATGGGAACCAGGCTGTCCAGGCCTTCGGCGATCATGCGCTCGCCGCCGATGCCCGCAAAACGCACCGCGCCGCCGGTTTGGACCCGCAGCGCGGCCATCAGACGAGCCCCAAGAAGATCGCCCGACGGTTCTCCGGCGATCAGAAAAATGAGCGGCGAAGCCTGGCCGCCGCCGGCGCCGCTGGCGATCATTCCCCGACGTTTGGTTGGTCGACCTGCACCCCGACCACGAAAAGGCCGGCGGCATCGGCGGCACTGGCGACGGCGGCGCGATCGACAACGAGGGCGCCGCCCGCCTCGACGGCAATACCGCGCAGGCCGGCGGCCGCCGCGCCCCTTACCGTTTGCAATCCGATGGTCGGCAAATCTACCCGCGCGTCCTGCTGCGGCTTGCGCACCTTGACCAGAACGCCGCCGGGCCCGCCCCGGCGCAATACGGCGCAACGCTGCAACAGCAGATCCGTGCCCTCCACGGCCTCGACGCCGAGAACGATGCCTTGTTGCACCACCGCCGCCTGCCCGACGTCATGCGCCCCAAGGGCGCGTGCGACGGCGATGCCGCGGGCGATATCCTTCTCGGCTTGCGCGTCGGGGGTATGGCGCCCATAGACGCCCGCCGGCGCCACCATGTCGCCGAGGACGTCGTCGACGCCGAGGACATGAAATCCCTCGCCTTCCAGGGTGCCGACGATCGCACGCAGCAATCCGTCGTCGCCCAGCGCCTTGGCACCCGCCTTGGCCAGCATCTTGACGCTCAACGGATCCAGGCGCAGGTCTCGCAGGCTGGGGCGGGTGACAGGGCCGACCATCACCACCTCCGTGACGTTCGCCCGGCGCAAAGTCTTCAGGGCTGCGGATGTCGAGCCCAATCGGGTCCAGGCGTGCTCGACGTCGGCCGTGGTTTCGGGATTCGTCTGGCCCTCGAACGCCAGAACGAAAACGTCGCGCCCCGAGGCGCGGCAGACCTGGATAAGCCGCTGCGGCAGGTCGCCGCCGCCGGCCAGAATGCCCAACTTACCTGTCATCGCCGGGCTTGGGCCGGCAAAGGGCCCGCGAGGAACCGCCGCGGACGAACGCGACGATATCGGTGACGCCCTTGGTCTGTCCCAGCTCAGCGTCCAGACGGGCGACCCGTTCGGCCAAGGTATCGTCGTCCGCGAACAGGATCTGGAAGGCGCTGTTCAGGGCTTGAATCTGGCCGCGGTCGAAGCCGTACCGCTTCAGGCCGACGACATTGAGACCGTGCAAGCGCGCCCGCTCGCCCAAGGCCATGCCATAGGGGATAACGTCATGCTCGACCCCCGACATGCCGCCGACGATGGCATGCCGGCCAACGCGGACGAATTGGTGGATCGCCGACAGGCCGCCGATGATGGCGTGATCCTCAACCACGACGTGGCCGCCCAGGGTCGCGTTGTTCGCCAGGATGACGTGATCGCCGATCTGGCAGTCGTGGGCGACATGGGCCCCCACCATGAAGAGGCAGTGGTTGCCGACCCGGGTGACCAGGCCGCCGCCCTTGGTGCCCGGATTCATGGTGACATGCTCGCGCACCGTCGTGTCCTCGCCGACAAGGAGCTCGGACGGTTCTCCCTTGTACTTGAGGTCCTGCGGCCGGTGGCCGATGGAGGCAAACGGAAAGATCTGGCTGCGGGCGCCGATACGGGTGCGCCCTTCGATCACAACATGGCTGTGCAGGAGGACATCCGCGCCCAACTCGACGTCCGCGCCGACGAGGCAGTACGGGCCGATGCGGACGCCATCGCCGAGCGTGGCTTTGGGATCGATGATCGCAGTGGCATGTATCCGCGCCATCAATCCTCCATGATCATGGCGGAAAAGCGCGCCTGGGCCATCAGCACGCCGTTGACCTTGGCCTCGCCGAGGAACTTCCACACGTTGCCGCGATTGCGTATCTTGGTGACGTGAATGTGCAGGGTATCGCCCGGTACCACGGGCTTGCGAAAGCGCCCATCCTCGACCGTCATGAAATAGACGAGCTTGCCGTCGGCCGCGCCTTCCAGGGTCTCGACCACGAGAACGGCAGCGGTCTGCGCCATCGCCTCGATAATCAGCACCCCGGGCATCACCGGCTGGCGCGGGAAATGGCCCTGAAAGAAAAACTCGTTGATGGACACGTTCTTGACGCCGACCGCGCTTTCGTCCGGCACCACGTCGATCACGCGGTCGATCATCAGAAAAGGATACCGATGCGGGATCATTTCCATGATCCGCAAGATATCGATGCTTTTCACGACCTGTCGCGTCACACGCCCCTCAGTCATCGGGTTTGCCTCTTGCTTTGAGCTGACGCTGCCAGATGGTGCAGAGGCGGAAGAACTCGCGCAACGGCATGGCCGGGGCACCTCCCACGGCGAGACCCGGCGGAACATCGCGCATGACCCCGCTTTTCGCGGCTAGCTGCGCCCCTTTGCCTATGCGCAGATGGCCCGCGACACCGGCCTGTGCGGCCACGACGACGTGGTCCTCCAACTTCGTGCTTCCAGCAATGCCGGACTGGGCCACCAGCACGCACTGCCGCCCCAAGCGCACGTTGTGCCCGATCTGCACCAAATTATCAATCTTCGAGCCGGCGCCGACCATGGTATCCGGCCCGGCGCCCCGGTCGATGGTGGAGTTGGCGCCTACTTCCACGTCATCCTCGAGTATAACCCGGCCCAGTTGGGGGACGTCGAGAATGCCATCCGCGTCCATGGCAAAGCCGAACCCCCGGTTTCCGATGCAGACCCCGGCGTGGATTTGACAGCGCGCCCCGATCAGACAGTGCGTCAAGAAGGCGTTGGCGCCGATATCAGTTCCGGCGCCGATCACGACGCCATCGGCAATGACGGCGTTGGCGCCGATCAAGCAGTCGGGCCCGATCTCCGCCCTGGCGCCGATCACCACCCCGGGACCAATCGCGGTCCCCGATCCGATTTGCGCCGTGGGATCGACAACGGCGGTTTGGTGCCGCCCTTCCTGCCGCGGCGATGGCGGATAAAAAGCCCGTGCCACCAGGGCATACGCGCGATAGGGCTTGGCGGCCTTCAGCAAGGCCATCCCTTTGGGGGCTTGCTCGGCGTACTCCGGCGCCACCACACAGGCGCCGGCCTTGCTCGACCGGAAGGCGTCGAGGTAGCGGCGATTGTCGAGAAAACTGACATCGTCCTCGCCGGCGGCCTCCAGCGGTGCCACGTCCTTCATGGGGCGCGCCGGGTCCGCGGCTCCGTCAAGCTCCGCCGAGGCCAGCCGCGCGATTTCGCGCAATGTCAGCGGGCCCGCCGCGCGAAAGAAGCGTGGGTCAGCCATGAACGGCTCTAGTTTTGTTGCGCCGGCAGCGCCACGGTCGTCAAACGGGCGTTCAGGCGCGTCAATGCCTCACTCGAGATGTCGAATTTCGGTTTGACGATCACCACAGCGGCGCGCGAGATGATCAGATCGATACCACGTTCCTCGGCGATTTCCTTGGCCACGTTCGCCAACTCGTTCTGCACCTGCGACATGCCCTGGCCAAATAGCTGATCCAAACCCTTCTTTCGCTCCTGGACCTGGCGCTGCAAGGTCGCGACCTGCTGTTCGAGGTCCTTGCGCTTCTGCGCATACGCGTCGGAAGACAGGATAGTCCGCTGCCGTGCCAGCTCCTGGTCGGCGGTGCGCAAGGTTTCCTCCTGGGCCCGGAGCTCCCCCTGATACTTGTTCCGCTGCTCCTCGATCTTGGCGGTGAGGGATTTGACGGCCACGGACTCCCGCAGAACCTTCTGCACGTCGATGATTGCCAACATCGCCGGTTCGGCCTGTTGCGCCATGGCGGACGGCCCGCCGGCCACGGCGGCGATCGCAACCATGAGCGCCCCCGCAACGCAGCGGCAAATGAGAAAACGAAACCGTGACATTGATCCCAACAACTGCGGTTAGAACTGTGTTCCGAAGCTAAAGCTAAACAATTCAGTCTCGTCGAAATCTTCCTTAAGAACCGCAATACCAAGATCGATAATAATCGGGCCGAACGGCGACTGCCAGGACAACCCTGCGCCGAGGGAGGCACGCGGTGTATTTTCGTCCAGCACATTGGTGTCGGTCCGATCCAACCCCCAGGCCGAGCAGATATCGGTGAAAAGACGGCCACGGATATCGAATTCATCTGGCAGGCCTAGCGGAAAGCCCAACTCGAGGGTCCCCGTATAGTACTGTTTTGCCCCCAGGGCATCGCCGGTTGGGCCATCGCGGGGACCGATCCCGGCAAATTGGAAGCCGCGGCAACTGGTGCCGCCGATGAAATGGCGGTCGCTGATCCGCGTATCTTCGCCAATGCCGAAAATATTGCCGACCTCGGCATCGACACTGGCCGTCCAATCCTCGATGAAGGAGTAGTGGTACGCCCCTCCCACCGACGATTTCAGGTATCGTACGTCGCCGCCGAGCCCCGTTATGTCGTTGCGCAGCCTCAGGACCATACCCTCCCGCGGGTCGAACCGATTGTCCCGGGTATCATAGATCAACTCGTGGGAAACGCCGGACTGCAGAAAAGTTCCCTCTTCCTCCTTGACCAGGAGCGATGCATCCTCGTCCACATCCGAGATCGTATTCTGCTCCAGATTGTAACGAACCACATGGCGCAGAGTCTCGGTATACGAAAACCCGGAGCGCAGCGATCCCCCAACTCGCTCGAGGTCGAAGGCACGTCGTCTCTGGTTCGTCGTCGTCCGGAACGCATCGAACCCGGCCGCCAGGTTGCGCCCCAGGAAGTATGGCTCGGTGAAGCTCAGGTCGAGCTGCGAGTTGGAACCGGAAAGCGTGAAGCCCAGCCGAAGGTCCTGACCCCGTCCGAGCAGATTCCGCTCGCGTATGCTGATATTGCCGATCGGGCCGGAATCCGTGGAAAAGCCGGCGCCGAATGACAAATCGCCGGTCGATTGTTCCTCGACTTCGACGGTGATCACGGTCTTGTCGGCGCTGCTGCCGGGCTGATTTTGCACATCGGCGGTGCGGAAGAATCCGAGGTTCTGAATTCGTTGCCGCGACCGACGTAGCTTGGAGCTATTGAAAGCATCCCCCTCGACCAATCGGAACTCACGTCGGATCACCCGATCAAGGGTTCGGTTGTTGCCTTGAATATCAATGCGTTCGACATAGACCTTCGGGCCTTCATTGATCTCAAAACTGATGCCGATTGTGCGCGCTTCGGAATTGCGGTCGGCACGGGGCCGGATGTCGACGAAGGCGTAGCCGAGATTGCCGACGGCTTCGCTCAGGGCGCTCACGGTATCTTCGACCGCCTGGGCGTCGTACCATTCCCCTTCCTCCGCCAGGACATGCTGTTGCAGCGACTCCGGGTCGAGATTCGGGAGCGTCGTCGTCAGCCCGATCGCGCCGAATTTGTAGCGCTCCCCCTCCTCCAGCGTAAAGGTGACGATGAAGCCTTCACGATCGGGAGTCAGTTCGGCCACCACCGACATGACACGGAAATCGGCATATCCCTCATGAAGATAGAAGCGGCGCAGCAATTCGCGGTCGAAGGACAGCCTGTCCGGATCGTATGTGTCGGTGGACGACAGGATGCGCCAGAACGCGGATTCACTGGTGGTGACTTCGCCGCGCAATCGGGAATCCGAATAGACGCGGTTGCCGATGAAGTTGATCGCGCTGATCTTGGTCAGCGGTCCTTCATTGATCTCGAACACCAGATCGACGCGGTTCTGCGGCAACTGTATGACCTTGGGCTCGACGGTCGCGGCCTAGCGGCCCGAACGGCGATAGATCTCGAGCAAGCGCTGCGCGTCACTTTGCGCCTTGGTCCGGGTGAAGACGACGCGGGGCCGCAGCGACACCTCGGCCTCCAGGGCTTCGTTGTCCAGCCGGTCGTTTCCCTCGAAGGCGATACGATTGATGATCGGATTTTCGACGACGGAGACAATCAAGGCGTTGTCCTCGCGGCGCAGCGTCACGTCGGCGAACAGCCCGGTGCTGAAAATATTCTTCAGGGACTTGTCGAGGCGGACCGGATCAAACGGATCGCCCGGATTGATCCGCATATACGAGCGGACGGTTTCCGGCTCTATGCGTTGCATCCCCTCGATGCGGATTTCATCGATCACGCCGCCGGTTTGATCCAGCTGAGCGAAGGTCGGGCGACTAGCCGCCGTGCCCCACACAAAGCACAGGACGAGCAGCACGCCGACTGTTCGAATTCGTCGTCCCCAAAACACGTTCCCAGACCCCCCAAAGCCGTCGTGCCTCGACAGCCAGTCCCCCAGACCCTGCGGCACGCCCCCTTTATGCCGCGCCTACGTCACCAGCCCGCGTAAGAAATCGAACACCTGCAGGTGTACCAGATCATTCCAGGTGACGAATACTATCAAGCTGAACACCAGGGCCAGGCCAATTCGGAAGCCATACTCCTGTGCCCGCTCGCCAAGCGGCCGGCCCCGCGCGGCCTCGATCCCGTAGAAAAGCAGATGCCCGCCATCGAGCATTGGGATCGGGAACAAATTGATCAAACCGAGGTTGATCGACAGCACGGCCATGAACCAGATCACCGTGACAATGCCGGTTTCAGCGACTTGCCCCGACATTTGCGCGATCCGCAAGGGACCGCCGAGTTCCTCCGTACTGCGCGCGCCGATGATGATCTGGCCCACCGCCTGTAGCGTACCGACCGACAGGTAAGCCGTTTCGCGGGAGGCCCGCCACAGTGCCGTGAAGGGATCGTACTTGGCGTATTCGACACCGCTTCGCGTCACGCCAAGCAGACCGATCGTCTGCTTGTTGCCGAAATTATCGGTCAACTCGGTCAGCGTCGGGACGGCCGACAGGACAACCTCACGGCCGTCCCGCTCGACGACGACCTCGACCGGCCGTTCGGGGTTTTGCCGGATGATCTGTTGAACGTCCTCGAATCGCTCGATGGAACTACCGTCAAGCTCGACGAAACGGTCGCCGGGCATAATCCCCGCCTTGGCGGCGGCGCTGTCCGGGACCACGTCGCCGACCACGGGCGGCGTGAACGGCTGGCCCACCGTCGCGAAGAGCCCCGCGAGCAGAACTATCGCGAAGAGGAAATTGGCCAGCGGCCCCGCCGCGACGATCCAAGCTTTTTGGCCCAGGCGCTTGCAGTGGAACGACACCTCCCGCTCCTCGGCGGTCAGTTCGGCCTGATCGCCGGACGGCTGGCTGGCGGCATTCGCGTCGCCAAACATCCGGACATAGCCACCCAGCGGAATAAGACTGAATTTCCAACGGGTCTTGGCCCGGTCGGTCCAGCCAAACAACTCCGGGCCAAAGCCGATGGAAAACACCTCGACGCGAACGCCGTTGCGGCGCGCGACCAGGAAATGTCCCATCTCGTGGACAAAAACCAAAATCGTCAGTATGGCCAGAAACGGCAGGACATAGGTCACAATGCCGCCAAGCGCCACGGGCACAGCGAAGGTGTAGAGGCCGCTGAAAAAATCCATCAATTAGGCCCTGTAATGATGCCAACATGCCGCGGCGGGAGGCGCAATTTACCTGTAAACCCCGCACCCGAACAAGGACCATGGTCTATCGGCCCGGGCCCTCGGAATTCGTTTACAGCGCGCGCTATAGACTTGAAATTTCTCAATACTTGGTACACCTGCGGTGACCTGAAGCCAACTCGGTCACGGGCGGCTGATCCGCGATATCAGGCCGGAGGCGATGGCCCGCGCCTCCCGGTCGACATTCCATACATCTTCCAGCGAGAGCAGTGGCGCCGACGGCAGGCCCGAGAGAGTGTCTTCGACCACCCCGGCAATGTCCAGGAAGCCGATGCGTCCTTCAAGAAAGGCCCGCACCGCAACCTCGTTCGCCGCATTCAAGATAGTGGGGGCGCCGCCGCCCGCCTGCAAGGCCTGGCGCGCCAGGCGCAACGCCGGGAAGCGCACCGGATCGGGCGCCTCGAACGTCAACTGACCCACCGCCGCCAGATCCAGGCGCTCGACGGGCGCCGCCATGCGCTCCGGCCAAGCCAGGGTGTAGGCGATCGGTGTGCGCATGTCGGGTTGGCCCATCTGGGCGAGAACCGAACCGTCCACGTAGGCGACCATGGAATGAATCACCGATTGCGGGTGCACCAGGACCTCGATCCGTTCCGAGGGTAGGCCGAAAAGATGTTGAGCTTCAATGACTTCAAGGCCCTTGTTCATCATGGTCGCGGAATCGACGGAAATCTTGGCGCCCATGTCCCAGTTCGGGTGCGCCACCGCCTGGGCGGGGGTCACGTCCGCCATGGCTTCCCGCGGCAAGGTCCGGAACGGCCCGCCCGAGGCCGTCAGAACAATCCGGTCCACCCCCGCCGGCCGCTCCGCATCCAGCACCTGAAAGATAGCATTGTGTTCGGAGTCGACAGGCAGCAGGGTCGCTTTGCCGCGCACCACCTCCGCGGTCATAAGAGGTCCGGCGCAAACCAGGGTTTCCTTGTTGGCCAACGCCACGACCGCGCCCCGACGGATCGCCGCCATGGTCGGCGCCAGACCGGCGGCGCCGACGATGGCTGCCATCACCCAATCCGAGGGGCATGTCGCCGCCGCGGTGACCGCCGCTTGGCCGGCCGCCGCCTCGATGCCGGTGCCGGACAGGGCCTCCTTCAGGTCGCGATAGCGGCTCTCGTCGGCGACGACCGCCAGCCTGGCGCGGACTTGTTTGGCCTGTTGCGCCAGGCGCTCGACCTGCCCATTCGCCGTCAAGGCTTCGACCTCGAACAACTCCAGATTGCGGCTGACGAGATCGAGGGTGTTGCACCCGACCGAACCGGTCGATCCGAGGATCGTAAGCCGGCGCGGCGCCGTCTTCAGGACGCGGCTTGGTGAGGCTACAGCCATGCGATTCCCGTTCCCCCCGTCAATCGGATGGCCGCGCCGAGTGCCAGGGCGGCAGCCAGCAGGCCGTCGATTCGGTCAAGCACTCCCCCATGACCGGGAATGAGGTTGCTCGAATCCTTGGCGCCCGCGCGGCGCTTCAGGTGCGACTCGAAAAGATCGCCTACCTGCGACACAACCGCAAGTGCCGCGCTGACGACGGCAATTCGCGCGATCGTCCCCGGAGCGAGATCCGCCCCACCGGGACCTCCCCGATCCATCGCCATGGCCACGGCCAAACCGGCAACCACGGCCGCCACCGCGCCACCCGCCAGGCCCGCCCAGGTCTTGCCGGGGCTGATCGTCGGAGCCAGGCGCAGGCCGCCAATCGACCGGCCGGCCACGTACGCCCCTATATCCGTCGCCCAGACCACGGCGATTAGCCAAAGTATGACGGCACGCCCCGATCCGGGATCCGCGCGCAACCATAGGAAGGCCATGATTGCCGAGCCCAGATACACGACCCCGATGGCGTACCAGACCGGCTCGCCCGAACGCCCGCGGGTGGCGGCCAGAGCGGCCGCCGCGGCGCCGGCGGCAATCACCCAACTGGCTACGGAATAGAGGCCCAGGGCAGCAGCCAGGCTCGTCGCCAATACCGCCAGGATCAACACGGCGCCAGGTAATTCAATAGCTTTGCCGCCGCACATTCGGGCCCATTCCCAGGCAACCAGCGCCGCGACGGCGCAGACCAGCACATCGCTGTAGGGCGAGCCAAGATACAATGCCGCGAGCGCCGGCGGCGCCAGGACCAGCGCCGAGACGATCCGGACGGGCAAGCCCGGCCATCTACCCGGAGCCAGCGGCCGCACCATAACGCCGATCGCGTTTCTGAAACTCCCGAACCGCATCGGCCAGGTCCTCTTTGCCGAAGTCCGGCCAAAGCTTGTTGAAGAAGACGAGCTCGCTGTAGGCCGACTGCCACAGGAGGAAATTACTGATCCGTTGCTCGCCACTGGTCCGAATGAGCAGATCGGGGTCGGGAATGCCGGCGGTGGACAAGGCCGCCGCGAAGGTGACCTCGTCGATGGCGTCCGCCTCCATCTGGCCCGCCGCCACCGCCCGCGCCAAGGTCCGCGCCGCCGCGAGGATGTCCTGCCGCCCGCCATAGCTGATGGCGATGGTCAGATTGAGCCTGTGACCGGCCTGGGTCAGCACCTCCGCATCGCCGATCCGCCGCGCCACGTCCTTGGGCAGCCGCGTGCGGTCGCCGATGACGCGCAGGCGAATGTTCTCTTTGTGCAGGTGGTTCAGCTCGGCTTGTAGATAGCGGCTGAGCAGACCCATCAGATCGTCGATCTCGGTCGCCGGCCGCTTCCAGTTCTCGGCGGAGAAGCCATACAGAGTGAGATACGAGATGCCGAGTTCGATCGCCGCCTCGACCGTCCGGCGCACCGCTTCGGCACCCTGACGATGCCCGGCCGTGCGCGGCAGGCCACGCGCATTGGCCCAGCGCCCGTTGCCATCCATGATGATCGCGACGTGAGTTGGCGATCCGACGCCGGCGGCTTCTTCGCGCACTCCGTCCATCACCTTAGACCTGGAGGATCTCCTCCTCCTTTTGCGCCAACGCCGAGTCGATCCCCTTGATATGCTCGTCGGTCAGGCGTTGGATTTCGTCGCCCCAGAGCCGATGATCGTCTTCGGAAATCTCGCCGGCCTTCTCCATGCGTTTGAGCATTTCCATCCCATCCCGCCGCACGTTGCGAACGGCAATTCGGGATTGCTCGGCGTACTTTCCGGCGATCTTGGTCAGTTCGACGCGCCGTTCCTCGGAAAGCGCCGGGATCGGCACGCGCATAAGTTGTCCGTCGCTGGCCGGATTGAGGCCCAGGCCGGCGCCGCGAATCGCCTTCTCGACAGCCCCTACCAGGGACCGGTCCCACACCTGCACGGTGACCATGCGCGGCTCCGGCACGCTGATGGTCCCGACCTGGCTGATCGGCATGCTGGCGCCGTACGCCTCGACCATCACCGGCTCCAGCAACGCCGCCGACGCCCGTCCGGTACGCAGCCCGGCAAACTCCTTGCGCAATACCTCCTGGGCGCTATCCATGCGCCGGGTAATGTCGCTTAGATCAGGATCGGCCACGGATCAGCCCCCGTCATTGACGATGGTATAGCGGCCCTCGCCGCACAGCACCTTGGCAAAGGCACCGGACTCGTAAATCGAAAATACCACGATCGGAATGGCGTTCTCGCGGGCCAGGGATATCCCGGCATGGTCCATCACCCCGAGGTCCGTGGTCAAGACCTCCAGATAGCTGAGGCGGTCGAACCGCTTGGCGTCGGTCACCTTGACCGGATCGGCGTCATAGACACCGTCCACCTTGGTCCCCTTGAGCAGCAGATCGCAGGCCATCTCGGAGGCCCGCAGGGCCGCGGCCGTATCGGTGGTGAAGAACGGATTGCCGGTGCCGGCGCCGAAGATGACCACGCGCCCCTTTTCCAGGTGCCGCTCGGCGCGGCGGCGGATGTAAGGCTCCGCCACGGTGGCCATGGGAATCGCCGACTGCACGCGCGTGGCGACGTCGAGACGCTCGAGGGCGCTTTGCATGGCCAGCGAATTGATGACGGTGGCCAGCATGCCCATGTAGTCGGCGGTCGCCCGCTCCATGCCGGCGGCGGCGCCGGACAAGCCGCGGAAGATGTTGCCGCCGCCGATGACCAGACAGACCTGGACGCCCATGCGGTGCACCGCGAGGACGTCCTTGGCAATGCGGGTGACGGCCTCCGGGTCCAGGCCGTAGTCCCGGTCGCCCATCAGCGCCTCGCCCGAGATCTTGAGCAATACGCGTCGGTATTTCGGTTTGCCGGCCACGCCCTCTCCCAGCGATGCCTTCCCTAAGGTTGGTACGCGGACCGTTTAGCGGCCCAGTTGCGCCGCCACCTCGGCGGCGAAGTCGCCCTCGTCCCGCTGCACACCCTCGCCAAGCTGGAAGCGGTGGAAACCGATAATCTTTACCGGTGCGCCGACATCCTGGCTGACCTGCTCCAGCACCTTGCGCACCTTGGTCTCGCCATCGATGACAAAGGTCTGGTCGAGCAAGCACACCTCTTCATAGTACTTGCGCAAGCGGCCCTCCAACATCTTCTCGATGATATTTTCCGGCTTGCCGCTTTCCCGGGCCTGTTCGGCCAGAATGTTGCGTTCCCGCTCGAGCGTGGCCGGGTCCACGTCCGCCGCCTCGATCGCCTGCGGTGCCGCCCACGAGATGTGCATGGCAAGCTGCCTGCCGAACGCGCGCAATTTTTTCTGATCGCCGGTCGACTCCAGTGCCACGATGACGCCGATCTTGCCCTGATCCGGAACTTCCGCGCTGACCTGATTGTGCACGTAGTCGGCGACAATCCCGTTCGCCACCTCCAGGCAGGCGGTGCGCCGCACCGTCATGTTTTCGCCGACCTTGGCGATCAAGGCGGTGAGCGCCTCGGCGACAGTTTGTCCGCCGTTTTGGTAGCGGCTGGCGCGCAACGCGTCGATGTCGCCGCCCGCCTCCAGGCTCAGCTTCGCCGCGGTGCGCACGAATTCCTGAAATGAGTCGTTGCGGGCGACGAAATCGGTCTCGGAATTGACTTCGACAAGGGCGCCACGACCCCCCTCGACACAGACGCCGACCAGGCCCTCGGCGGCGATTCGGCCGGCCTTCTTTGCGGCGGCCGCCAGACCCTTTGTTCGCAGCCAATCGACCGCGGCCTCCAGGTCGCCGGCGTTTTCGGTCAACGCCTTCTTGCAGTCCATCATGCCGGCGCCGGTCTTTTCGCGTAGATCCTTGACCAGCGCCGCGGTGATCTCAGCCATAACTCACCCTTCTACGTTTCTTAATGCTGCCTATTGGGGCGCGGCTTCCTTGGCGGCCGGCGCGTCGGCGGCATCGGCGGCCACCGCCTCGCGCGGGGTTTCAACGCCCGGCGCGGCTGTCGTGGCGGCGTCGGCCGGCTTCTCGACTTTGGGCAACGGCTCGGCCGGTGTCTCCTCGGCTTCGCCGACATCCTTGCCCGTCGCCGTGAGTTCGGCCTGAATGCCGTCCAGAACCGCCTCGGAGACCAAGTCACAGTACAGGGTGATCGCGCGGATGGCGTCATCGTTGCCCGGGATCGCGTGATCGATGCCAGCGGGGTCCGAGTTCGAGTCGAGCACCGCGACGACTGGAATGCCAAGCACCTTGGCCTCCTCGACCGCGATATGCTCCTTGTTCGTGTCGATGACGAACAGGACCGTCGGCAGGCCGCCCATTTCCTTGATGCCGCCCAGGGCCCGCTCGAGCTTGTCGCGTTCGCGGGTCAGAGTGAGCAGTTCCTTCTTGGTCAGCCCCTCGGTCTCACTGGCCAGCCGGTTTTCGACGTCGCGCAGGCGCTTGATCGACTGCGAGATGGTCTTCCAGTTGGTCAGCATGCCGCCAAGCCAACGGTGATTGACGTAGTATTGCCCGCACCGTTTCGCGGCCTCGGCGACCTTCTCGCTGGCTTGCCGCTTGGTGCCGACGAAAAGTACCCGGCCGCCGCCCGCGACGACGTCGCGCACGAACGAGATCGCGTGGTGCAGCATGGGCACCGTCTGCTCGAGATCGAGAATGTGCACACCATTGCGAATGCCGAAGATGTACGTTTGCATCTTCGGGTTCCAACGTCGCGTGGTGTGGCCGAAATGGACGCCAGCTTCCAGAAGCTGGCGCATGGTAAAGGTCGGAAGCGCCATGATCAGTCTTCTCCGGTTGATCCGCCGCGGGCGCTGCATCCGAAAATCGGACACCGGAGCGAGTCTCGGGGATGTCTCCCCCGGGGACCGCGAAGCCCGCGTGAGTGATTAAGATTGCGCCGGGTGATACCCCCCCGGGCCCGCGAATGCAAGGGGATTTGCGCCCCCGCCCGGCCCGAACACCGGCCCCGTCAGAGGTCCTGGACCTCGACCCCGGGCAGGGATTTCAGGGCCTGGCGCACCGGCGGCGACAGCCGGTATCCGCCCGGCAGCTCCAATTCCACCTCCTGCCCGTCGGCCAGGTCGAGGACCAGGGAGACCCGGCCGCGGCCCTTCGCCTCCCGCTCCAGGACGCTTTTCAGCCTGTCCAACGTTCCCGCCTGGTCGAGAAACAGGCGCAGGCCGGCCGCGGTATTGGCGACGGCGGCTTCCAGGGGCTCGATCTCCTGCGCCATGAGGCGCAAATCGTCGCCGTCCGTCCGTCCGTCCACGGTCAGCAGCACCGGCTCGCCGGCCTCCAGCACCTCGCGGGTCCGGGCCAGCACATCGGAGAAAATCACGACCTCGAACAGGCCGCTGGGGTCGGAGAGCTGAATGAAAGCGAAGCGATTGCCCTGGCGGGAGGTTCGCTCCTGCTTGCCCACGACGATGCCCGCCACCTTCTTGCGCCCGGGCTCGCGGCCGAAGACGGCGGCCAGATCGCTCGCGCGGACCACCCGAAGCCGTTCCAGACTTCGGCCATAGGCGTCCAGGGGATGGGCAGAGAGATAGAAGCCGATGGCATCGAACTCGTGGCGCAGCCGCTCCATGTCCGGCCAGTCGTCCACCGGCGGCAGCGGCAGGCTGGGAGCCGGCCCGGCATCGCCGCCGCCGCCGAACAGGCTCTCCTGCGCGCTGTCCCGATCGCTGGCCGCCGCCGCGGCGGTCCGCACGATGGTCTCGGCCGCCGCATGGAGACTGTGACGGTTCCGGTTCAGCCCGTCGAACGCGCCGGCGCAGGCCAGGTTCTCGATCTGCCGCTTGTTGACGCCGCGGGGATCCAGCCGGTTCGCGAAATCGGCCAGGTCCGCGAAGGGACCGTTGGCGTCGCGCTCGGCGACCAGGGCGGTCATGGCCGCGCCGCCGACGTTCTTGATGGCCCCCAGGGCATAGCGAATCCCATGACCGGCCCCCTCGGCCTCCTCCTTCTCGATCCGTTCCACGCTGAAGTCGGCGCGCGAGCGGTTGATGTCGGGCGGCAGCACGGGAACGGTCAAACGGTCGAGCTCCTGGCGGAAAACGTTGAGCTTGTCGGTGTTGCCCATATCCAGGGTCATCGACGCGGCGAAGAACTCGACCGGGTAGTTGGCTTTCAGATAGGCGGTCTGATAGGCCAGCAAGGCATACGGCGCCGCATGGCACTTGTTGAAACCATAGCCGGCGAACTTGTTGATCTGCTCGAAGATCAGCGCCGCCTTTGCCTCCGGCACGCCACGCGCAACCGCGCCGCCGACGAAGGTTTTGCGCTGCGCCTCCATCTCCGACTTGATCTTCTTACCCATGGCCCGGCGCAACAGATCGGCGCTGCCCAGGGTAAAGCCCGCCAGCTCCTGGGCGATCTGCAGGACCTGTTCCTGGTACACCATCACACCGAAGGTCTCTCTCAGAATTCCTTCCAAGGACGGGTAGAAGCAATCGACCGCCTCTTCCCCGTGCTTGCGTTTTATGTAGCTGGGGATGCTGTCCATCGGCCCCGGACGGTAGAGGGCGACCACCGCGATGATGTCCTCGAAACAGTCCGGCTTCAGGCGTTTCAGCACGTCGCGCATGCCCGACGACTCCAATTGGAATACGCCGACCGTATCGCCGTGTCCCAGCATGTCGTATGTCCGGGTGTCGCCGAGAGGAATCCGCGCAAGGTCGATCGGCTCGCCGCGCTCGGCGATCAGCTCGCAGGCGCGCGCCAGGACGGTCAGCGTCTTCAGCCCGAGGAAGTCGAACTTCACCAGGCCGGCGCTTTCCACGAACTTCATGTTGAACTGGGTCACCGGCATGTCGGAGCGCGGATCGCGATACAGGGGCACCAACTCGTCCAGGCTGCGGTCGCCAATGACCACGCCCGCCGCATGGGTGGAAGCGTGGCGGTATAGCCCTTCGATCTGCAGCGAGATGGCCAACAGGCGCGCCACCGAGTCATCGCTGTCCCGCATTTCCTGCAGCCGCGGCTCGCCCTCGATCGCCTCGCGCAAGGTTACCGGATTGGCCGGATTGTTGGGCACCAGCTTGCAGATACGGTCAACCTGGCCATAGGGCATCTGCAGCACCCGGCCGACATCGCGCAGCGCCGCCCGTGCCTGCAGCTTACCGAAGGTGATAATCTGCGCGACCCGGTCGCGGCCGTACTTGGCCTGCACATAGCGGATCACTTCGTCGCGCCGGTCCTGGCAGAAATCGATGTCGAAGTCCGGCATCGAAATGCGTTCCGGATTGAGGAACCGCTCGAACAGCAGACCCCAGCGCAGCGGATCCAGGTCGGTGATGGTCAGGGCCCAGGCGACCACCGAGCCGGCGCCGGAGCCGCGCCCGGGGCCGACCGGAATGCCCTGCTGCTTGGCCCACTGGATGAAGTCGGCGACGATCAGGAAATAACCGGGAAAACCCATCTGGGCGATGACCCCCAGCTCATAGTCCTGCCGCTCCTGGTAGCGCCGCGCGGCGGCGGTCCGGGCCGCCTCGTCCATGTCCGCCGTGAACACCTGGGCGTCCAGGCGGCGCCGCAAGCCGGCCTCGGCGCGGATGCGCAATTCCTCGGCTTCGTCACGCCCATCCTCGGTCGGGAAGGCCGGCAGGATCGGGTCCACCGGCTCCGGGAAGTAGGCGCAGCGGCGCGCGATCGCCAGGGTATTGGCCGTCGCCTCGGGGATATCCGCGAACAGCTCCAGCATCTCCGCTGCGGATTTGAAACGGTGTTCGGGCGTCAGGCGGCGCCGGTCCCTCTCGCCCACGTACGAGCCCTCGGCGATACACAGCAGGGCGTCGTGCGCCTCGTAAAGCTCGGCCTCGGCAAAGAACGCCTCGTTCGTCGCCACCAATGGGAGGTCGCGGGCGTAGGCGAGGTCGATCAACCGCTCCTCGATCCGCGATTCCTCGGCCATGCCATGACGCATAAGCTCCACATAAAGGCGGCCAGGGAAAATGCCGGCCAGGGTATCGAGGCAGGCTTCCGCCGCGTCGATCTGACCCTCCAACAAGCGCCGGCCGACCGGTCCCGCCGGCCCGCCGGTCAGGGCGACGAGGCCGGCCCCAAACGCCCCGAGGTCGGCCATCCCGACCTGCGGCGGCTCGCCTGGATCGCCCTCCAGGAACGCGCGCGAGACCAATTTCATGAGGTTGCGGTAGCCCTGTTCGTCCTGCACCAGGACAACAAGCTGATCGGGCGCCGGCCGGGTTCCGGTCGCCCCCGCCGGCGCTGCCTCCTCGCGGCGCAAGCCGATCTGGCAGCCGATGATCGGTTGCACCCCGGCGGCCTTGGCAGCGAAGGCGAACTCCAGGGCGCCGAAGAGATTGCCGCTGTCGGTCACCGCCACCGCCGGCATGGCGTGACGGCGGCAAAGGTCGATCAGGTCCGGGACCTTGATCGCCCCTTCCAGCAGCGAATAAGCGGAATGGACACGAAGATGAACGAATCCGGCGTGCGGCATGCCTGAGGATTCCACGACCGCGGCGTCGTGTCAGCCTGTCTTTTGCGGAATCCGCTTTGGCAGCCGCTCTTTCAGCAGGCGGATGTGGTCGGGGCCAATGCCGCAGCAGCCGCCGATAACCTGCGCCCCCATCGCCACCCATTGCTCCGCCGCCGCCAGATATCCGTCCGGCGAAATGACGTCGACGAACTGCCAGTCCGGCATGGTGAAATGGCCGCTGTGGGCGTAGGCCGCGACCGGGCCGGACCAGCGCGACAGGACGATCGACAGCGCCGGGACGAGAGTCTCCACCTCGCTATGCATGACGCCGGCCACAACACCGCCCGCCGCCATCGCCTTCTCGAAGGCCGGGGCGAACGGGACATCGCGGCCCTCCCGCCAGAAGACGATGGTCTCGCCGTCCGCCGCCCGCCGGCAACTGAAGCCGACCCAAACCGGCAGGCCGGTGGCGGTCGCCGCCTCGACCGCGAAGGTCGTGTTCTCCACGTCCATCATCATCTCCAGGATGATGAGATCGGCCCCCGCCTCGGCAAGGTTCTCCGCCTGCTCGCGATAGTTGGCGCGGGCAATTTCGGCCGGCAATTCGGCGAATTCTTCGTCCTCCGGCAGAAAACTGGAAATCGAGCCGGCCACATACAAGGGCTGGCCGTCGCCCGCCGCCTCGCAGGCCTCGCGCGCCAGGGTCACGGCATTCTGATTCAGTTCGCCGACCCGCTCGCCCAGGCCGGCCGGTTCGAGCACATGGCGCGAGGCGCCGAAGGTATTGGTGATGACGATATCGGCCCCGGCACGGATATAGTCCTCATGCACCGCCCGGATGACCTGTGGATGGGTAGCAATTGCCGCGCCGCTCCAGGCGACCCGGTCCATGGGCACGCCGCGGCGCTGTAGCTCGGTGCCCATGGCGCCGTCGAGGATGACGACCTCGCCCCGCCCCAGCCGCTCGACAAGTTCCTGCATCGCCTCTCTCCCACACGCGCGGCCTAGCTCAATGATTCACCGGCTGGTGTTGCGACCGTAACGACCTCGGTGAACGACAGCATTTGACCGATACCGTAACCCCCTGGCGCGTTGTGGCGCAAAATTGATGTCCAAAAACAGGCAAGTCGCGCAACATCGACCTGCCCGGATCACACCCTGTCAGCGGCAATATTGGGCGCGCAAAGATCGCTGCTTGCCAACGGAACCCCTTGTTCAATTAGCACTTCCCTGAGGGCCAGGATAACGGGGTTAATCTCCTGATTCCAATCAGCGCCTTGCTGGTCGAACGCTCGTTGCTCCGCCTCGACGATCAAACGGTCCTCTGTAAAAATGCTTTCCGTAAACCAAGTGATAAACGGCCACATAAGGTGCATCAGTCCCGGTATGGAAGGCTTGCGTATCATGATCATGCCGAACGTGTGGTGGACCCGCTGCGCACGGTCGACGGGGACATACACGTTCCAAAGGTCCAACGCCGGTTCTTGGCTGCCTGCGGTCCAGAACTTCAGCGTCTGGTAGGGATAACCCGTCCGTACGGTCATGAGATCCTGGCTTCGACCTTCCGCGGGTTGCGGCCGTGAACCAAGAATAAATCGCTCGCCCAACGGCTGCACTCCTTTGCCTCGAGCGAAGGTGTAGTCCACCTCGATCCAGTTGCCTTCCTTACGAAGGGCAAGAAACTTTGTCTTGATTCGCCCCATAAGTTTGCGGTGCAGGAACTGATGATTCATGTCCATCAGGTTTTCGTGCATGAACGAGTAGTGGCATTTAATCCGGCGATCGAGATAGCGTGTCCTATAGTTAGAATCGCCATGTGTGGGGATGTCCGGGAATGACGCCTCGTCTTGTTTGGCCGGATCGCCGGGATAGACGAAGATCAACCCATAGGCTTCGCGGCACGGATAACTCCGCACGCCGACGGGGAGCGTTTTATCCTTATCCAGATAAGGCACATTGACGCACTTCCCTGACGAATCATAGGTCCAGCAGTGATATCCGCACTGCAACCGCTCGCCGTGAACCAACCCCCGATGAAGAGGAACCTGGCGGTGGGCGCAACGGTCCTCCAACGCGAAGAGAGCACCACTTTTCGTTCTGACGAGCACGATCGGATCGCCGCCAAAGCTAACGCCCTTTAACCCCGCTTTTTTTAGGTGTTTGGACTGGGCTACCGGATACCAGAAATCTGGGCAAATGCCGATTTTTCTTAAATCAGGCCTGGGTGCCGGTTGCCCGGATTCAAATGGAATCACGGCGTCGGGAATGTGCATGGTGAAATCCTAGACGTGCCGGAAATTCTGGTTGGGCTGCGTCCTCGCCGAAGCTTTGCAAACCAGTGCCTGTCTGCCGTTGCCAGCAACGAGGCGCCCCATGTCGAAGAAAGTACCGTGATCGATGCGCGTCCGCCAATCCCTTTGTGATTCTGATCGGCGTCAGAAAGTCCCTTCTGGCTAGACGACGTGCCCGTCGGCGAGACGCAAGGTCCGATCCATGGCCTGTGCTAGGTCTAGATTGTGGGTCGCGATCAGGGCCGCCAGGCCCGCCTCGCGCACCAGGGTCAAGAGCATGGTGAAGACACCGTCGGCCGTGTGCGGGTCCAGGTTCCCCGTCGGCTCGTCGGCGAACAGGATCGCCGGCGCGTTGGCCAGGCCGCGGGCGATGGCGACGCGCTGCTGCTCGCCGCCGGAGAGCTGCGCCGGCCGGTGATCGGCCCGTTCGGCCAAGCCGACCTGGTCGAGCAGCGACCGGGCGCGCTCGATGGCCGGCGCCTTGCCGGTGCCGGCGATCATTTGCGGCAGCACCAGATTTTCCAAGGCGGAGAATTCCGGCAGCAGGTGATGGAACTGGTAGACGAAACCGATGGTGCGCCGGCGCAGGGCCGTGCGTGCGCCGTCGTCCAGGCCGGCACACATCCGCCCGTCGATGATCACGTCGCCGCCGTCGGCATGTTCCAGCAGGCCGGCGATGTGCAGGAGGGTCGACTTGCCGGCGCCGGACGGGCCGACCAAAGCAACCAGCTCACCGGGGCGAACCTGCAAGCTCACGTCCCGCAGGATTTCGAGATCGCGACTGCCCTGGTGAAAGGTTTTGTAGATGCCGTCCAGTTCCAGGCCGCCGGCATTACTCATAACGCAGCGCCTCAACCGGATCGAGGCGCGCCGCCCGCCACGCGGGGAACAAGGGCGCCAGGAACGACAGGAACAAGGCCATGGCGACGACCTGAATGACTTCCACCGGGTCCACCTCGGCGGGCAAGCGGGAGAGGAAGTAGATTTCGGCGGAGAACAGTTCGGTCCCGGTCAGACCCTGGAGGACCTGGCGGATCGATTCGATGTTCTCGGCGAAGACCAAACCGAGGACGAAACCGGTGAGGGTACCGACCACGCCGATGCTGGCCCCGCTCATGAAGAAGATGCGCAGGATCATGCCCCGCGTTGCGCCCATGGTGCGCAGGATGGCGATATCGCGGCCCTTGTCCTTCACCAGCATGATCAGCCCGGCGATGATGTTGAAGGCGGCCACCAGAATGATCAGCGACAGGATCAGGAACATGACGTTGCGTTCCACCTGGATGGCGTTGAAGAAGCTGGAGTTCGATTGCTCCCAATCCAGGCTGCGGAAATTCGGCCCGAGGACCGAGGCGATGCGCACGCGGACCTCGCCGACCTTTTCCGGATCGTCGACGAAGACCTCGATACCATTGGCCCGCTCGGCCAGGCGGAAGAACGTCTGCGCCGCGCTCATAGGCATGTAGACGAAGGTGCTGTCGTATTCGAACATGCCGACCTGGAACAGGGCGATCACGCGGTATGCCTTCATGCGCGGCAGGGTGCCCATGACCGTGGTGGTGCCCTGCGGCGAGACCACGGTCAGCGAGTCGCCCACGCCGACGCTCAGGCGCTGGGCCAGGCGGCTGCCGATGGCGACCACGGCGTCGTCCTCGCCGCCGAAAGTATCGAGGGAGCCGGCGACGACGTTGCCGGCGATCTCGCTGCGGGACAGCAAATCCGCGGCTTCGACGCCGCGCACCACGCCGCCCGAGGCCATACCCGAAGCGGCAACCAGCACCTGCCCCTGGACCTGCGGACTCACATTGCGCACGCCCGGAATTTCACGCAGACGCGTCACCACGTCCTGGTATTCCGGAAACGGGCCCTCGGCGCCGTAGACCGCCAGATGACCGTTGACCCCGAGGATGCGGCCAAGCAATTCCTGGCGAAAGCCGTTCATTACCGACATCACGATGATCAGGGTCGCCACCCCCAGAGCGATGCCGACGAGGGAGAACCCGGCAATGACCGAAACGAACCCCTCCTGCCGGCGGGCGCGCAAATAGCGCATCGCCACCATCCGCTCGAAGGCACTGAAAAACATCGCGCGGGCTACGCCGTCAGCCGAGCGAGCGCGGCATCGGCGGAGACTTCTTCGCGCGCGCCGCCGCGCCGTTGTTTCAGCTCGACGACGCCCTTGTCGAGACCGCGTGGCCCGACTACGAGCTGCCAAGGTAGGCCGATCAAGTCCATGTCAGCGAACTTGGTGCCGGGCCGCTCGTCCCGGTCGTCGTACAGGACCTCGATCCCTGCTGTGCGCAGCTTGCCGTACAGGTCGTCGCACATCTTCGCGCAGGCCGCGTCCGATGCCTTCAGGTTGATCAAACCGACGTGGAACGGCGCCACGGAGTCGGGCCAGATGATGCCGTTCTCATCGTGGCTGGCCTCGATGATGGCACCGGCCAGACGGGAAACCCCGATGCCATACGATCCCATGTGGACCGGAACCGACTGCCCTTCGGCCGAGCTGACCACCGCGCCCATGGGTTCCGAATACTTGGTGCCGAAATAGAAAATATGACCGACCTCGATGCCGCGGCGGCTGATCTGCTTGTCGGCCGGCACCTGCTTGTCGAAGGCGGCGGGGTCATGCTTGTCGTCCGTGCGGGCATACAGCTTGGTCCAATGGCTGACCGTGGGCTCCAGATCGCTGTCGTAGTCGATACCGGCGCCCAGCACATCGAAGTCGATGAAATCGCGGTGACAATAGACGGCGCTTTCGCCCGTGTCGGCCAGGATGATGAACTCGTGGCTCAGGTCGCCGCCGATCGGCCCGCTTTCCGCCGCCATGGGGATGGCCTTCAGGCCCAGGCGCGCAAACGTCCGCAAGTAAGATACGAACATCTTGTTGTAGGATCTTTTGGCACCGGCGAAATCCAGATCGAAAGAGTAGTTGTCCTTCATCAGGAATTCGCGCCCACGCATGACCCCGAAGCGCGGCCGCACCTCGTCGCGGAACTTCCACTGGATGTGGTAGAGCATCTTCGGCACGTCGCGGTAGCTCTTGACCGAATGGCGGAAGATCTCGGTGATCAGTTCCTCGTTGGTCGGCCCGTACAGCATATCCCGCCCGTGCCGGTCGGTGATGCGCAGCATTTCCGGCCC
>JAJFGI010000370.1 GCA_021776215.1 Kiloniellaceae bacterium | reverse complement strand
GCGGCGGATTTGGCCGCCTTCTCGAATAGCGACGCGTTGCTGCCCGGAACGGCCAGTTCGCTACGGTTAAGGCGCGCCTGCGCCTGCTCGACAATCGTGAAACTCATGGATTCTCCCCTCTCCCCGCCATCGCGGGACATTTGTTCCCGTGCGTCGCGGCGGCGCCGCGCGCGGTCGAAGGAAAGTGCGCAGCGGAGGCCGCGATGTCAACTCCGCGCGGAGGGTTTGCCGCGTACCCGCGCCAGGGGGTGGCGCGTACGGACCAGGGTCTTCATCCGCTCGCCGGGGACGTGGGTGTAGATCTGGGTGGTCGAGATGTCGGCGTGGCCGAGCATCTTCTGCAGCGAGCGCAGATCGGCCCCCCGGTCGAGCATGTGGCTGGCGAACGCATGGCGCAGGACATGCGGCGACACCTTGCCTGGGTCGATCCCGGCGGCCACGGCCAGGTGCTTGAGCATTTGCGCCACCCGCTGTCGGGTAATGTGGTTCGCGCCGCCGGGCGACGGGAACAGCCACATCGATGCGGCCCGGCGTGGCCCCTTGGCGGCGAGAGCGGCTTCCCTCTCGGCGCGCGCCCGCCCATAGGCGGCCAGCGCCGTACGTGCCGGGGCGCCCAGGGGGACCATACGCTCCTTGCCGCCCTTGCCGCGCACCGTGAGCACCCGCGGCTCCCGCGCCACGGCCGCCGCCGGCAGGCTGATCAGCTCGGAAATCCGCAAACCCGTGGCATAGAGCAACTCCACCAGGGCGACCACCCGCGGCCCATCGTCGCCGCGCCAGTCGCGTGCCGCGGCCAGAAGCCGGGTGACTTCCTCCTCGCTCAGAACCTTGGGCAGCGACCGGCCCTGGCGCGGGCTGTCGATGCCACTGGTCGGGTCGTCGGGCCGCGCGTTCTCGGCAAACAGGAAGCGATAGAACTGGCGCAACGCGGACAGCCGCCGCGCCACCGTCCGCGGGGCCATCTGCGCCTCCGCCTGGCGCCTCAGAAAGGCGCGCACGTCCACCGCCCGGGCCGTATCCAAGTCGCGCCGGCGGCCGTGCAGGAACTTGGCGAAATGCGTCAGGTCGCGGCCGTAGGAAGCTTTTGTGTTCTCCGAGGCGCCGCGTTCCGCGACCATCATCTCGAGGAAGGCCTCGACCTGCAGCGCCGATCCGGTCGGCGTGGGGCCGTGGGTGGGGCCGTGGGTGGGCCCGTGGGGGTCAGACACCGTTGGCCAGGGCCGCCTCGATGGCCAAAGCCCGTGCCTCTCGCTCCATGCCGACGCGGCTGAGCGCGGAGATGGCGCTGGTCAGGGCCAGGACATGGCTGTCGGCCGGCCCGGCGGTGCCGAGAACCACCAGCGTCAGCAATACGGTTTCGCCGATCCGCTGCGACTCGCTGGCCTCCTGCAATGCATAGAGCAGGGCCGCGGCGGGCAACAGCTGCGGCGGCACCTCGGCGGCCGCGGCTATGGTGCTCCACGGCAGCGGGTCCTGCTCGCCCAGCGCCTGGAAGGCGGCGCGTACGAGGGTTTGCCGGCGCACCTGTGCCGCATCGCCCACGGGGCCGAGCATGGCCGACCAAGCCGCGAGACTGCCGTCGGTGGTCAGGGCCACGTCACCGGCCAAGCGCGAATACGGCCACAACGAGGCCACCGCCGTGGCCGCTTGCGGATTGAGCATGGCCTCCTGGCGGGCCAGAGACAGCCAGGTACTGGCCGCCTCGAACTGGCCCGTGGCATAGAGCGCGCGGCCGGCCGTACCGGCGAACCACGCCAGTTCCGGACTGGCCGGAACCTCGAGCAGCAGCGGCAGGAAGGCCCGCACCACCGCCTGATACACATCCGGCGCGCCGGTTGGTTGCAGGGCGACGCGCAAGACCTCGGCACGGGTTGCCGGCAGGCTCTGCGCCGCCGCCGCCTGATAGAGCAAGGCGCGGGCCAAGGGTCCGGGTCCGGATTGATAGGTACTGATCGCGTTGGCCAACTGCTCCGGCGTGAAGGTGAAGGCGGCGTAGATCCGCGCCACGGCGTCTCCGGTGAGCAACCCGGCGGCGCCGGCCAACTCGGCCGCATGGGCGCGCACCTCGACATCGGCCGTCGGCGAGCGCGCAATGGCCACCAGCAGGGCCGGCGACGCCTGTGCGACCGCCGACGGCGGGATCGACCGCCCCGCCGTGCTCAACATCGCCAAATGCAGAGGGGTCAGGGTCGCATCTGCCGGCACCTCGGCCTGGCCACCAACGGCGGTGCTGGCAAGGGTGAGAAAAACCGGATCGTCGGCGGCGCCCAATTCGCGCAGCAAATCGACACCGAGCATGACTTTATCGGTCTCGCCCGCGGCCATGTTGCAGAAGACCATGGCCTTCTGCCAATACGGCCCAGCGTTATAGGCGGCGATACCGTTGCGGACCTGACGGCATGCCTCGTCATTCTCTTGCGCGACCAGCAAACCGTCCACGCGCACGCGGGCCATCGTTTCGTCGTCCTGCCGGCTCGGCACCACGGCCAGCAGCTCATTCAGTCCGTCCACCTCTCCCATCGCCGCCAATCGCTCGGCGCGCAAGGCTAGAAGGCCGCTCCCCTTCGGCAAAGGCCCGCCCCGTTGCACTGTCGGCGGTATCGCGATGGTCAGCAGCACCCGCCGGGCCAGCTCGCGCAGCGTGGGCGAGCGAACGTCGCCCGGCAAGCGGCGGAGCATGCTTGCGACGACCGCCCGATCGGTGCCGGCCCACAGGTCTTGTCCGAATCCGCCGTTGTCCGGCCCGAGGACGCCGACCGAATCGAGCGAGATATCGCCCAGGGGATTGACTTCGATAACCGCCCGGCCGGGGACCGCCGGCGCCGTCTGGATGGCCGCCGGGGCCCCGTCGAGGGGCACCAGCGTGGTCGGTGCCTGGAGCGCCGTTTCGTCGGCGGCCTGCACCGCCGGCGCCACCGCGGCCAAGGCGATTGCAACCGCGCAATGGCGCCAATGGGCGCCCGCCCACGGCACGCCGCGGGCCCACATGGGCAACGACCGCATCGGTGCGCTAGCGGGGGAACCGGTCATCGGGCAACGTCTTTTCGACCGACAAAGCCGGCGGCGGTATATCCCAGGTGAGGAGGAATACGGCGCCGGTACCCAGTAAACCGAATACGAGGAGTATCGCGATCAAGCTCAATTTTCGCATAGGAGATGCTGCTGAAAGTTAAATGAATCGGCGCGTAGACTCGCACGCTTCGCGGCCCAGGGGAAGCGCCAAGGCCGCTTTCTGCCGCGTCGGCCGCCGGCGCGTCCCCGGTTCCGCCAGGGGTGCCGCCGGGTTCCGCGTCCCGCCAGCCGCATCTCCGCCGTTCGGCCCGCGCACGGCCCTCCAAGATCAGGCAAACTGGGCCTTTCCTCGCCTCGTCGCGATCTGTGACCTGGACTTGCATAGCACGGCAAGAGGTATGGTAGGTTTCGAGTATGGCGAATTTGCGGCGGCCGGCCCTGTCTCCAGGACAAGACGCCGACAAATCCGCCGCCGAGAACGACTTGAATGGCCCAAGTTAATGGACGGGTTGATGGATGGTATGTCCGCCACCGAGACGCTGACGGTTCCCAAGACGATCGTGCTCGTCGGCCTGATGGGCGCCGGCAAGAGTTGCATCGGCCGCCGGCTGGCCACGGCGCTGGGCCTCGAATTCGTCGACGCGGACGCCGAGATCGAAGCCGCCGCCGGGTGCACCATCGAGCAGATCTTCGACGCCCACGGCGAAGCGGCCTTCCGCGACGGTGAGCGGCGGGTTATCGCGCGCCTCCTCGATCAGCCGCCACGCGTCCTGGCCAGCGGCGGCGGCTCGTTCGTGGACCCGGCCACCCGCGAGGCGATTCGCGCCGGTGCGATCTCCGTGTGGCTGCGCGCCGATCTCGACATCCTCCTGCGCCGTACCGGCCGGCGCAACAACCGGCCCTTGCTGAAGCGCGGCGACCCGCGCACGATCCTGCAAGGGCTGATGGCGGAGCGCTATCCCGTCTATGCCGAGGCGGATATTACCGTAGATAGCGCCGACGGGCCGCCCGAAGTGACCCTGAACCGCGTGCTCGAGGCGCTGAAGGCGTATCTGGCCGCGCCGGAGTCTCAAGCCGAGGGAGCGACGGAGTGAGGAGCCACGAACGGCTGCGCCTTGATTTGGCCGAGCGGAGCTATGACATCCTGGTTGGCGACGATCTGCTCGGTCAGGCCGGGCAGCATATCGCGCCGGTCCTGCATCATAAGCGCACTTTCATCGTCACCGACGAAACCGTCGCCGGCTTGCATCTGACAACCTTGGAGCGCGCGCTCGCCGATGCGGGAATCACATTCGAGGCCGCCATTTTGCCGCCCGGCGAGCAAAGCAAGGACTTCTCTCATCTGGCATCCTTGTGCGAACGGCTGCTCGACATGAAGGTCGAACGGGGCAGCACCCTGATCGCCCTGGGCGGCGGCGTGATCGGCGATCTCACCGGCTTCGCCGCGGCCGTGCTGCTGCGCGGCATCGACTTTGTGCAGATCCCGACCACGCTGCTGGCGCAAGTGGACAGCTCGGTCGGCGGCAAGACCGGCATCAACACGCGCCATGGCAAGAATCTGGTCGGCAGCTTCCATCAGCCGCGGCTGGTGCTCGCCGATACCGGCGTACTCTCGACCCTGCCGCGGCGTCAGCTTCTCGCCGGTTACGCCGAGATCGCCAAATACGGTCTGATCGGCGATGCCGACTTCTTCGCCTGGCTGGAAGGACACGGCAGCGCCGTCATCGACGGCGACCCGGCGGCGCGCCGGCATGCGGTGCGCACGAGTTGCGCCGCCAAGGCGGCCATCGTCGCCGCCGACGAGCGCGAGAGCGGCACCCGCGCCCTGCTCAATCTCGGCCACACCTTCGCGCACGCCCTGGAGGCGGAGACCGGCTACGGCGACGAGCTGCTGCACGGCGAGGCGGTGGCCATCGGCATGGTCATGGCCTTCGAGCTGTCGGCGCGCCTGAACCTGTGTCCGTGGGAGGATGTGGCGCGGGTGCGCCGGCACCTGGCGGCCATCGGCCTGCCCACCGGCCTGGAAACCGGCCTCGATGCAGACCGGGGGGGCCGCTTCTGGAACGCCGCCAACCTGATCGATCACATGAGCCGCGACAAGAAGGTGAAGGGCGGCCGCCTCACCTTTGTCCTGGCCCGCGGCATCGGCCAGGCATTGCTCCGCGATGATGTCGAGGCGGCCGAGGTCGAGGCCCTGCTCACCGCCGCCGTCGCCGAATAAGGACCTTACCCTGGCCCGTCCCGTGGCAGTATAGTGCCGGACGATCTGAGCTTCCCCGCAACTCATCACGAAATCCCAAATGGACCCGCAAATTTTGATTCCCATCGGCGCCATC
>JAJFGI010000369.1 GCA_021776215.1 Kiloniellaceae bacterium | reverse complement strand
GGATGCTGTTGTCGAGCCGACGCCGGGCATGGCCTACGACGTCTCGATCGTTGGGGTGGCTGAACCGGACCTTTTGGAGCTGCTTGAGGGCTCGTCCCAATTGGTCGCTCTGAAAGACCGGCCACCCGCCGCCCCGAGTGCCCTGGAGCGGCGCGCGAAAGGCGACATCGAGCGCCTGCAGACGGCCCTGCGGTCCGAAGGCTTCTATGCGGCGGAGGTGCAATACGACATCGACCGCGAAACCACACCGATCGGCATCACGGTCAGCGTATCGGCCGGTGTCCAATACCTGCTGGCCGACTACGACATACAGTATCAGAAATCCCCGCCGCCAGAGGCGGACGTGCGGCCGAGCCTCGATGATTTGGGCCTGCACATTGGCATGCCGGCTCGGGCGCCGGAAATCCTGGCCGCCCAGCGGGCCCTTCTCGACACCCTGGCGAACCGCGGCCACCCCCTGGCCACGGTGCTGGACCGCAAGACCTATATCGATCATGACACGAGAACGATGACGGTCTCGATCAGGGCGGATGCCGGCCCCGCCGCCCGTTTCGGCGCCGCGACCATCACGGGCCTCGGCACGGTCGAGGAAGATTTCGTGCGCGGGATGATCACTTGGACCGAAGGCGAACCATACGATCGTGCCAAGGTGGAGGCGACGCACAGCGCGCTTACCAACGCCGGATTGTTCGCCTCCGTCGCGGTCACACCGGCGACGGAAATCGCCACGGAGGGCGTCCTTCCCATGACGGTCGCGGTGGTCGAAGGAAAGCAACGCTCGATCGGCTTTGGCGCGAGCTTTTCCTCCAGCGAAGGCTTCGGCGGCGAAGTGTTCTGGGAACATCGCAACCTCTTCGGGCGCAACGAGCAGCTGCGCCTGACGCTGACCGCCGCCCAGATCGAGCAGGTGCTGGAGGCTGATTTTCGAAAGCCGGCGTTCCTGCGGCGCGACCAAGCCCTATTGGGCAACGTTGCCGTGAGCAACCGCGACACCGAGGCCTTCACCGAGCAGAGCGTGAGCGGCTTTGTCGGCCTGGAGCGTCCTTGGGGTGAAAACTGGCGGGTGACCGGTGGCGTTTCCGGCGAGTACAGCATTCTCGAGGACGAGGAGGGCGAAGAGAATTTCCAACTCATCGGACTGCCGCTGGCAGGGGCGCGGGATACCACGCGGGACCCTCTAAATCCCACCGGCGGCACGCGGTTGACTGTTGCGCTGACCCCTTATGCCGGAAAGGGCGACGACAACCTGCTGTTCGCCGTCGCGACCACATCAGGTTCCGCCTACTATGCGATAGATCGTGAAAAGCGCTTCGTCCTCGCGGGGCGCGTGAAAATGGGCACGATCGTGGGGGAGGAAACGGAATCCGTCCCGGCCAACAAACGGTTCTACGCCGGTGGCGGCGGTTCGATCCGGGGGTTTGAATTCCAGACCGTTGGTCCCCTCGATGCCGAAAACGATCCGCTCGGCGGCCGCTCGATCGTGGAGGTCAACGCCGAACTCCGGATCCGAGTGACCGAGCAAATTGGCCTCGTCCCATTCGTCGACGGCGGCACGGTTTCCGATTCTTCCTATCCGGACTTCGACGAGACCGTCCGCTGGGCGGCCGGCCTGGGCGCCCGCTATTTCACCGCCTTCGGCCCAATACGCTTGGACATTGCGGTGCCCCTCAACAAACGCAATATAGATGACAGCTTCCAGTTTTACATCAGTCTCGGCCAGGCATTCTGAGCAGCGGACAAAAAGACATGACGAGGCGCCTGGGGCGCCGGCTCGCCATCGGCGGCGGCGTGCTGCTGGCGATTCTCGGCGTCGCGGTCATTGGCGCCTACGGCCTGGCCCAGAGCGCGATGGGGCGGGACTGGATCGCGCGGACGGCCGCGGCGGCGTTGAGCACACCAGGAGAGTTCGAAGTCTCGGTGGACCGGCTTGAGGGCCGGCTGCCCCAGGAG
This sequence comes from Kiloniellaceae bacterium, assembly GCA_021776215.1. Lineage (GTDB taxonomy): Bacteria > Pseudomonadota > Alphaproteobacteria > Kiloniellales > J153 > JAJFGI01. The sequence goes on along the minus strand of JAJFGI010000369.1, from coordinate 4,148 downwards.
ATTCGGCTTTCCGGGCTAACCATCCGCGACAGGACGGGTCCCTGGCTAAGCGCCTCCAGCGTCGAGATCGACTGGCGGCCGCTCGCGCTCTTCTCCCGCCGACTCCACGTAACCGTGCTGCGCGTCGTCGACCTGGAGGTCGCGCGCCCACCCCAGGCCGCCGAGCGGCAGGCCGGCGATGACCCGTGGGACATCCCCACCCTGCCCGTCCGCGTCACGATCGAACAACTTGCTGTCGAGGACGTGACCCTGGGGACAGCGGTGTTGGGGCAACCCGCCTCGTTCCGCATCGCCGGAAAGGCCGCGTCGGGGGACGCCGACCGGCTGACCTCGTCCCTGGTGATGGAGCGCACCGACGGCACTTCTGGCCGTGCCGAGGTGAGTGCCGTTTACGCGCCCCGCGACGACCGCCTGAGCCTCGACATCGACGTGAACGAGCCCGCCGGCGGCCTTATCGCCCGGGCTCTGGATCTGCCGAATCTGCCGCCGGTGACGGCGCGTCTTGCGGGCGATGGCACGCTCGCGGATTGGCGCGGAGATGTGGCGGTCTCGCTGGGCGATTTCGGCTCGCTGGCGGCCGACGTGGCGCTGAACCGACAGGACAGCACTCGGTTCCGCATTGCCGGGACGGCAAAATCCGCCCGACCCGGCGACCAGATGCCTTGGCGCCTTCTCGCCGGTGACCTCGATTTCGAGATGCAGGGCCAATGGACCGCCGACCGGATCCTGGCGGTGGAGCGGGCGCGACTCGATGGGACGGCCATCAAGCTAAACATCGATGGCCGTCTGGCGCTCGCCGATCGCACGGTCGATGCCCGGGCCACGGCAAGCATCAAGGATCCGACGGCGGCGGAAGCGGTTCTCCCCGGCGCCGCAGCCGAGGGAATTGACCTCGAAGCCCGCGCGAAAGGCCCTCTGCTTCAGCCTGAGCTAATGGCCGCCGCCTCGATTCGGCGACTGACCGCGCCGGGCATTGACGCCCGGCAGGTGACGGGCCGGTTCACCTTCGTGCCCGACCGCCCACTGGATCAAGGGCCCGTAACGGGCCTCCTCACCGCTGCCGGGGAGGTCGAGGATCTGGCGGCCGATGCCTTGGCCGACCTCGAGCCCCTGCTCGGTCGACGCTTCGTTTGGCGCCTCGCGGGCATGCTCGATCTCGACAAGGGATCGCTCGACGCCAGCGAGTTGATCGCGCAGGCGGGGCCGAACGAGGTTACGGGAACCGGCGTCTTCGGCTTGATAGACGGCACCGCCGAGGCCGACGTGCAGATGACGTTGCCCGACCTTGCGGGGCTGAGCCCACTGCTGAACATCGGTGTGCAAGGTCGTGGCGATATCGCGGCGCAGGTGACGGCGGCCGATTTCGGCGCGCACGTGACCGCCAAGGTGACCGGTGAGCTCGATCAGATCCGCCTCGACAATGCGGTCGCCGACGCCCTGGTCGGGGGGCGCGCGGCCGTGACGGCCGATCTGGCGCTTCGTCCGGACGGTGGGCTGACGCTCGCCAACGTCACGGTCAACACCCCACCCACGCAAATCGTCGCCGAGGCGGAACTCACCGACGGATTCGAACGGATCGATGCGACCTATGGTGTGATCGTCACGGATGCCTCGGTGCTGTCCGGCCCCCTAGGGGTGCGCATCGCCGGCCGCGCCGATCTCCGGGGCCAGGTGGCGGGAGGGGTCGGCAATCCCGGCTTCAAGGGCCGGCTTGCCATGACCGGTGCCCGGATCGAGGACCTCGCCATGGCCCGGATCGACGGGACCTACAGTGCCGAGGACCTGGCGACCAATCCGCGTGGGCAATTCGCGCTGAGCGCCGCGTCGCCGATCGGGCCACTTGACGCCAGCGCCGACTATGTTTTCGCCGACCCGGAGATCCGGCTGACGAACCTGCGGCTGCGCAGCCAGCGGACGGCGGCGGACGGTACGCTGACGGTACCGACCGATGGAACCCCCGTGACGGGCTCGTTGAGCATGGAAGCCGAGAGCCTGTCCCCCTGGCTGGCCCTGGCCGGTCTGGACGGCGATGGGGCCGCGACGGCCGACCTTCGTCTTTCCGGCGACGGCCAACGGCAGGCCGCCGAGCTCAACGGGACATTGAAGAACGTCACCTGGCAATCCGATGGCGAACAGGTGCTGCGGGCGGAAAGCGCCGCGGTCACCCTGCAGACGACCGACCTGTTGGATACGCTCGCGGGGCGTGCGGTTGCGGAGGCCACGGAGGTTGCGTTCGGCGAGCTTCGCCTCGACCAACTCTCGCTCAGCGCCGAGGGCGACAAATCGGCGGCGGCGCTCTCGCTGCAGACCGCGGGCACATTCCGGGAGCCCCTCGCGCTGGACGCGACGGGCCGTCTGCGAATCGAAGAAAATCAGCTTTCGCTCGACCTTGAAACCGCCGAAGGACAGGCCTTGGGCAGTGCCCTGAAACTGCGCGACCCGGCCAAGGTCACATACCGGCCGGATGCATTCGAGCTAAGCCGACTCGATCTGGATGTTGGCCCGGCCCGCATAAGCGCACGCGCCCGGATCGATTCCGATCGCGTCTCCGGCGACCTCACTGTCGATGGATTGGCGGTCGCCACCCTGAAGCCGCTTCTGCCGACGAGAGGTGTATCGGGAACCCTGAGCGGTGCGGTCAAGGTCGATGGGCCGCGCGCCAACCCCTCCGGGGAAGGACGCCTCGACGGGACCGACCTCAGGATCGAGGCCGCTCAAGGTGTGCCGCCTCTTGGCCTGAATGTGTCGGGAGACTGGCGTGATCGACGCCTGAAAATTACCGGCCGGCTCACCGGTATGCCGGAACGCGATGCCGAGCTCGATGCCGACGTGCCGCTGGCCCTCGATGCGGACGCTCTGGCATTCACTGTACCCGATCGGGAACCCATATCCGCGCGTCTGTCCTGGCAGGGCGATATGGCGGCGGTGTGGCCTCTCGTGGCCCTTGATACGCACCGCGTGGCCGGGGCAACCGAGATCACCGCCACGGCGGCCGGCAGCCTCGCCGCGCCCGAGATCGCGGGCTCACTGCGGTTGACCAAGGGCACCTACGAAAACCTGGAGGCCGGCACGATCCTGAAAGACGTCGAGATCGTTTTAGACGTCCAGGACAAGCGAGCCGTGCTGACGCGGTTCACCGGGAACGACGGCGCGAAGGGGCGGCTTTCCGCGACCGGAGAGCTTGCAATCGCCCCCGAGCGAGAGTTTCCGTTCAAATTCGACTCCGACATCACGGAGTTTGCCTTGGTGCGGCGGGACGACGTGACCGCCGTATCCGATGGGCGCCTGTCGTTGGAAGGGTCCTTGGGCAAAGCGTCGCTGTCTGGAGAGTTCGAGACGCGTACTGTCGAAGTGCGGATTATCGACAGCTTGCCCGCCGAGGTCGCCACGCTGGACGTGATCGAAACCGACCGATCGGGGAAGGCGAAGATATTTCGCAAGGACGCAAAGAAGGACAGTGCCGGGCCCGACATCGCGCTCGATGTCGCCGTGGCGATGCCGCGTCGGGTCTTTGTCCGGGGGCGTGGCTTGGATTCGGAATGGGCCGGCGATCTGAAGGTAACGGGCACGGCGGATAATCCGGTCGTCAAGGGCGAGCTGACGTTGGTGCGCGGGAATTTGTCCGTCCTGACGAAGTCCTTTCGGCTGAAGAGCGGCAGCGTGCGCTTTCCCGGCGGCGCGGAAGACACACCGGAACTCGACGTGCTGGCCGAGCACAAGGCCAATGATCTGACCGTCACGGCACGGGTCAGTGGGCCCGCGACAAATCCGTCCATCTCGTTCGCCTCGATACCGGCGTTACCCAAGGACGAGATCGTTTCCCGGGTCCTTTTCGACCGAGGCACCGCACAATTAGGCGCCCTCGAGGCCGCCCAGCTTGCCGCCGCCGTCGCCGAATTGTCCGGTGCCGGGGGAGGTCTGGGTGCGCTCGACTTCGCGCGCACCTTGTTGGGTGTCGATGTGCTCAGAATCGAGACGGCCAGCCCTGGCGAGACCGGTGGACCCGAGGTGGAAGCCGGGAAGTATCTGAGAGACGACGTCTATGTGGGCGTGAAGAAAGGCGTCGCAGACGACGCCGGCGCGGTGGGTGTCGAAATCGAGTTGACGCCGAACATTTCGGTCGAGAGCGAAACCGGCACGACCGGGGA
>JAJFGI010000368.1 GCA_021776215.1 Kiloniellaceae bacterium | reverse complement strand
CCTGCTGGCGGCGTTGGCCGCCACCGGCACCGCGCAGGCCGCCGAAAGCTGGGGCCTGCCGAACGAGGAAGAGGCGCGCTTCGAGGCCAAGGTGGTCGATATGCTGTGCGAGCTGACCGGCGATTGCCCGGCCGAGTGCGGCGCCGGCAAACGCCAACTCGGCCTGTTGTTGGACGACGGCACCCTGATCCTGCCGCTGAAGAATCAGGTGGCCTTCGCCGGTTCGGTCGATGAACTGACCGAGTTTTGCGGCAAGCGCGTGGTGGCCGATGGTCTGTTCTCGACCAACCGCGGCCACAAGATCTTCGCCCTGCAGTTCGTGCGCGAGGCGCCGGACGGCCAATGGCAGCGGGCCAGCCGCTTCCAGTCCAAGTGGGCGGCAGCGAACGGCGTCGATGCGAAGAGCAACGAGGCGCAGCAGTGGTTCCGCAACGATCCGCAGGTCAAGAAGTTGATCCGGGAGCAGGGCAAGCTCGGCCTGGGGGCCGAGGCCGACAAGAAGTACCTGGAAAGTCAGTGAGCCCATCCCGCTGCGTTGGCTTTGTCGCCGTCTTGGCCGCCGGTCTGGTTCTCGCCGGGCCGGCGGTCTGGGCGCATGGCGAAAAGCCGCATACCACCGAGGATAAAACCGCTACGGAACCGCCCCCCCGGCCGGACGCCGGCTCCAGTCGGGCGGCACTGCCGATTACCGTTGGCGGGCCGTTCGCACTGATCGATCAAAGCGGGCGCCCGGTGACCGATCGGGATTTCCTCGGCCGCTACATGCTGGTTTTCTTCGGCTATGCGAATTGCCCCGGTATTTGTCCCACGGCGCTGAAGGCGATGGCGGATGCCCTCAATGAGTTAGGTGACGAGGGCGCCACGGTCGCACCCATCCTGATCACCATCGATCCGGTGCACGATACACCAGAGAGCTTGGCTCCGGCCGTGGCGAAGATCCACCCCCGGATGATCGGTCTGACGGGCACGGTCGAGCAATTAGCCGCCGCTGCCTCGGCTTATGGCGTCGCGTCGAAGCCGGTCGGCAAGTCGCGAGATGGCATCGACATGTTCTCGCACGGGTCCCTGGTTTACCTGATGGGTTCGGACGGTAAGCTGCTGACCATCTTTCCGCCGATCATCGACGGCCCCACCATGGCGGCGGCGATCCGCGGCTACAGTTCCGGAACGCGATAATCAGTCACAAAATATTGGACAGTAATGTTGCAATTCCCAGGAACGAGAAAAATCCCGCAATATCCGTCACCGTTGTCAGGATGATGGACGAGGATTGTGCGGGGTCCTGACCGAAACGGGTTAGCACGATCGGCACAATGGCGCCGGCGAAGCCGGCCGCGATCATTGCGAGAACCATCGACATGGCAATGACCAGTACCAGGCCTAAAGACCCGCTCCAAATATACACGCCGATACCGCAGGTCACGGCGATGGCGAGTCCGTTCATCAAGCCGGTACTCACCTCCTTGACGGTGACGGTCATCCAGTGCCGCACTGAGATTTCCCGCAGCGCCAAGCCGCGCATGGTGACCGCAAGGGCCTGGGCCCCGGCGTTGCCCGATTGGCCGGCAACAACCGGCAGGAGAACGGCCAGCGCTGTGAAGCGTGCGATGGTGTCCTCGAAGATGCCAACCACGGCTGCCGCCATGAAAGCGGTCAGCAGATTGATCTGCAGCCAGGGCATGCGCTTGCGCACCGCGAATGTGGCTTTGGACAAGGCGCGCTCGTCCCTGCTGGCGCCGACCATGGTTTGCATGTCGGCGGTCGTTTCTTCCTGCATGGCTTGCAGCAAGGTCGCGTTGGTGATGGCACCGAGCAGCATGCCTTCGGCGTCGATCACGGCCAGGTCGGCCAGTTTGTAGCGCTCCAGGATTTCGCTCACCTCGTCCTTCGGCGCCATCGGCGTGACGGTGGCGGTCACCGGTTGCGCCAGACTGGCCAGCGTTTGGCCGGGCTCGGCGACGGCTATGTCCTGAATCGTGACCTTGCCGGCCAAGCGATTCTCGTCGTCGATCAAGAACAGGCTTCGCGTTGTCCTGGATCGCTCTCGACGCAGGCGTTTCAAGGTTTCCTTGACCGTTGTGGAGCCGCGGAAGGCGGTAACACCCGTATCCATCAGGCGGCCGGCGCTGTCCGCCGGGTAGGTCAGGAGCCGCTCAATCTCGGCCCGGACGTGCGGATCCAGGAGGTCCAGATATCGACGGCCCTCGTCCTCGTCGAGCAGGCCGATCATGCGCAATGCTTCGTTCGGAAAGAGCTCACTGAGCAGGTTCTTGACCAGTGCCGGGGGCAACTCGGGCAATAGCGCGGCCGCCACCGCTGGTGCCAGACGCCGCCAGAGTGGGATCAGGACCGGCGCCGGTTGTTCGGCCAAGACCGGCCCGCTCTCGGCCGGAGGCATCTCCTCGATGCGCTGTGCCGCTTCCCAGGGATAGTCGAGAAGAAACCGGCGGTTGAGGACCACAACTGCGCGCGCGGCATCGCCCCCCATCGCCGGCCCCTCGGCCCCTAAGGTCATGGCTTGCCACCTCCCGGCTGCGACGCAAAGTGCAGCAGGCCGGAGCAGACCACCAAATAACTGACCAGGAGATGACCGACCATCGAATTCGGGTTCAGGACTGGCGCCCGGGAACCATCTTCCTCAAGTCCTTTGCGTAAGTTTTCCCGTGTCAGGCCGCCGAGGATCTGCTTGCGCCGGCCAATCACCGGCAACATGGTGAAATTGTCCCATTGCGGCCGATCGGTCACCGACAACAATGTCGCGCGGTTGGACAAAGGCAGCACACTGCGATCCATGATCTCGGCGAGCGGCGTCTGCGGGCCGCCATGCAACAGTTCTCCGAGGCTGACCGCGCCGGCGAACCGGCGCCCGCTGTCGACGATGAAGACGTGCTGCAAAGTTCGTCCGCCGCCCCGTTGGAGCAATTTGAGTGCATCGGCGACGGTGTGGTCGGCCGTGAAAACCGGCACACCATGATCCATCCATGCCCCGACCGAACCTTTGGGATAGGTCAGTGAAGTGGAAAAATTTTTTGCCAGTCGCTTAGGCAATTGCTCGAGGATCGTCCCAACGCGATCCTTGGAGACAAGGCGTAGAATTGTCGTGCCGTCTTGATACGCCATGGCCCGGATCAGGCCGCCGGCGTGGTCATCGGTCAGGCGTTCGACGCAACGCGCCGCATTCCAGGGCACCATGGCGGCGACGACCGAGGCGCCTATTCGCGCCGGCACGGTGGCCAGAAAGGCGGCTCCGTCGGCGGCGTCAATCTCCTCGATGACCCGCGCCGCCGCCTGCGGTTGGCGCTGCAGGAAGGCCAGGGTCAGTCCGGCCGGCTTAGCCATTGTCACTCGGCGTAACCAGGATTACGGGCTGCTGGTTGAAGGCCTTGGCCGGAATCGTGGTACGGCCCTGCGCCGTCGCCAGAACGATGCCGGTCGCTGTCAGCTCCAATATCTCGCCCTCGAAGTCCCCGATACGCGCGACTTGACCCGGCTGGAACTGCTGCTTCAGGTAGTGTGCCCCGATCAGGTCTTCGACCAGGCCTCGTGCGCCCAGGGCGAAGGCGATCGACAGGCCCATCATGACGGCGCCGAGCACAATCGCGGCGACGATCACCAGAAACGTGACGTTGATACCGATCTGGTCGATGCCGATGATGAGGCTGGTGAGGAAGATCGTGCCCTGCGCCGCCGCACCCGCCATGTGGCTTTGCCACGGTCCCGCGGATGAAAACGTCGCCGCCACCAGATCGCGTGCCAGGATGCTGGCCAGGTAGCCGACCAGGATAATGAGACCCCCGGCGATCAACGTCGGTAGATAGGCAACGATCTGGTCCAGCCAATTCGAGAAGGTGTCGAGACGCGCGACCCGGGTTGCCGCCGTAATGAAGAACAGGATGATCAGCCAGAACAGGACATTGCCGAATAAGCGCATGCCCCTTGGTGAAATCCGGAAGCGGCTCAAGCCGCGCACCCTTAGGGTCTGGTCGAACAGCCGGTTCAAGCCGTCGCCGAGCTTGCCGGTTCCCGCCCGTACCAGGTAGCCGACCAGCCAGCCGGCCAGCACCAGCAGAATCGCCCCGAGAAGGTTGGGTACGTAAGCGATGAAAGCGCCCAGCAAGACCGATGCAGCGCTGCTCAGTTCGTCGAGCCAGGACGAGATTGTGCCGATCTCCGAAACCTCCCAGGGTTGCTCAAACGGGAGTTGTCACACTTGAGAACGAATGATCCGCCATTGTACACGATTCGCGGACACGCAAAGACGCCCGCGTTTTACGGTTGCTCGCGCCCAGGTAGCGCATTCGACTACTGTCTTCTGGGCAGTCTTGTCGAGCCTAGCACGCCTAAGACAGCACGCCGAAGGTGAGCACGAGGGGCAGGGTGACAAGCGACAACGCCGTCTGCACCGTGACGATGCCGGCCATCAGCCGCGCATCGCCGCCGAGCAGACGGGCCAGGATATAAGAGGACGGCGAGGCCGGCGTGGCATTGAACAGGATGGCGACGAACGCGGCGACCGGGCCCACATCAAGAACCTGACAGGCCAGCGTCGTGACGGCCGGCAAGGCGATCAGGCGAAGCCCAACGGCCACGGCCACCGGCGGCCCGACGGCCCGCGCCGCGGACAGATCGAGACCGGCCCCCACCGCCATCAGACCCAGCGGCAGGGCGGCCCGGCCGAGGATCTCCAACAAGGGTCCGGCAACCGGCGGCAGGCCGATGCCGGTCACATTCAGGACGATGCCAATGGCACAGGCGATGATCAGCGGATTGCGCGCCACCTGCCGCGCCGCGCCCAGCCAGCTGGCCTGGCCGCCGGTGCCAAAGCGGGCGAGCACCGTGACCGACAGCAGATTGACCAGCGGCACGATCACCGCCACGGCCACGGCGGCGGCGGCCAGTCCTTGTTCGGCAAAGACGGCGAAGGCAACCGCCAGGCCGATGTAGGTGTTCTGCCGAACAACGCCCTGAAATAAGCTGGTAAAGGCCGGTCCCGATAATCTCAATATCGGCCGCGACAGGAGAAGGGCGCCGGCAACCACGGCGATGGCTAGGACCAGGGCGCCGGCCATGGGGGCGATATCCAGATCGCCCAGCTCGGCCGAGGCCAGTGTCGACACCAGCAAGGCGGGAAACAGAACAAAATAGATCAGCCGTTCCGCCGGCTCCCAGAACCCGTCCGCCAACAGGCGCCGGGCGCGGATGCCATATCCCAAAAAGATGAGCAGGAAGACCGGGGCAATCGCGAGGACGATGGGCAGCACGGCAGGCTACCACTTCCGCGCCAGAAAATCCAGAGCGCCTTGCAGGATGTACGCCGCGGCCATGCGGTCGACCGATTTGGCCCGCCGCCGCCGGCTTAGATCTCCCTCGTCAATGAGGACACGCTCGACGGCGGCGGTGGACAGCCGCTCGTCCCAGAAGGCGATGGGGCCGGTGTAGCCGGCGATCTCGATCAAATTGGCGGCGAATTGCCGCACCGATTCGCAGCGCGGCCCCTCGGTCCCGTTCATGTTGATGGGCAGGCCGATGACCAGCCCACCGACGCCGCGCTCGGCGCATAGATGCAATAGATCCCTGGCGTCCTTGGTGAATTTGCCGCGCCGCAGGGTTTCGACGGGCGAGGCGACGCGGCGGGCCGAATCGGAGACAGCCAGGCCGATCGTCTTCTCGCCCAGATCGAGGCCGAGCAGACGGGTGCCACCGGTCAGGTGCCGGGGTATCTCGGAGAGGTCCACCACGCTCATGCGGCGCGCATTACGGCGCGTTTTGCCGGCGCGGTCCATAGTCGAATGAGGGGGCGCCGGTGCGCCGTCGGCCGGCTTATGCTTCCATGTCTTGCGGTTTCCTTGGGGCCGGTGTTAACGTCCGCGCGCTTTTTCGCGCGCCCCCGCGCTTTTTTGGGAGGCGCCGGTCACAACTCAATCCTATTGAGGCCAAGATGGCGGTCGACAAAGCCACGGTCGCGAAGATTGCCAAGCTGGCGCGTCTGCGCGTGCCCGAGGAGAACCTCGACGGCCTGGCCGGCGAGCTGAACAACATTCTCGGCTGGATCGAGCAACTGTCTGAACTGGATACGGACGGCGTCGAACCGATGACCAGCGTCGTCGCCATGACTCCGCTGCAGCGCGACGACACAGTCACCGACGGCGGTCGCCCCGAGGACGTGGTGCGCAACGCGCCCGAGGCGGTGGGCGGCTATTTCGTCGTGCCCAAGGTGATCGAGTGATGGCGACCCTCACCGAGCAGACCCTGGCGGCGGCGCGCGACGGTTTGGCGACGGGCGACTTCAGTGCCGTCGAATTGACGCGGGCGCACATCGCCGCGGTGGAGGCGGCACGGCCCCTCAACGCCTTCATTACCGAAACGCCCGAGAAGGCGCTGGCCATGGCGGCGGAGTCGGACAAGCGCCGGCAGGCCGGCGAGGCGGGCTTGCTGGAGGGCATCCCACTGGCGGTCAAGGACCTGTTCTGTACCGAGGGGGTGCTGACCACCGCCGGCTCGCATATCCTGGATGGCTTCGAGCCGCCCTACGAGTCCACCGTGACCGCCAATCTATGGCGCGCCGGGGCGGTGATGCTGGGCAAGGCGAACATGGACGAGTTCGCCATGGGCTCCTCCAACATGACCAGTTTCTATGGCGCGGTGGAAAGCCCGTGGCGGCGGCGCGGCGACAACCGGCCGCTGGTGCCCGGCGGATCGTCCGGCGGGTCGGCGGCGGTGGTGGCGGCGCGCTGCGCCCTGGCCGCGATCGGCACGGATACCGGCGGCTCGATCCGTCAGCCGGCGTCGTTCTGCGGCATCGTTGGGTTGAAGCCGACGTATGGCCGTTGCTCGCGCTGGGGTACCGTCGCCTTCGCCTCGTCTCTGGATCAGGCCGGGCCGCTGACCCGCACGGTACGCGATGCGGCGCTCATGCTGCGCGCCATGGCCGGGCACGATGCCAAGGATTCCACCAGCGTCAATCGGCCGGTGCCGGACTACGAGGCGGCGCTGACCGGCGACATTCGTGGCCTGAAAGTAGGCATCCCCACGGAATATCGGGTGGATGGCATGGCCGCCGAAATCGACACCCTGTGGCAGCAGGGCATCGACTGGCTGCGCCAGGCGGGCGCCGAGCCGGTGGAGATCAGCTTGCCGCACACCCGCTATGCGCTGCCGACCTATTACATCGTCGCCCCGGCGGAGGCGTCGAGCAACCTGGCGCGCTATGACGGTGTACGCTTCGGCCTGCGCGTGCCGGGCGACAACCTGAGCGAGATGTACGAGGCGACGCGCGGCGAGGGCTTTGGCGCCGAGGTGCAGCGGCGCGTGCTCATCGGCACCTACGTGCTGTCCGCCGGATATTACGACGCCTACTACAACAAGGCACGCCGGGTGCGCACTCTGATCGCCAACGATTTTGCCAGGGCCTTCGAGAACGTGGACGTAGTCCTGACCCCGACCGCGCCGTCCGCCGCCTTCGCCGTGGGCGAAAAGATGGACGACCCCATCGCCATGTACCTGAACGACGTCTTCACCGTGCCCGCCAGCCTGGCCGGCCTGCCGGCCATTTCGGTCCCCGCGGGCCTGTCCGGCGACGGCCTGCCGCTCGGCCTACAGCTCATCGGCCGCGCCTTCGACGAGGAAACGGTGCTTAAGGTTGCCGGGGTATTGGAGGAAGGCGCGAGTTTCACCGCCGAGCCGGCGTTCATCGCCGGGCGGGGGTGAGGGGGCCGCCGGTTCGGTCTACGGGCGTTCGCGGCGATCCGCTATCGATGTGTTCGAGAATCGGGGTGCAAGCGCGTTGCGCGGACCGGCGTTTAGTCCGAGGTGTCTTTCGGGGTTGCCACGGCCGGCTTTGCCCTCTTACGCGGGCTTTTCTTGGCCTTGGCCGTGGCGGCCGCGGCGCTATCGGCGGCTTCCTTGTCGGCGGCTTCCTTGGCCAGGCGAAGGGTGCGCAGGCGCGTGGTCTTCTCGTTCAGCGCCTTGTCCGCCTTCTCCCGCTCTTTCAGAGCCTGAGTCTCTTGGTGCTTGGCCTTGGCGAACCTTTCCTCGGCCTTCGATCTTGTCGCATTCAGCATGACGGCACTCCTGTGGTTAGAGGCAGGCCGCCACGTGCGGCGTCTATCGTTGTGGGGTGCCAGCCGGTTTGCCCGCTGGCCTGGCGCCCGGTGCCATGGCCCGGGCCGGCGGCCGCCCCCCGCCGAAGCGGGGGGCGGCGCTAGGCGGAATTAGTCGATGACCGAAAGATTCTCGGCCGAGGACTTACCGTTCTGACCCGACTGCAGGTCATAGGAAACCTTCTGGCCTTCATTCAGGTTGGTGAGTCCGGCGCGCTCGACGGCGGATATGTGGACGAACGCGTCCTTTGACCCATCCTCGGGCTCGATGAACCCAAACCCCTTGATGGAATTGAACCACTTAACTGTTCCGGTTGCCATTAGTCTTAACCTCTAACAAATATGAAAATCGCACCGCACATCATGTAACGGCGCGGTTGGTTGTAACGTTCACAATGTCAGTAGGAAGCTAAGCGAACCGGTCGATTGGTTGTTCAGGTATTACTAAACAAATGCGAAACGTCTGGTGAATATATAACGCCGTATCCCTGTAAATACAAGGGTTTTCGGAATCTCTTGAGGACTTTGTGCGCCGGCCGAGCCGGCGGGTGCCTGGACTGTACCGGACGTATTGATCGGGTGGCGCTTGCAATCGACCAAGGGGCTCGGTCATCCGGCGTCGCGGGGGCGATACCGAGGATTGTCCGCGTTGATGCCGGGCTTCCGTTCCATCGGCCTCGCCATTCGTGGGTTTCTCCATTAGCGTCCGCCCCCATGGGGACTGGTGCCGAGCGGGGTATGTGAATGGGCGAGGAGAGGGAGGATCGGCAGCTCGACGCCGCGCGTCGCGCCATCGGAATGGTCCGCGAGGCGCTGGATGGTCATTTCTCGGTCCGGTTATGGGACGGCTCGCTGGAACCGCTTGGGCGCGAGGTCGTGCCGGGGCTGGCGATCCGGATCAACTCGCCAGGGGTACTCCCCTCGCTCTTGCGCCGCCCGACGTTGGATCGGGTGATCCGCCACTATGCCCATGGCCGCATTGATATCGAAGGTGGCACCCTGATCGACATCGGCGGCTCGCGAAAACGCCTGCGGCGGATCGACAAATGGGCCATGGCCAAAACGCTCTGGCCGCTGCTCGTCGCCAAGGGCGATCATCCGGACACCGGCCGCGCCATCGGCGCCGGCGCCGAAGGCGCAGGCCGGCAGGCGGGCGACAACAAGCGCTTCATTCAGTTCCACTATGATGTGGGCAACCCGTTCTATCGGCTCTTTCTCGATCCCGAGATGCAGTATTCGTGCGCCTACTATCCGACCTGGGAGACCAGCCTGGAGGATGCGCAAACGGCCAAGCTGGAGATGATCTGCCGCAAGCTGCGCCTGAAACCCGGCGACCGCTTCCTGGACATCGGCTGCGGCTGGGGCGGGCTATTGTGTCACGCAGTAAAGCACCATGGGGTGCGGGGGCACGGCGTGACCCTGTCGGAGGCGCAGCTGGCTTTCGCGCGGGAGAAAGTCGTCCGGCTGGGGCTGGCCGACCGGATCACCATGGAACTGATGGACTACCAGGACCTTGGCGGCCAATTCGACAAGATCGCCTCGATCGGCATGTACGAGCACATCGGGCTCGACAATATCCCGGCGTATTTCCGCAAGGCGCGGGCACTGCTGGCGGAGGACGGTCTGTTCCTGAACCATGCCATTTCGCGCGGCGCCAAGCGCAAGGAGAAGCGTTTCTCCAAGCGTCCGGAGAAGCGGGCGATACAGAAGTACATCTTCCCCGGCGGGGAGCTTGACGACATCGGCCACACGATCGCGGAGATGGAGTGGGCCGGCTTCGAGGTCCACGACGTGGAAGCATGGCGCGCCCACTACGAGAAGACCACGCGGGCCTGGTGCGAGCGCCTGACCGCCCGGCGGGAGGAGGCGGTCGGCCTCGTCGGCGCCGCGACCTATCGTATCTGGGTCGCCTATTTAGGCGGTGTTTCGCTCGCTTTCCGTCGCGGATCGCTACGGATCTATCAGACCCTGGCCGGCAAGTCGGCGAAGGGTCCGCCGGCGGTTCCGCCCAGCCGAGCCGATCTATACCGCTAGCGCCGTCTCACCGCCGCCTACACCTCCGCCCACAGGCGCAGCAGGTTGCCTTGCAGGCGGTCGAAGCGTTCCTGCAGTTCGGAGTCGGGGAAGGCGGTCACGACCTGTTCGCGCAGGCGGCTAACCTCGTAGTGGATATCGCGCTGCGCCGGGTCGCGAAGCATGGATTGGAGCCAACCCACCGCCGCCCAGCGGATGCCGCTTTGCACCGGATCGACGCGGTGGATCATGTTGGACGGATAGACGATGGCATTGCCGGCCTCTTCCTTCACGCGCTGTTCGCCGTATGGGGTCTGCAGCACGAACTCGCCGCCGTCATAGGTGCGCGGATCGGTCAGGAAGACGGTGAAGGAAAGGTCCGAGCGGATCGGCTGGCTGCGCACGCCGCCCATCAGCGGCGCGTCCATATGGTTCTTGTAGAACATGCCCGGGTCATACCGGTTGAATTCCAGGGTGATCTGCTTGGGGACGGCATAGTCCTTGAAATCCGGCCGCGCCATCAGGGCGCCGACGACCTTCTGGATGGCGGTGCCGAATTCTTCCGTACCGCGGGCGGCCTGCAGGTTCTTCTTCAGGGTTGCCTTGCCGCTGATCGCGCCGTCGATAAACTTGGCCGCTTCGACAATACGGCGGATATCGGCCACCTCCGCTTGGTTGAGGACGTTTTCGAGCTTGAGGAGCATTCCCGGCGGTCCTTCCTGCTGAGTCCAGTTTCCCGGATCATAGTCGGCACAGGCCGGTCGGACCAAGGGCGCAGCGCCGGTACGGCACGGCTTCGGCTGGACCGGGCGGGGGCGGGACGGCTACTCTGGCGTTTGGGAGCCGCCGCCGGATGGAAAATCGATGTCATCAACACAGCCCGAGACCCTGACCGAGGAACAGGTGCTGATCCGCGATACGGCGCGTCAGTTCGCCCGCGAGCGCCTGGCGCCGCACGCCGGCGAGTGGGATCGGGAGTCGCGCTTTCCTGCCGAGGCCGTGGCGGAGATGGGGCGCCTCGGCTTCCTCGGCATGCTGGTGCCAGAGGAATGGGGCGGTGCCGGCGCCGATCACGTGGCCTATGCCCTGGCCCTTATGGAGGTCGCTGCCGGCGACGGCTCGTGCTCGACCATCATGGGGGTGCACAACTCGGTCGGTTGCATGCCGGTGCTGAAGTACGGCACGGCGGAGCAGAAGGAGCGATTCCTGCGGCCCATGGCCGCCGGCGACATGCTGGCTGCCTTCTGCCTGACCGAGCCGCAGGCGGGATCGGATGCCTCGGCGCTGAAGACGCGGGCAGAGCGGGACGGCAACCACTATGTGCTCAATGGTGTGAAACAGTTCATCACCTCGGGCCAAAATGCCCAGGTGGCCATTGTCTTCGCGGTGACCGACCCGGCGCGCGCCAAGAAGGGAATCAGTGCCTTTATCGTGCCCACCGATACCCCCGGCTATCAAGTGGCCAGCGTCGAGAAAAAGCTCGGTCAGAAGGCCTCCGATACCTGCCAGATTGTATTCGACAACATGCGCTTGACGCCCGATCTTCTCCTGGGCGAGGAGGGCGAGGGATATCGCATCGCCCTGTCCAATCTGGAAGGCGGGCGGATCGGCATCGCCGCGCAGGCGACCGGCATGGCTCGCGCCGCGTACGAGGCGGCCCTGGCTTACGCGCAGGAGCGCCAGGCCTTCGGCACGGCCATCGCCAAGCATCAGGCGGTGGCCTTCCGCCTGGCCGATATGGCCACGTCGTTGCAGGCGGCGGAGTTGATGGTGCTGCACGCCGCGTCCTTACGCGATGCCGGCCGCCCGTGCCTGAAGGAGGCGGCCATGGCCAAGCTGTTCGCCTCGGAAATGGCGGAGCGGGTGTGTTCCGATGCCATCCAGATTCACGGCGGTTACGGCTACTTGGCCGATTTTCCGGTGGAGCGCATCTACCGCGACGTCCGCGTCTGCCAGATCTACGAAGGCACCTCGGACATCCAGCGCCTGATCATCGGCCGGGCGATCTTGGAATAGGACGGAGGGAACCACACGATGAAGCTCTCAGTCAGCCATGCGGCGGATAGTACGTTCGAAGGTGGCGGCCTGCGCGGGTTTTTCGAGTACCGCGACCTCGGCATCACGGCGTCCACCG
>JAJFGI010000367.1 GCA_021776215.1 Kiloniellaceae bacterium | reverse complement strand
CGGACGCTGTTCCGGCACGCAGACGAAATTCGCCCGCTCCGGCTGCAACAATGGGCAGCGCGTCCAGACCCAATCGTCCTGGCGCTCTGTCAACCGTCCCGCCGGGCACGACCATTGCGCCTCGGCGACGATTTCCGCGTCGCTGTTGATCATACTGTTGTAGCAGACGGCGACGATGGTCGGCCCGGGTGTAGCTTCCGGCTCTTCGATTTCCAGGGCGCGCACCATGGGCTTGGACGGATCCACGGGAATCGGCCGCGTTGTGGTGCACGCGGCCAGGACGAACGCAACGACGCCCAGAAGACTCACGCGAAGGGTTGTGGCATGACGGCTATTCATGGGGCCCGTTTATCGCGAATCTTCGCCGCGCTGTCCATGGCGGCGCATACGCAGCCGGCTGACGGCAATGCCGGCGAGGATGAGCCCCAGACCGGCCAGCGCGCCGGGCCGCACGGTTTCGTGCAACAAAATCGCTCCCCACGCGACGCCGAACACGGGGACCAGATAGTTGATGAACGCCACGAAGGTCGCCCCCGTCGTCGTAATCAGGTGAAAAAGAATCAGATAGGCCAGCGACGTGCACACCAGGGCCAGGATCACCAGGGCGATCAGCGAATCGGTGGTCGGCACCAAGGTCCACGGACGGTCCACGATCAAGCTCAGCGGGATCGCCAGGACAGCGGCGCACAGCAGCACCCCCGCACTGGTGACGGAGGCCGGCAAATTGACGACACCGCGCACCCGCGTATAGACGTTGGAGATGGCATAACAGACGGCGGCGCCGGCGACCGCGATCTGCGCCAGCACCTCGCGCCCCAGGCCCGCCAGGGCATCCGGGCCGACGAGAACCAGAATGCCGGCGAAGCCGACAACCATTCCCGCCACCTTCGCCGGCGACAACCGTTCATCCCGGGTGAATACGTGGGCGAGGGCCAGGGAGGACAACGGCATGATCGCCATGAGGATCGCCGCCAAGCCACTATCGATGACCACTTCGCCATAGCTGATGAGGGCGAACGGCACGATGTTGCCGGCCACCGCCAGGACCAAAAAGTCACGCCATATGGCGCCGTCCCGAGGCAGGCGCCGGCCCACGGCCCACAGATAGACGAGCATCGCGGCGGCCGCCAGAACCAAGCGCGCGGCGACCAAGGTCATGGGCGGAATGGCCTCGACCGCCACCTTGATGAACAGGAACGATGCCCCCCAGATTGCCGCCAACACGACGAGCAGCACGTAGGCGATCGGCGGAACGGTCTGGGGGGGCATTCGGGCTCCGGTCACGTTGGCGGCGGCGCATGGTGCGGGCCAGCCGCCGCCGGGCGCAAGTAAATTGCGCGTTTCCCAACGGCCGATGGCCGACTAAGCTGGCGCCGCTCCATGCTGAATGTCCGCGCCCTAACACGCCCCGGCCTCGAGCCGCTCGATTTCGATCTCGCCGATGGCGAGGCGTTGGCGGTGCTCGGTCCGTCCGGGTCGGGCAAGACGCTGCTGTTGCGCGCCATCGCCGATCTCGACCCAAACGAGGGTCAGGTCAGCCTCGACGGGGCCAGCCGCGAATCCATGCCGGCCCCGGCCTGGCGCCGCCAGGTCACCTATCTGCCGGCCGAGCCGGGCTGGTGGAGCGACCGGGTCGCCGATCATTTTCCGCAGCCGGAGCTGGGCCGTGCCCTGTTCCCGCGGCTGATGCTGCCGGCACCGATGATGGAACGTCCGGTGGCGGAACTTTCCACCGGCGAGCGGCACCGCATTGCGCTCGCGCGGGTCCTGGTGCAAGCGCCAAAAGTGCTGCTGCTCGACGAGCCCACCTCGGGCCTCGACCAAGGATCGACACGGGCGGTGGAGGCCTTGCTGCGGGAGCGCATCGGCGCCGGAGACTCCTTACTCTTTGCTACCCATGACGAAGAGCTGGCAACGCGCCTGGGCGATCGTCAGTTGCGCGTGCGCAAGGGGCGCGTGGAGGTGGTCGAGCCATGACCGCCACCTCCACCTATATCACGCTCGATTACACCGAACTGGCGTTGGCGGCGCTGCTGCTAGTGCTCAACGCCGGCCTTTCCATCTGGTTGCGCCTGGCGATGGAGCGGCAGTTCCTCATTGCCGCGGCGCGCATGTGCGTGCAGCTTGGGTTGGTCGGCCTAGTGCTCAAGACCCTTTTCGAGCTGGTTTCGCCGGGGCTGACCGCCCTGGCCGTGCTGGTCATGATCCTGTTCGCCGGGCGCGAGGTGATGGGCCGGCAGGAGCGGCGCTTTCGCGGCTGGTGGGCCTATGGCCTGGGCACGTCGTCGGTGCTGTTCGCCGGCACCCTGGTGACCCTGTTCGCCCTGGCCACTCAGATCCAGCCGGATCCCTGGTACCACCCGCGCTATGCCATTCCCCTATTGGGCATGATCCTGGGCAATACCATGACCGGCATCGCCGTCGGCCTGAATACCCTGACCAGCCAGATCAAGCGCGAGCGCCCGGCCATCGAGACCATGCTCGCCCTCGGCGAGACGCGGGGCTCCGCCTTTCGGCCATTGGTCCGCACCGCGGTGCGCAACGGCCTCATCCCCATCGTGAACGCCATGTCGGCGGCGGGCGTGGTCTCGCTGCCCGGCATGATGACCGGCCAAATCCTATCCGGCGTCGATCCCATGGAGGCGATCAAGTACCAGATCCTGATCATGTTCCTGATTGCCGGCGGCACCGGCATCGGGGTCGTCACCGCCGTCCACGCCGGCGCGCGCCGCCTCAGCGACGCCCGCCACCGCCTGCGTCTTGACCGGCTGGCCGACTCTTAGCCGGTTGGCCGCCCATCACATCCAGCCAAGCAGCGTGAGCCCCAGAACGACCTGCGCCAGAAACCCGATGAAAAACGCGGTCGTCCGCAGCCCCGGAATGCCGAGCGTATAGACCAGAATGTGCGCAAGGCGGGCGAAAAAGTATGTGGCCGCCGCCACCGCCGTGGTCGACGTGCCCATGCCGGTCACGTGAACGGCAATCGCCAGCGGCGCGAAAACCACCAGGTTCTCGACCGCGTTGACGTGGCTTGCCTGCATGCGGTTGGCCCACGCGGCCCGGGCATGCGCATCCGGTGCCGGATTCCGCAGGGCCGCCCACAGGCCCATCTCGGCAATCCGATTGAGAATGTAGGGAATCCAGATGACGGCCGTCATCAGTGCCGTTAGGGTCAGCCAGAACAGCTCCGGCGAGAGAGAAACCATGTCCTATCCCCCAATTTGATAGATTGTACCGATTGGCATGCAAGAAGGTCGTCGGAGACAGAGACCAAGTCAAGCATC
>JAJFGI010000366.1 GCA_021776215.1 Kiloniellaceae bacterium | reverse complement strand
GAGATGGTCGAGACAGCCTTGCGTCTCGCCGACGGGTCGTAGGACCACACCCCGCGCTCGCGGCCGGCTCGGCGAGCGGCCGTGAGCGCGGGTAGCGCCTTGGGGGGACACCAGACGATGCTGGCGCGGATATCCGCGGTGCTTGAGCGCGCGCTGCAGACGTTCGTCATCGTCCTGATGATCACCTTGACTGTCGTCGTCGTGATGGCGGTGATCTATCGCAAGGCCGGCTCGTCACTCGTCTGGTATGACGAGATCGCCTCCATTCTGCTGGCTTGGCTTACCTATTACGGCGCCGCCTTGGCGGCATTGAAGCGGGCGCATATCGGTTTCGACGGCATGGTGCGGGCGCTGCCGCTGGGGATGCGGTTCGCCGCGTTCGTGTTCGCTGAACTCTGCGTCATCGCTTTTTTTGCCGTGCTCGCCTGGACCGGCTGGGTTGTTCTGCAGGTCCTGGCGGGGGATACGCTCGTCAGTCTCAACTGGATACCGGTCCGCCTGACCCAGTCGGTGATTCCCATTGGGGCGGTGCTGTTCATGATCTGCCAGGCGCTCAGTGCGCCGCGGCAATGGCGCGATCTGCGCGATGGAAACCCCGACACGGCCGATGAGGGGGCGCGATGATCCTCGCCGTGATGATCGCCGGGCTGTTCGCCTTGATCCTTTTCAATGTGCCTATCGCCGTGGCTCTCGGCCTTGTCGCGGTTATCGCCATGGTGCTCAGCCAGGGGCCGGCCATTCTGCCCAATGTCGCCCTGGTGATGTTCGACGGTGCCACCAACTTTCCCTTGCTGGCGATCCCGCTGTTTATCTTCGCCGGGGCGATCATGAACTCGTCCGGATTGTCGCGGCGGCTGATCGCCTTTGCCTCGGCTCTGCTCGGGTTCGTCCGTGGCGGCCTGGCCATGGTGAACATCGGCACCTCGCTGTTCTTCGCCGAGATTTCGGGGTCGGCGGTCGCCGATGTGGCGGCGCTGGGCTCGATCCTCATCCCGGCCATGCGCAAGAAGGGCTACCCGCGCGCCTTCGCCGCCGCGGTCACGTCCTCGTCCGCGACCCTGGCGGTAATCATCCCGCCGTCGATTCCGATGATTCTCTACGCGGTCATGTCCGACAGCTCGGTGGTGCAACTGTTCGTCGCCGGGATCATTCCGGGCTTGCTCGGCGGCCTCGGCATGATGGGGGTGGCGTACTGGATGGCGGTGCGCCATGACTGGCCGGTCGCCGAGGTGTTCCAGTTGCGCCGGGTCTGGGCGACCTTTCGCGAGGCGGCCTGGGCGTTGATCCTGCCGATCATCATCCTGGGCGGCATATTCGGCGGCATCGTCACCGCGACCGAGGGTGCCGGCCTGGCCGTGGTTGCCGCCCTGTTCATTGGCGGCGTCATCTATCGGGAGCTCGACTGGGCGACTTTGCGCGACGCGATGATCGATGGCGCCGTGCAGACGGCCGTGGTCATGCTCCTGGTCGCGGCGTCCGCCCTACTTGGCGTCTACCTAACCGAGCAGCAGGTGCCGCAGAAACTGGCGGCGGCGATTATCGGTTGGACTGACAACCGCTATGCGGTGCTGGCCCTGCTCAATGTCTTCTTCCTGGCGATCGGCCTGTTCCTGCATTCCGCCGCGGCGATTATTCTGGTGGTGCCCATCGTTATGCCCCTGGTCAATGCCGTCGGTATCGATCCGGTGCATTTCGGCCTGGTGGTCACCCTGAATCTGGGTATCGGCCAACAGACTCCGCCGGTCGCCAGCGTTCTGATCACGGCATGTTCCGTGGCCAAGGCCGGCATCTGGGAAGTCAGTAAGGTCAACGTGCGATTTGTCGCCGTTCTGGTTGCGATCCTGGTGCTGGTTACATATGTCCCGGCGGTCCCCATGAGCCTGGTGGAGTATTTCTACCGTTAGGGAGGCGGTGTTCTGTTGCCGGGGACAAGGAAAATATTCCTGATAGCGCGCCGGCCATCGGTTGTGATACCACTCGCGCCCTCGCCGGGAGAGCCGCGGGCGGACCTGCCGTACATAAACCGCGGACCCGGCCTTCCCAAGACGTCGAAACGTCGCAACTGCCTAGAAGGGTTGACGAAGATGCGGTGGATTTTTGGGCGCGACACGGGTGCCTGCCTTATCCTTTCTTGTGTCCTTTTTTTGGGGGCTCTGGCCGCCCGGGCGGAAACTCTGCTCGAGCGTGGCACGTATTTGGTGAACAGCATTGTGGCCTGCGGCAACTGTCATACGCAGCAAACGCCGAACGGCCCGGTCAACGATATGGAGTTGGCCGGCGGTTTGCTGATTGAGCAGCCTGCCTTTACGGTCTACACGCCGAATATCACGCCGGACGCCGAGACCGGTATCGGCGAGTGGACCGATCAGCAGATTATCGACGCCATCCGTGAAGGCCGTCGCCCCGATGGGTCGATCATGGGCCCGCCCATGCCGTTCGTCTGGTATCGCAATATGTCGGACGAGGATGCGCGCGCCATCGTCGCCTACTTGCGCTCCGTCAAGCCGGTCCGCAACGCCGTGGACAGACCGCAGTACAGCTTTCCGTTGCCACCGTCCTACGGCCCGCCGGTCGGCGCCGTGGCGGCGGCGGCCCGAGACGACAAGGTGGCTTACGGCGCCTATCTGGCCGGTCCGTTGGGACATTGCGTTGAATGCCATTCGCCGGCGGGACCAGACGGTGCCCCAGACGTGGCAAACCAGCTCGGCGCCGGGGGGTTCGCGTTTTACGGACCATGGGGCACCAGTGCGTCCGCGAACATCACGCCGACAAATCTCGGGCATTGGAGCGATGATGACATCAAAGCTGCAATCGCACGCGGGACGCGTCCCGACGGGACGAGTCTTTTGCCACCCATGCCGGTCGTCTATTACAAGAACATCGCGGCGCAGGACATGGATGCGATCGTGGCATACTTGCGGACGCTTTCGCCGAAGTAGGAAAGCGCCGCCCGGAGAGGGTGACTGCGCTGGCGACAACGTGAAAGTCGCTTCGCAGGGCGGCAATGAAAAAGGACAAGGCTATGACCGATCTTGTTTTGACCCAACGCGACGGACCGATCGCCACCGTCACCCTCAACCGGCCGGATCGCTTGAACGCCATGAGCAAGCCCATGTGGCGGCAACTGGGTGAGGCGATGCGCGCGCTGACGGGGGATACCGACTTGCGCTGCATCGTCATCCGCGGGGCAGGGGGCAAGGCGTTCTCGCCGGGCAACGATATCGGCGAATTCGAAAGCGTGCGCTCGACCCCGGAGCAAGCCAAGGCCTACGGCGAGGACCTCTACCTTGCCCTGAACGCGGTGAAGGAGTCGCCGCACCCGACGGTGGCCTTGATCGAGGGCATCTGCGTGGGCGGCGGCCTGGAGCTGGCGGCGCTGTGCGATCTGCGCATTTGCGGCGACTCCAGCCGCTTCGGTGTGCCGATCAAGCGTCTCGGCCTGGTCATGGCCTATCCGGAGATCGAGGGGTTGCTCGCCTTGGTCGGCCGCGCCGTGACCTTGGAGATCCTGCTCGAAGGCCGGGTCTTCGGTGCCGCCGAGGCCAAGGAGAAAGGCCTGGTGACCCGCGTTGTGCCGGATGCGAAGGTCGAGTCAGAGGCCATGGCGACGGCACAGCGGATTGCCGAGGGGGCGCCGCTGGTGGCGCGCTGGCACAAGAAGTTCGTGAACCGCCTGGCCCGGCCCGAGCCCCTGAGCGCGGCGGAACTGGACGAGGGCTATGCCTGCTACGCGACCGAGGATTTCCAGATCGGCTACCGCTCTTTCCTGGAAAAGAAACCGCCGCTGTTCAAGGGGCGTTGAGCCGTGACCGGCCGGCAAGGCCCGCTGGCCGGGCTGAAGGTCATCGAACTGGCGCATATCATGGCCGGTCCCGTGTGCGGCCTGATGCTGGCCGACATGGGCGCCGATGTGATCAAGGTAGAGAAGATCACCGGCGGCGACGATTCGCGCCGCTTCCTGCCCCCGGACATAGGCGGCGAGTCGGCCGCCTTCATGATGATGAACCGCAACAAGCGCGGCATCGCCGTCGACTTGAAGAGTGACACCGGACGCGAGGTCGTGCGCCGCCTGCTGCGCGATGCCGACGTGGTGATCGAGAATTACCGGCGGGGCACCATGGAGCGCCTCGGCCTCGGCTACGAGAGCCTGCGCGAGGCGAACCCCGGTCTCATCTATTGCGAGATCTCGGGTTTTGGCCGCACCGGCCCGTATGCCGAGCGCGGCGGCTTCGATCTCATCGCCCAGGGCATGAGCGGCCTGATGAGCATCACCGGCGAGGGCGAGGGGCGGCCGCCGGTGAAGGTCGGGGCGCCGGTGACGGATATCACCGCCGGTATTCTGGCCGCCATGGGGATCCTCGCCGCCACGTTCGAGCGCCAGCGGACCGGGCGTGGCCAGCGGGTCGATACGTCGCTGTTCGAGGCCGGCATCGTTCATACCTACTGGCAATCGGCCATCGCCTTTGCCACCGGCCGGTCGCCGGGTCCGATGGGCTCGGCGCACCCGCTCAACGCGCCCTATCAGGCCTTCCGCACCGCCGATGGGTGGCTGACCTTGGGCGCTGCTAACCAGACCAACTGGCTGCGCCTGCTCGACGCGATCGAGGCGCCGGAATTGGCCGATGACCCGCGCTTTGCCGATAACGCCGGTCGCCAGGCGCATCTCGCCGCGCTGGAGGCGAAGCTGAGCGAAATCCTCTGTACACGGGCCACCGATGACTGGCTGGGACGGTTCGAGGCCGCCGGCGTGCCGGCCGGGCCGGTTCTCGATATCGCGCAAATGCATGCCGATCCGCAAACCGTCGCGCGCGACATGGTCGTGGCGCCCGAGCACAGCCGCCTCGGTCCGGTCAGCGCCATCGGCCTGCCGGTCAAGTTTTCGGAGACTCCCGGCAAAGTCGACATGGGCGCGCCGGTGTTCGGCCAGCATACCCGCGAAGTCTTGCAACAGCATGGCTACGCGGCGGCGGCCATCGAGGATATGTTGGCGGCCGGCGCGGTCGCCTGAGGGATCCCAGGGCTATTTCAGGGCTATTTCAAGCCTATTTCAGGCTTATCTGCGGCTGATTCGCGGCCCAGGATCGGGCCCTCGGCAACCAATCCTTCACCATTGTCCTTAATACTATGGCAACGATCTGGGTTCGGCCCGGAATCGGCGTCTGGGTCCCCAGGCCGGGAAGGGCCCCCTTGCCGTCGGCCCAGGCGAAGAGGTGTCCTAGCAAGAGACGGAGCCGCCCGGCGTGACAGCCAAAGGCCGCCAACGCGAACCTATTGCCCTCGACATCCGGGCCGAGCTGTCCAGACGTCGGGTCACGGGGCAAATATCCGTCATCGTCGAAGGGATGCCCACGGGCGCCGCCCTGTCGGCTGGCACCAACAACTGGGACAAGACCTGGTCGCTCTCGCGCGAGGACTTGGACGGCCTGACCTTCTATCCCCCCGAACATAGGGGCGGGGACCACGTTCTGGCGGTCCGGGTCTTGCGCTTCGACGATGAGGGGTTCGACGTCGCCAATACGGTGGCTCTCTTCGATATGGTCGTGCGCCCGCCCGAGACCGAACCGGATCCGGGGATCGAGCAGGAACGGTTGGCCTCGGCCAAGAAAAAATGGGAGTCCGAGTCGGATCAGCGCCTGAGCCGCGCGAAAGAACAATGGGCCGCTTTGGAGAGCGAACGGCTCGCCGCCGCCGAAGCGTCGTGGAGCGCGGGCGAGGCGCAACGATTGTCGGCCCTGAAGGCGACCTGGCAGGCCGAGGCCGACGCCCGCACGAGCGTTCTGGAAGCCGAATGGCAAGCGGCCGCCGAAAAGCGCCTCGCCGCCCGCAAAGCGGCCTGGCAGGAAGAAGAGGGGCGCCAATTGGCGGCGGAGAAGGCGGTCTGGGACAAGCAGGCCGGCGACCGGCTGGCGGCAGCCAAAGCGGCCTGGGCGTCCTTGGCCGAGCAGCGGCTCGCCCAGGCCGAGGCAAGCTGGCAGGCCGAGCTGGCGCAGAAGCTCGGCGATGCCAAGGCACGCTGGAGCGCCGAGGAAGAAATGCACCTGGCAAAGACCCGCGCCGCTTTGGAGAGTGGGCGCGACCGCGGCCCCTCGGTCGCCGGTCCGCAATCTGCCGCCAACATCGAGGATGCCCTGGCCGCTGCCCGCTCGGTTTGGGAGGCCGAGACGGAACACCGGCTGAGCCAGGCCGAAGCTCAGTGGCGGATCGACGTCGAGCGGCGGGTCGGGGAAATCCGGGCCGCTTTCGACGGCGAAGCGCGGGAGCGCTTGAAGAAGGCCGAAGAACGCTGGAAGGCGGATGAAAAGGCGCGGCTGGCCAAGGCCCAAGAGATCTGGCAGGCCGAAATCGAAACCGCCAGGCAAGCGACCGCGGAGAAACACGCCAGGCCGGCGGCGCCGGCGGTGGCGGCCGCACAGCACGAGGCCGACGCCGAATGGCAGAGGGAGATCAGCGCGCGCCGGGCTACCGCGGATGCCAAAAAGGATATCGAAACGGCCAAGGAAGATACGCAGGCGCGGCGCAAGCAGGCAAAAATCGAGGTGTGGCGCAAAACCGAAGAGCGACAGCGGCACAAAACCGTGCAGGTGAAACAGCGGATCGCCGGATTGCGCCCCGGCCGACGGCGGGCCGTGGTGGCCGTGCTCTGCGCCGGGCTCGTGGTGGCCGCGGCTGTCCAGATGGTCCGCACGGGCACAGACCCCAGGGCCGTTCTCGAGCGGGCTGTCTCGGCCGACAGAACGACGGATCAGCGTCTGTTGTACGTACGCGCGGAGGCGGCGGTTATCCGTGCCGAGGCGTCGCCAGAGTCAACCGCATTGGATAGCCTGCCGCGAAATACCGCGGTTCAGGAGATACGGCGCCGCGGCGAGTGGGTGCAGATTGCCGCGCCGGGCTCCGATAGCCCGCTTGGCTGGATGCATTCAAC
Source organism: Kiloniellaceae bacterium (assembly GCA_021776215.1). Taxonomy (GTDB): domain Bacteria; phylum Pseudomonadota; class Alphaproteobacteria; order Kiloniellales; family J153; genus JAJFGI01. Next base: position 673 of record JAJFGI010000366.1, on the reverse strand, counting down.
GCTTTTGCGCACCGAAACCGCCGCGACACGCTGACGGCTAGGCGGCCTTCAATTCCGATGTGCATTCCGGGCATCGGGTGGCCTTGAGCGGCACCGTGGACAGGCAGTACGGACATTTCTTGGTCGTCGGCGTCGCCGGCGCTTCCTGGCGCTTCATGCGGTTCATCATGCGGATGACCATGAATATGGCAAAGGCGACGATGACAAAATCAATGACCGTGTTGATGAAGATGCCATAGTTGATTGTCGCGGCGCCCGCGTCCTTGGCCTCTGCAAGGGAGGCATAGGTCTGACCCGACAGATTGATGAACAATTCGCTGAAGTCGACGTTGCCGAGCAGCACCCCAATGGGTGGCATGATGATGTCGGCGACCAACGAGCTGACGATCTTGCCGAACGCGGCGCCAATGATAATGCCGACGGCCATGTCGACCACATTGCCGCGCATGGCAAATTCCTTGAATTCCTTCAGCATCGGATATCTCTCCCCCCGTAACCTTGTGCCCAATCATGACGACAAGCCGAACTCGCTGCGGCCGCCCGATGGTGTCGGTGCAAAAGAAACCGCCCCGGCATGTCGTACTATGCCGGTTCTACGGTCGGAGAGCCGTAGTCACAACCTCTAAGTGCGAAAAGTCGGGTCCGTGCTCTCGTCCATGCGCTCAGCTTCGCC